>DATBID010000170.1:0-8028 GCA_036557125.1 Bryobacteraceae bacterium | reverse complement strand
GCGAAGAGACGCCGCGGCATGTGGCGGGCAACGGCGCCGGCGTTCTTCAATGGCCGCGCCTGCTGCAGATAGGAGAAGAGATCATGGGCGAGATCGGAATTCGCGCCTGCAAATAGCGGCTCGAGCTCATCCGCGCTGGTTACGGTGTTCAGGTTGACCACGGCCGTCTGAAGTGATGCTTCACCCTCTGTCTTGGCCGCGAACACCATCGCCAGCCCGGCTGCGATCAGGAGCGAGGCTCCCACGAGCCATTTCAGTTCGCTCCGCGGCCGGGGCGCCGCTTCTACCGCAAGGGCGGCCGGCGCGGTTCCGGCGGCGGTCCAACTCTTCGTTACCGCCATCGAACGGTTCTCCGGAATTTCTTCACCGGCCGGCGAATGCTGGCCAATTCGCGCAGATGCGCATTTACCTGGTCAAAACCGGGAATGCGCTCATATTGGTGGCGCGCGGCCTGCGCATCGCGCTCGGCGGCATCCCACTCGAAATTTTCAAATTCATCCAGCGCGCGCAGGCGATAGGCATCGCCCTCCTGCTCGATTTCCCGGCTCCCCAAAACCGCGCCCCGGTTTTCGGCCTGCGCGAATTCGCTCATGGCCTGGTCAACAGCGGGGCTGCCGTTCGGTCCCGGGTAGACGTAGAGACGCGCCAACGCCAGATGCGGCGCGGGGTCTTGCGGCATTTCGAGCGCTGCGCCCGCAAACAGCGCTCGCGCGCTCGCGCGCAGCCTCTTGGCGGCGGCATCCGAGTATTGCCCGCTATCCAGCCGCTCCAGCAGCGCGTAGCCTTTCGCCAGGGCGAGTTTCCCCTGAGTGCCGGCATCCTTGGAACCCAGATCGACTGCGCGGGTCAGGCATACCTCGGCTTTCTGCCAGTCGAAATCGTCGAGTGAGGGGTCCGTGCTGGTGCGGTAATCGTCGAAAACCTGGTCCGCTGTCTTTACATAAAGCATCGGCAGCATCAGGTCGGTGGAGCTTGCTGCTGCCGGGGTGCTGCGCGCGGCTTGCAACGCTTTCCATGCGAAGTTGCCGGCGAACCAGATGGTCATGCCGGTGGCAAACCAGGCTACAGCGCTGCCGGCATGCAAACTGCGGCGGGCTTTGCGGAGAGTTTTGGTGGCTTTGCGGAAACAGGCGCGCGCGGCTTCGATGGTCGCATTCGGACTCCATCCCCCGCGCCGTTCCATTTCCGCCAATACCGGCCGGTCCTCCAGAAAAGCCTGCAAATCGGCCTGAAACTCCTCGGCCGAACTATACCGGCGGCGTGGGTCGGGCGCCAAGGCTTTCATCACGATCGCGCGGAGGCTCCTGGGGCATGAAGCCGCCAGGGCACGCGGCGGCCGGCCATTGCGGATCAACGCCTCCAGCTTGCGCGTGTTTTCGGCCTGATAAGGCGGCGCCCCGGCCAACATTTCATAGAGTGTCGCGCCCACCGCCCATAGGTCCGACTGTTGATCCACTTCAGACCGCGCCAGCCGCTCGGGAGCACAATAGCCGGGGCTACCGAAGTGGTGCAGGGTAGAAGCGCAATCCGGCCGCAGTCTTTTCGCAATGCCGAAATCCAGCAGCCGTACCGTATCGTTGTGGCCCAGATGAATATTCGATGGCTTGATATCACCGTGGACCACAGCCGTTTGCCAGGTATGGAACTTGGCGAGCTGCTCGCAGACTTCGAGCGCAATGCTCGCAGCCCGATGCGGGTCGATCGCGTTTTCCGAGCTGAGCACTTCGGCCAGATTCCGCCCTTCCACGTATTGCATGGCCACAAAAAAGTAGCCATCGGCATCGCCGAACTCGTAAATCTCAATCACTCGTGGATCGATTTCGCGCAGCTCCTGCTGGATGGCAGCCCCACGCCGTTCCGCTTCCAGAATCAGTTGGCCGGCGCTATCGCCATTGATGGGGATGAGCTTCAGCGCGACCTTCCGGTTTTCTACCGTGTCTATGGCGAGATAGACCTCACTCATGCTGGTGCTCAACCGGCGCACAATTTCATAGCGGCCGATTCTGAAGTCCGCGGCCAGTTCGCTCATCGGTTCATCCTCTCGCCGAACGCCACACGGCCCAAACCAGCATTCCGATTAGCAGACCGTATGCCAGGTACAGCAGACGCCCTGCAATCCTTCGGCCCGGACCGGTGATCCGAGTGGTTGGCAGGCGCAGCCGGGTCCTCTCGTGGCTCGAACCGAACGCCGGTCCCGCCACAAACAGCGCGGTGGCATTGTCCTTCCCGCCCGCTTCATTGGCCGCTTCCACGATTTCCCGCGCCACCCGCTCCGGATCGCCATCGTACCGGCCGATGATTTCGCGCACGCGCGCCAAAGTCAGTTGGTCCGTCACCCCATCGCTACACAATAGAATGGCCGCGTCCGGGCGGAAACGGCATTTGCGGATCTCGATAAACCCATCCTCATCTGCCGTTCGCAGGCGCGATCCGACGTCCCGGTAGACCTCGTTGCGGCGCGGATGCAGCATCGCTTCTTCCTCCGTCAGCTCGCCGGCGTCTTCCTCTTCGCCGACCGGCGAATGGTCGGATGTGAGTTTCCTCATCGCGCCGCGCCACACCAGGTAAAGCCGCGCATCGCCCACATGCCCGATCGTCACTTCGCCATCTTCGACAAGAGCCAGCGTCAGCACACAACCCATGCCTCGCGCCTCATTGTTTTGCCGCGCCCGCTCAAAAATGCGGTTGTTGGCGCGGAGAATGGCGGCGCGCAGCCGCTCCTCCGCATCCGCGCCCGCAGTCTTTGCCTCGCCGAGCGATTCCCGGATTTCGCGCACCGCGATCTCCGCAGCCAGTTCTCCCGCCGGGTGTCCCCCCAAGCCATCCACCACCAGAAACACACCTTCGGCGGGATCCATCCAGTAGCGGTCTTCATTGCGCCGGCGTACCAGCCCGGCATCGGTCGCCGCGCCCGAGTTCATGGCCGCTTCTCCCCCCGGCTGTGCGCCGCCACAAAGATCAGCACAAAAACCAGGAACAAAATCACGAACGGCGTGTGCAGGTTATAGAGTTCGCGCATGCTCATTTACGCACCTGGAATGAGAGCTTGAGTGCCTCCGCAACTCCGATTTCGGCGCGGTCCGGCATAGCCGCTTCGGTGTCGCGCGCCAGGCGCCGGCCATTCAGCCAGGTGCCGTTGCGGCTCTTATCGATGATCGAGAATTTGCCCGTCGCCGGGTTGCGGCGGATTTCGAGGTGTTCGCGGGAAACCTCCTCGACCGTGTACAACGGCAAATCCACCCAGCAATCCTCCCCGCCCCGGCCGATGCGGACTTCGTTTTGCGTGATGAAATACGTCTGCCGCCCCGAATCGTCCTGGTAATGAATCTCTGCGAACACTTTTTCGGAGCGGGCGCGTGTGGATTGGCGATCGCGCGCCACTTGCGCCGCGGTTACTGAGGGTTCGCGATCGATCAGAGTTGTCTTGACGCCCCGATACCCCGGCTGCGGCGTGTCGTTCAACTCCGAGTGGATTTCCACATCGCCCGGCGGGACGGCCCCTTCGGTATCGGCAAACAGCGCGATCCACCAGTCGTCGCGGGCGATTTTAAAAGTCTTGCGCGGGCCGGGCCGCCGGAACGGATTCTTGCGGTTCCATTCCGTCACGCGGGCGTCGAGGGCTCTCCGGGCATCTTCACGGATCAGGTTCTCCACAGCGCGCAGCCGGTTGTAATCGTCGGGATGAAGGTAGACGCTGAAAATACACGGGAGCAGAATGCTGTAGGCCATTTCCAGCCGGCCCAATTCCATGTTGCGCGTGAGTTCGTCGATAATGGTCTGCCCGCTGATGCGCGGCTGGGCCGCTTCCCGTGCTCCGCTCTTTGGCATAAGTCTTGCTCCAACCTGGCGGCGAACCTGCACTGAATGAGCGGCGGCCTTCGCCCCGATGGCCGTCGCCGGGACGCGGAATGTAACCATAGACGAACGGCCAGGCAAGTGGTTTCGGGGCCAACAGCTTATCTGCCGATTAAATTTCAGTAACCGCCACAAACTTCCGAAAAATCTGTGCGTGGAATTATACTTGAAAGTAATGGCTGACTATGATGAGGTAGTGCGCTTGATCGAGGGACTCTCGAACGAGATCTCGGAGCTGCGGGCGGAGCTGCGGGCAGAATTGCGAGCCGCCGTCGAGAGAATAGAGACCACAGTCCAGATCCAGGGAGGCCGGCTGGAACGTCATGGCGCGCTGTTACAAACCGGTTCCCGCTGGACGGCTCGTATGAACAAATGGTTCGAGCATAACGACCGCATGCTCGCCATCATGGACGAACGCAACGAGCGCCTCGAAAAACGCCTCCGCCAGCTTGAATCCGGCAGGTCTCAGCCGTAACGCCACGCTACCCTCCCGCAACGGTCCCAACGATCTGAGCCTATCGCTTTTCAGGGCTGTCGAACGGTGAAGCGGAACGCTCCCTGCGGTCGCGCTTCAGAAGGGCGCATCCTAATTCAAGGTAAAGGCATACATCGTGTCGCCCGCAGCCACCAGAACATACTGGTGGCCATCGAGCATGTAGGTCTCTGGCGCGTTGGATACCTGCGTGCCGAGGTACGCGTGCCAGAGGGGCTTTCCGTTTGCGGCATCGTAAGCTACGAGATTGCCGGACACGTCGCCGGCGAATACGAGTTTCCCGGCGGTAGAAAGGACCCCGCCGGCCCCCGAACCTCCTAATTGCGGATAGACGTGGCGCCACACGGTTTGGCCGGTCTTGTAGTCGATGGCTGCCAGGTAGCTCCGGACAGTTCCCAGGTTGACTTCTTCTTTTCCTCCAAGCCCCATCGCGCCACGCGGATCGGTTTCCACCAGGTAGTACATGGCATAGCTTTCCTGGACTGGAACATAGAACAGGCCCGTGTCCGGACTGAAGGAGGGCGGAGGCCAGTTGGTCGCCCCCTGATTTGCAGAGGAGACCAGCGCGCCGCCGATATCAAAATCTTTGGCGGGATCGCGCACCGGCTGGCCCTTGGCATTGATGCCCTTCGCCCAGTTCACGGTATCGGAAAATTTACTGGTCACCAGGTGCTCGCCGGTGGTGCGGTCGAGCGTGAAATAGTAGCCGTTCCGGCTCGCCTGCAGCACCAGTTTGCGCATTCTGCCGTTGAATTCCGCGTCTACCAATACCGGCGTTTGCGCCGAATCCCAATCGTGAGTATCGTGCGGCGAGGTTTGATAATACCAAGCCATCTTCCCGGTCTCCACGTTGATGGCAACGATTGAACAGGTGTACAGGTTATCGCCTTCGCCGCGGGTTTGCGAAGTGTATGCAGGAGATGGATTCCCGGTGCCCACTATATAAAGGTGGGTCTCAGGGTCGTAGGACCCCGGAACCCAGAGATTCCCGCCCCCGTGCCGGGCTGCGTCCAGGTTCGCCCAGGTTTGGAGGCCCGGATCGCCGGGTTTTGTCGGCACCGGATAATACTGCCACTGCACGTCGCCGGTTTCCGGATCGAAGGACTGCAGCATTCCTGGCTCGTCAAGATCATTGCCTGTGCCCACGATGATGTGGTTGTCGATCACGATGGGCGCAGTCGTAGAAAAGTACTGCAGATCGAAATTGGCGATGTCTTTGTGCCAGATCTCCTTGCCCGTTTTGGCATCTAGAGCGATCAGAACATCGTCCGGCGTCTCCATAAACAGGCGGTTGTGCCACATCCCCACTCCGCGGTTACCGATGTGGGTGCCGCCGCGCGTCTTCCAGACGAAGTGCCAGATTTCGTGGCCGTCGCGAGCGTCGACTGCCCAGGCATTATCGGGGGTGGACACGTATAGGATGCCGTCCACCGCAAGAATTGCTGCTTTGATGCCGGCGGCCGCGCCCGCCTCCGTCTTCCCGATCCCGCCAATAATCAGGTTAGGGCCGGGCGCTTGTCCTTGCGAACCGGCCACTAGCTTGGAGCTCCATGCCAGAGACAAATTCTTTACATTCGACTGGTTGATTTGGGTAAGGGCACTGTAACGCTTTCCGGAATAATCTCCGGAGTAGGTATTCCAGCCATCTTGCGCTCCGAGCGGTTTATGCAACAGGGAGGGGTCGAGCGTTTGGGCGATCAGTAGGGCCGGCGCGAGGAGAAGAGAGAGCTTCAGAGTCATTTCAGAGTCACCAGGTAGGCCGTCACGTCGTGAATGTCTTTATCCGTATAGACTCGCAGCAAATCCTTGTGCGGTTCGATCGGATCATGGATTACGACCTTCGGGGCGTCGCCATCGCGGCGAAACGACCGGGCCGTGCCGTCCGCTTCCGTCAATGTGACTATGAAATCGTCGATCCGCCCCACCCGGCCTTCCACCGTTTTGCCTTCGCGTGTGGTGACTGTGACGGTAACTGGCGGAACGTGAATTGCTGCGGAGGCCGTTGCGCCAAAGCCGGCACGCGCGCCGTATACGACGGGCATCAGCCATGTCTGCTGCAATGTTCTTGCATCTTTGATTCGGGAGCCGATACCTTTCAGATCGCCGGTTCCGGAATGGCAGGAAGAACACTTGGCCTTGAAGTATGCTTCGCCAGCTCTCGCATCGCCCACGAGAATACTGGGCGGCCTTTTTCGCGCCGGGTCCCGGCTGTTAATTTCGAAGCTGTGCAGGAAGGCGGCCAGATCGGAAGTCTCCGCGCTGGAAAGCGTAAACTTCGGCATGCCCGCATCGGGGCGGCCATTTTGGACTACGGGAGCGAGCAACTCACCCTTCTGGTCCCGCAAAATGATGTCCGAGCGAATGAGATTCGGGCCGCCCTGCGCCCCGCCGCGAGCGTCCTCGCCATGGCAAAAGCTGCAGTTGGTGTCGTAAAGGGTTTTGCCACGGGCGATGGAGGCGGGGTCCCCGGGGGTACGCGAAGGGTAGGCGTACCCGCCGCGCCCGCCTACCGCAGCCGGATTCTGCGCGAACAAGCAGTGGAAAGCGAGCAGCGTTCCGAGCGCGAGGACGGCCAGCCTAGTCCGCCTTAGATCCATCTTCATACGCGATCCGCGAACTTTTATTTATTGTGCTACACCATTATCCCCTGCAAGGTAGCTACAGTTATAACAAGCTCTACGTTTCGATCTGCCTATTTTTCATCCGGCTGGCGTCTAAACTCAGCAGACGTATCAGGGTGTAGCGCCGCTCGCGATACAGTAGCGGAGGCCCGCTTTTTTGCTTCTACCCGCGCCGCTTCGCATCTATAATTTCTCTATGATTCCGGCGAAACTAAGGCTCCCGGTACTGATGCTTGGGCTGGTGCTTTGGCTGGGGCTCCCACTTTCCGCCGCGGACGCCAAAACCGACCTTGCGCCCACTGGCGTTTTGCGTGGCATCTTTCTCGGTCGCAATCCAGTGCAGTCAGCCCGCGATCCGATCACCGGCGAATACACAGGGCCTGTCCCGGACATGCTCAAGGAAATTGCCCGCCAGCTTGGCGTCCGCTACCAATTGATTCCCGGAGATAATGCGAAGGCCGTTATGGATGCCGTCAACGGCAAAGCGGCCGACGTCGGCTTTCTCGCTTATGATGAGACACGCGCCCGCGTGGTGGATTTTCCCGGCCGTTTTATCTGATGTTCAACGCCTACCTGGTAAGAACGGACAGCCGGCTGCGGAGGTCGGCTGATGTGGATCAGCCAGGGATCACGGTCGGGGCCACTACGGGCCAGACCCAGCAAATCTTCCTCAGCGTGACTCTGAAGCGTGCGAAAGTTGTCCAGATGAAAGAAACGCCGCCCGAACCGGAGATGGCTCGAATGTTGACGAGCGGCGAGATCGATGCATTTGGGCAGAATCGGGAGCGCTCCGAAGCGGCCGCCGCGCAATTTCCCGGCCTGCGTGTTTTGAACGACAACTTTTCCGAAGTCGGACAGGCAGTTGTGGTCGCCAAGGGCGACGCGGCGAAATTAGCTCATCTGAACCAGATCATCCGGAACGCGATCACATCCGGCACGGTCAAGGCGTCGCTCGAGCGGGCAAAACTCGCGGGGGTTGGCGTCGCGCCGGCCGAGTAATCGCCAAGGTTGGGGTTTTCAGGAGAGCTTCATGCGTTGGAGCAAGCTTTCAAGGCGCCG
>DATBID010000169.1:0-9587 GCA_036557125.1 Bryobacteraceae bacterium | reverse complement strand
TCACCGAATATTTGCAGATTGTCTATACTCTCTTTGTTCCCGCCCTCCTTCTGGTCGCTGTTCTCTTCTGGAGACAACGGAAATTTGCAGAGTTCCGGTATTATGCGTTTCTGGTCACGCTGGGCTTCCTGGTCTCCTACGTGGGTTATGTCATCGTACCGGCGCGCGGGCCTCGCTTCCAGTTAGCCTATCTCCAGCACGTTCCACTCACTGGGTTATGGCTCTTCAATACCATGCAAAACGGCCTGGATCGGCTGGAATCGGTTGCCTATGACTGCTTTCCCAGCGGCCACACGGAACTTACCATACTAGCGTGGTGGTCCTCCCGGTATCTCAGAAATTCGCTTTTCTGGCCTTATTTTGCCTACACTTCGAGCATCATTTTTGCTACAGTTTATCTTCGATACCACTACACGATCGACGTTCTGGCCGGGGCGGCGGTAGCGGCCATTCTCCTGGTGGCCACCCCCAGGCTATATCGGAAGCTGAAACAAGAAAGGGCGTAAACGCTTGGGAGGGATCGAAGTTGTTGCAGCGGATCGAGCGAACAAAGCGGCGCTGAAAGACTTTATCGACCTTCCCTACTCCCTCTACCGTGGATACCCGCACTGGGTTCCGCCCCTGCGGATCGCAGTCAAAGACTTGCTCGACCGCGCCAAGCATCCCTTCTACAAGACAGCCGAAGCCGAGTTCTTTCTCGCCCGCAGCAACGGCCGTGTGCTGGGACGCGTCGCGGCCATTCTCGATCATGCTCACAACCGGTTTCATGGCGAGAACACCGGCTTCTTTGGTTTCTTCGAGTGCTTAGACGATGTGGGAGTTGCCGAGGCGCTCCTCTCCAAGGCGCGCGCCTGGGTGTTTGAGCGCGGCGCGAACGTGCTCCGTGGGCCGGTCAATCCTTCAACCAATTACGAGTGCGGCCTTCTCGTTGAAGGTTTCGATTCAGACCCGATGGTGATGATGACCTATAATCCGCCATACTATCCGGTGCTGATGGACCGGATTGGTCTGCGGAAGGTGAAGGACTTGTTCGCCTACGAAAGCACGTCCGACCAGGTTCGCCTGGAGAAGATCGAGCACACCGCCCGCCGCGTGCTGGCTAAACATGGCGTTCGCGTGCGTCCCATCGACATGAAGAACTTCAACGCGGAAGTAGACCGCGTGTGGGAGGTCTACAGTGCCGCTTGGAGCCGCAATTGGGGTTTCGTGCCCATGTCCAAAGAGGAATTTCACCTCATGGGCAAGGACATGAAACAGATACTCAAACCGGAACTGGTGCTAATCGGCGAAACGGGCGATCGCATGGTCGGCTTCGCTCTGGCTTTGCCGGACGTAAACCATGCCCTGAAGCCCGCCAATGGCCGGCTCTTTCCCACGGGGTTGCTCAAAATCCTCTATCACCAGCGCGGCATCAAGAGCGTGCGAGTATTGGCGTTGGGCGTGGTTCCGGAGCACCGGGCTTCCGGTGTCGCTGCGGCTTTTTATGCGGCCCTGGTGCGCAACGCGCGAAATTTAGGTTATGGTCCGTGCGAAATGTCCTGGATTCTGGAGGACAATATCCTGATGAATCGTTCGCTCGAGGTGATGGGCGCCAAGCGGTATAAGACGTATCGAATCTACGAATGGAGCTGAGCAGCATGCGCGTACTGAGCACCGAAGTCGCCGGCAAAACCAAGAGCAGTGCGTCCAACGATATCTTCGATAAGTGCCGGCGGTTTACTCGCCCCGTCGATCTGCAGGCTGCCGGTCTCTACATGTACTTCGAAGTGTTTGGGGAGCGGGAGGGCTGTGAAGCGGGCGAGGCGCGTCTGGGGAAGCGCAGAGTCCTGATGTTCGGATCGAATGACTACCTCGATCTGATTACGCACGCGAAGGTGAAAGAGGCCGCGGCTCAAGCCATCCGCAAATACGGCAGCGGCTGCAGTGGCTCCCGCTTATTGAACGGCACGCTCGATTTGCATATCAAACTCGAAGCCGAACTTGCGGCCTTCAGTCACAAAGAAGCGGCCGTCATTTTCGGCACGGGTTTTCAGGCTAACTACGCTAGTCTCTCCGCTCTTACCGAGAAAGGCGACGTGATGGTGTGCGACCACAACCTTCACGCCAGCCTGGTTGAGGGCGCTCTCCGTTCGCCCGCGCGCACTCTGCGTTTCCGCCACAACGACCTCGATCATCTCGAACGGTGCCTGCAGAATTGCTCGCCCGACGAAAAGATTCTTCTCGTATCGGAAGGCGTGTTCAGCATGGAAGGAGATATTGCCGATCTCCCCGGCATTCTGAGGCTCGCCAAGCCATACGGCGCGCGCGTCTACGTGGATGAAGCGCATGGAATCGGAGTGCTGGGTGCAACCGGCGCAGGCGCGGCTGAGCACCTTGGCGTGCTGGATGAGATCGATATCGTCATGGGAACCTTCAGCAAGTCGCTGGCATCGGTGGGTGGGTTCATTGCCGCCGATCGCTCGGTGATCGATTATCTGAAGCACACGGCCCGCCCCTTCGTGTTTTCCGCCAGTCTCCCGGCCGCTTCCGTTGCCGCGGTCGCCGCTGCCCTGCAGATCATGAAAAAAGAGCCCGAGCGCCGCCTTCGCCTTCTCCGCATTGCTAATCTCTTGCGGGAAGAACTGCGCTCCCGCGGCTTCCGGGTCCTCCCGGGCGAAACAGCCATTGTGCCGGTGGTGATTCAGGAAGAACTTGACCTGTGCCGCCTCTGCAAAGCCCTCCTGGAAGACGGTATCTATATCAACCCGGTCCTGCGCCCCGCAGCCGCACAAAATCTCCTGCGGATTTCCTGCACCGCCGCCCATACCGAGAAGCATGTGGAGCGTTTGGTTTCGGCGCTCGTAAGAAACACGCGCGATTTAGGAATTGAACTCTAATTGCAGCGGCAACTACCGCTCCGGCGCTGGTGATTTGTTCTCTTCCCACGCCGGCGGCTTCACAAAGACGTAAAGACGATAGTGGACCGGCGGCGGAGCGGGCTCAGCCCAGTACCCGAGCGGCTGGGGATGCCCCCCGCCGAACAGTTCCGGCCAGAGAAACAGCACCGTTAGCAGCGTTCCGTTCGCTACCACGCTGACGGCGTATGGCCAGGCGCCGGAACGTACGAACCGCTGGCGCGCAAGTGACGCGACCGCGTCGGCCAGCAGCGGCATCGCGCCGAGAGTGCCCGCGGCCTCATCGAAGATCCAGAGCATTTCCCCGCAGAATTCTTCGCGGAATTCGCGGGGGTGCAGCGACAACAGGAATCGATACAGACTTCGCGTCATGTCGCCCTCCTGGGAGATGGCGCCCGCAGGCGAGCCTTGGCCTCCCGGACTACAGCTTCGAGCCGGTTGATATCGGCGCTTAAGACGTCCCGGCCGAATCTGGTCAAGCGATAGTAGCGGCGGCGCGGATCGTCGCGTTCCGCCTGCGCGGCCGGCGGATGCGGCGCTTCTTCCACCATGCCTTGATTGACCAGCCTTTGCAGGTTGTCGTACAAAGTGCCGGGGCCGAGTTTGTAACGTCCCTCCGACTGCCGGGCCACCTCCAGCATGATGCCGTAGCCGTGGCGGTCTTCACCAGCCAGGGCAAGGAGAATGTGAAGGATCGCAGGGGAGAGTGGCAGGAAAGGGCTGAGGTCCTCTTTCATGGGTCGGATTTCGTTATATCGGAAATGGAGTGACTATGTCAAGTGGCCAGTCGGAGCTGGGGGATCGGGGATATGATTGGGGAATGCATTTTAGAGACGTTTTGCCGGTTTTTCTAGGGCTCGCCCTTACCTCGATTGCGCTGGCGGCGGATCAGCCTGTGTCCGTTCCTACATCGATTCCACTTCCCATGACCACCAGCACGGATCACGGTCCGTATGCAGATTATCCGGCGGATCCGTTCCTGAAGAGCAGCCGGTTATTGAAGCCCTTGGATCTTCCCAAGCTTGGGTATACGGAAGACGAATACCTGATTCGCGGCAAGGCGAACGTCTATGACTGGCAGACGGATGGCGCTCTCACCGTGACGACTGCCGATGCGCCGTACACCACGCGCATCCTGGTCCGCCATCCGGCCGATCCGGCGAAGTTCAGCGGGGCGGTAGTGGTTGAGATCATGAACGCCGCGCGCACTTGGGATTGGTCTATGATGTGGGGCTATCTGTGGCCGCAGATTGTGGAGCACGGCGATGCGTGGGTGGGAGTCACGATGCCGGGAGGCGTGCCGGGGCTCGAGAAGTACGACCACGTGCGCTATGGGCGGGTGTCCTTCCGGAGCCCGGCGACGGGCGCATGTCCGGATGGCAGGCCGATGCGCGATACCGAAGACGGGCTGAAGTGGGACATGTTGAGCCAGGTGGCGGCGGCGCTGAAGAGCGATGCGGCATCGCGGCCGCTGGCGGGCTTCAGGGTCGAATACACCTATTTGACGACGCAAGGCGCCGACGTGGTGACTTACATCAACGCCATCAGCTCCCACGCCAAGCTGGCCGATGGCAAGCCGGCTTACGATGGCTATTTGGTTAAAGACATCGGCGGGCCGGGGCGAATTAATCAATGCGCGACGCCACCTGCCAAGAGCGACCCGCGATACGTGATCCGCAACGCGGGCGTTCCGGTGATTACGGTGCAGCCGCAGAGCGGAGTGCTGGGAGGGCTGGCCGCGCGGCGGCCCGATAGCGACGCTGCCGGAGACCGTTACCGGCTGTATGAGATCGCAGGCGGAGAGCACCTGGACATCTACCCGTATCAGGCCTTTCCGAATTTCATCGATCAGACAGCGGCCGGCAATGCCCAGGGCACGCCGGAGTGGCCGTTTGGCGTGCGTTGCACGCCGGAGATTCAGTTGAACGAAACGCCACTGCTCGATTATTCGTTCCACGCGGCGCTGGCCAACCTGGACGCGTGGGTGCGGAAGGGTGTGGCGCCCCCCAAGGCGAACCGCGTGCAGGTGAAGGACGAGGACACCGAGCACCCCAGCGTCGTTTTGGACGCACACGGCAATGGCGTGGGCGGCGTGCGCACTTTCTTCGTGGATATTCCCGCGGCAACTTACTTCATGAGCAGCCCGGGGCCGGGTGTTTGCGCCGAGATGGGGCGTTCGGTGGCGTTCGACTGGGCGCGGCTGGAGGCGCTTTACGGGAACTACAAGAATTACGCGAATAAGGTGACGCAGTCGGTGGACCGGTCAGTGAAGGAGCGCTGGTTTACGGATTACGACGCGCGGAAGATCAAGGAAGAGTTGAAGGTGAAGACCGAGCCGGGGATCGCCACGGCAGGTGCGCGCTGAGTGCTGCGTCTCCTCGTTTTGGTCTCTGCCTGCTCGCTGATGGCGCTCCCCGGGTGCCGCCGGCAATCGAAGGCGGAGGCGGATGCGCTCGCGGTGGGATGGCTTCCGGTGGGAGCGTGGTCCGGCCGCGGTGATACGCAAACCGATTCGTTCAACATCGAGAGCGGCACGTGGCGCATCAAGTGGGAGACGCGGAACGAGACGGCGCCGGGCAAGGGGAAATTCCGTGTGGAGGTTCACAGCGCGGTGAGTGGACGGCCCCTGTCATTGGCGGTAGATCATCCCGGTGTGGGGCACGATGTCGCATACGTCACGGAAGACCCGCGCCTGTTTGACTTAGTGATTCAGTCGCGCGATGTGGACTGGTCGATCACGGTACAGGAAGCAGTCTTTGGTCAGCCGCGCGGCGACCAGCGGGCCAACCCTTGAAGGGGCTGCGGTTGACGCTGCCTTCCGAGCAACGTTACAGTAAAATAGTTCGTTCCTTCCAAGGCTAACCGTCCCCATCGTCTAGCCCGGCCTAGGACATCGCCCTTTCACGGCGGTAACGGGGGTTCGAATCCCCCTGGGGACGCCAGTTATCGGGACTCTACGCCAGGCTGGTATCCTGTAGTTGGCATGGCCCGCTCAACTGGAAAGATTAAGCGTGAGCCTCCCATGCCCAAGAAGCGATCGCCGAAAATGCCGCGTATCGCACGAATTGCGCAGCGCTTGGGCCGTATGATACCGGAAGAAGAGTTGCGCCGGATTCCTAAGGACCTCTCCAGCCAAATCGACCACTATGTTTATGGAACGCCGAAAAGGTGAGACGGATCTTTGTCGACACGCTTTATTGGATCGCGATTTTCTTCCTGGAGATCCGTGGGCCGACGCTGTGGGTCAGGCAGATACGTCACAGGCAGTGCTGGTCACGACTGAGGAGGTGCTAACAGAATTTCTAACCGCTGTTTCGGCTCACGGCGATTACACCAGACGATTGGCTTGCCGGTTCGTACGTGAAATTCTCAACGATCCTACCATCCAGGTAGCTCCCCAATCGCACGAATCGTTTCTCGCTGGTCTAGCCTTATACGAGAGGCGGCCCGACAAGCAATACAGTCTTGTGGATTGCATTTCGATGAATGTCATGCGTCAAAGGGACATCCTGGAGATCCTCACTCGGGACCGGCACTTCTCTCAGGAAGGTTTCGTCCGGCTCGTGGACTAGCCGAGCAACTCCTGAGCCCGTAACTCCCGCTACCACGTCCCTAATCGCAAGACGATCCCCGTACTGACCTGCAATCCACTGGAATACAGCATCCCGCCGACCATACCGACACTCGACCGCAAGTACTCCACGCTGCCCACGCGGAATGCGAGAGCATCGTTCAGTTTATAATCGATGCCGGTTCCGGCTGAGATGGCCATTCCGGTCGCTTCCTCATGGCTCGTGTATTGATCGTGCCATGTGTTCGGCACGTCTGGGTTCCGACTATTGGAGGCTTCTACCGCCGCTTCCTTATTGGGATCGAGTTGTTCGTGTGTAATTTTCATGCCGCCGAAGAGTACGTGTGCATAGGGGCTCCACTTCCCTCTAGGTGTCGGAGTCCAGCGGGGACCGATTTGGAAAACCAACCCGTCTCCGCTTAGATTCTGCGTCAGGTCAAGCAGCTTGCAGCCATTCACCGCAAGCACCATCTGCAGTTCGGGCCGCACTCGATATGCGGCTTCGGCGCCCCCTCCGGCGCAAGAGCCGCCGGCGAACTGCCGCCAGCCGGAAGAGATGCTGAATTCGAACGGCGCCGGCTTTTGCTCGTGCGGCACGTGGGCTTCGGCCGTAGTCATTTTGTGATCAGGCTGGGGCCTATATGACAGAATGCCTGTCCGGGAGGCGCGGTCCCAGGGCGCTCTGCCATCGAGGACATTCGCAACGCTCCGGCCTGGATTGAGGCCCGTGCGCAGCACCAGCCGAAGCCATTTGTTTTGGTGTCGGTCCTCGAAATGCTGAATCACGTAACGGTCGAGCGCGTCTTCAGTGACCATCCATGCAAAACCCATCGTCGGCGTAACCACATGGTCCGAAAATCCCCGCTGTGGATAGTAGGCCTGAACATGGCCGATTGAAGCCTCGCTTAGCGGCCCGATCTCGAACTGCTCGCTAAATGCCCACGCAAAAACCGTGGCGCGAAGTTTCCCTTTCCAATATTCGGGAGTCTTGCCGAATTCCGTCCGTTCGTGCCGCAAATCGTTAAACTGAAACAGCCGCCCCGCTATCGCGCCCTGCATCGGATGGCCGATGTAATTCACATAAAACGGATCTCCATCGTCCCAACCATGCAAGTTCCCCACGGCGTTCCGGTAGCTGCCTCCCAAACCGACGCCTCCAGCGCGGGTCGGCGGCTCGGTTAACCACCGAAAACTATGAATCGTTGCAAGAAACTCAAGGGAATCGCGCCCAAGATTCCGCCACCGGATTCCCAATTCGCGCTGAGCGCCTGGCTTCCGTACAGGATCGGACGTCGGAAGAAGAGGAGCGGGAAGAAGAGACGCCGGCCCGCTCGGGGCTGGATCTGGCAATCCCGCAACACAGGCGCCCCTTTGCTGGGCGTCCGTCAAGGCGAACACAATTGTTGCGGGCGGCCCGCTAACTACCGGCGAAATCAAGGGTGCAGCAAGATAGCAACTCAAAACGAGCGAGGCGATCATGAACGGTTCAAAATCCTGATTGTAACTGGGTTGGGCAAGCGCATCCGCAGTTGCCGGAAAATGCAATGGCAACGGCACGTGCGGTTAATGGCAAAATGCCCGCGATGGAACAGGTACCCGCGCGATAATTCAAATAGGATGAGCGTCAGCACGATGATCCGCGCCCCGCGAGGCCGCGAGCTTCGGTGCCAGGGCTGGCATCAGGAAGCGGCGCTGCGCATGCTCCACAACAACCTCGATCCCGAAGTCGCAGAAAACCCCGATGAGCTGGTGGTGTATGGCGGCGCCGGGCGCGCTGCGCGCGATTGGCCTTCTTTCCACGCCATTGTCCGCGCGCTCGAATCGCTCGGCAACGAAGAAACGCTGCTCGTGCAGTCCGGTAAGCCCGTAGGCATTTTCCGCACCCACGCTGAGGCGCCCCGCGTTCTCATCGCCAACAGCAACCTCGTCGGCCATTGGTCGAATTGGGAGGAGTTTCACCGCCTCGAACGCATGGGGCTCACCATGTACGGCCAGATGACTGCCGGTTCCTGGATCTACATCGGCAGTCAGGGAATCGTGCAAGGCACCTTCGAAACCTTCGCCGCCCTCGGCCGTAAGCATTTCGGCGGCAGCCTCGCCGGCAAGCTCGTCGTCTCCGGTGGCATGGGCGGCATGGGAGGCGCGCAGCCGCTCGCCGCCAGCATGAACGGCGCATGTTTCCTCGGAGTCGAAGTGGATCGGCAGCGCATCGAGCGGCGCATCGCCAGCGGTTATTGCGACCGCATCGCCCGGAATCTCGACGAAGCCCTCGCCCTGCTTGACGAAGCCCGCGCCCGCCGCGAAGCGCTATCCGTCGGTCTGGTCGGCAACTGCGCCGATATCATCCCCGAACTCGCTCGCCGCCGCATCGTGCCCGACGCCCTCACCGATCAGACCAGCGCCCACGATCCTTTGAACGGCTACGTCCCCAATGGCATGCCCCTTGAAGAAGCCCTCGCTCTTCGCCGCCGTGATCCGGACCAATATGTCCAGCGCTCCTTCGAAGCCATGGGCCGCCACGTGGAAGCCATGCTCGCGTTGCAAAAAGCCGGAGCCGTCACGTTCGATTACGGCAATAACCTGCGCGCGCAGGCGCAGAAAGCCGGCATCGCTAATGCCTTCGATATTCCCGGCTTCGTGCCCGAGTACATTCGCCCCCTGTTTTGTGAAGGCCGCGGCCCTTTCCGCTGGGTGGCCCTCTCGGGCGACCCGGAAGATATCTACCGCACCGATCGCCTCGCCGCCGAGATCTTCCCTCACGACGAAACCCTCGCGCGCTGGCTCCCGCTCGCCCGTGAGCGCATTCACTTCCAGGGCCTGCCTGCTCGCATTTGCTGGCTCGGCTACGGCCAGCGCGCCGAATTCGGCGTAGCCCTGAATCGCCTTGTGCGCTCCGGCGACTTGAAAGCCCCCATCGTCATCGGCCGCGATCATCTCGATGCCGGCTCCGTCGCCTCTCCTTATCGCGAAACCGAAGGCATGCGCGATGGTTCCGATGCCATCGCCGATTGGCCTCTTTTGAACGCTCTGCTCAACACCGCCGCCGGTGCCTCCTGGGTTTCCATTCATAACGGAGGCGGCGTGGGCATCGGCTACTCCCAGCACGCGGGCATGGTCGTCGT
>DATBID010000168.1:0-16982 GCA_036557125.1 Bryobacteraceae bacterium | reverse complement strand
CGACGGCCAGAACATGGCGCGCAAGCAGGACGTGGTGATGGTGACGGTGAATCACCGGCTGAACTCGTTCGGCTTTCTGTACGTCGCGGAACTGGGCGGCGAGCGATTTGCGCACGCGAGCAACGCGGGGATGCTGGATATCGTCGCGGCCCTCGAGTGGGTGCACGACAACATCTCTAATTTCGGCGGCGACCCCGGGAACGTCACCATTTTCGGCCAATCGGGAGGAGCCGGTAAGGTGAGCACTCTGATGGCGATGCCTGCGGCGAAGGGCTTATTCCATCGCGCAATCGTGCAGAGTGGCGCGAACTTGCGCGGCGTGCCCCCAGCCGACGCCACCAAATCCGCTCAGGTGCTCATGGCAAAGCTCGACGTGAAGACGCCGGAAGACTTGCAGAAGGTTCCTATGGACGATCTGGTTAAGGCTACTCTGAGCGCGCAGGGTTTCGCGTTCCGGCTCGCTCCCGTGCTCGATGGCCATACGCTAATCGAAGGGCCGTTCGATCCCAAGGCGCCAGCAATGTCTGCCGATATTCCGCTGCTGATCGGCTCCACCGAATACGAAGTCAATTTCTTCCCCAACACCAAATTCGATCCCATCGACGATGCCCAACTGCACGCCGCGGTGAAGCAGACCACCCGCGCCAGTGACGAAGCCGCGGATAAGCTGATCGCGGTATACAAGAAGGGGCGGCTGGGTGTGAGCGATATCGAGCTTTCGCAGATCATCGCCTCGGATGGCTTCCGCGCCGGCGTGATCACCGAAACCGAGCGCAAGAGCGAGCAGAAGGCGCCGGTATATTCCTATTACTTCACCTGGAAATCGCCCGTACGCGATCGCAAGCTGAAGGCGTTCCACACGCTCGAGATTCCGTTCGTGCTGGAAAACGTGGATAACGGCAAATCGATGACGGGCACGGGCGAGGACCGTTATGCGCTAGAGGAGAAGATGAGCGGCGCATGGGCGGCATTTGCGCGCACGGGCAATCCGAATCACAAGGGCCTGCCAAGCTGGCCACCATTCCATACGAAGGACCGGGCCACCATGGTATTCGATAACGAATGCAAAGTGGTGGACGACCCGCACGGGGAAGAGCGCACGGCGCTGAACGCTCTGCGGCGGGCGTGACGCCGGCGAGCCGGGCGGAGGCGGTTTCAGCAATCAGTCACTCTCCATTGAGGGTGGGGGTGCTGTGTGCGCTGGCCGTTCTCATGGATGGCTTCGATGCCCAGGCTATGGGTTTCGTGGCGCCTGCTCTGCTGCAGCAATGGCACATCAGCCGCGTGGCCCTCAGTCCCATCCTCTCTAGTGGTCTGGTGGGCATGCTGATCGGCGCGCTGGCGTTCGGGCCGTTGGGGGATCGCATCGGCCGCAAGCGCGTGCTGTTGCTATGCACTCTGTGGTTTGGCGCGGGCTCGCTGCTCACCGCGCGCGCCGGCTCTGTCGAAGCCATGCTGTGGCTGCGTCTCGTCACAGGCTTTGGTCTTGGCGGCGCCATGCCCAACGCCACCGCACTGACGGCGGAATACATGCCGGCGCGTTTTCGCGCCACCGGCGTGATGCTCATGTTCTTCGGATTTTCGATCGGCGCTGCCATCGGCGGATTTGTGGCGGCCGGGATCATTGGCCGTTACGGGTGGCCCGCGGTTTTCGTCGTGGGCGGACTGCTGCCTCTGGTGATGGCGATTCTGCTGCTCGCGCTGCCGGAATCGGTCCGGTTCCTCCAAGAGCGCAAACAACGCTTCCCGGTTGCGCAGCTCTTTACCGAAGGCCGCGCGCGCACCACGCTGCTGCTTTGGGTCGTGTTTTTCATGAGCCTGCTCGACCTTTATTTCCTGAATAGCTGGCTTCCTACCGTGATTCATGATGCCGGCGTGCCGCTCTCACAGGCCATAGCCATCACGGCGATGTTTCAAATAGGCGGTGCGGTTGCGGCCATCGTGCTCGGCCGTGTGGTCGACCGGCAGAGGTCCTATCGCGTGCTGGCGCTGGTTTATCTAGGCGCGGCCGTGTGCGTGTTCCTGATCGGCCTGGTAAGCGCTACGGTTGCGATCGAAACGGCGGCGGTATTTGCTGCGGGTTTCTGTGTGGTCGGTGGCCAGACCTGCTCGAACTCGCTGGCCGCCGAATCATACCCGACCGCAGTCCGTTCCACCGGAGTCGGCTGGGCTTTGGGAATCGGGCGCATCGGCTCGATTGTCGGGCCGGTGCTGGGCGGCCTGCTGCTCTCGTTCAATTGGGGCATGCGGCGCGTGTTTTTGGCGGCCGCTATTCCAGCCGTCATCGCGGCGCTTGCGGCCATGGGACTGAACTTGCGGCAGCGGACGCTAGAATAAGGATTCGCATGAAAATCGACATCTTTAATCATTTATTTCCGCGGCGGTTTTTCGACGAGTACATCAACACCCCTTCCGGGCCGAAGGATATCGGCAAGCGCGTGCGCGAAGCGGCCACGATTGTGGACCTCGATGCCCGCTTCAAAGTAATGGACGAGTTTGGCGAATATTGCCAGGTGCTCTCGCTGCCGCTGCCTCCGCTCGAAACGCTGGCCGGGCCTGACAAAACGCCGCAAATGGCACGCATGGTGAACGATGGCTTCGCGGAGTTGTGCCAGAAATATCCGCAGCGCTTTCCTTCTTTCATTGCGTCTCTGCCGATGAACAACTTGGATGAGTCGCTCAAGGAGGCGGAGCGCGCGGTGAAGCAGTTGGGCGCGCGCGGCGTGCAGGTATTCACGAACGTGAAAGGCAAGCCGCTCGATGCCGATGATGTGCTGCCGCTGTTTGAAGAGCTGGCGCGGCGCGGAACCGTGATCTGGATGCACCCAGCCCGTGGCGCGGACATGACGGATTATCTGAGCGAGGAAAAATCGAAGTACGAAATCTGGTGGACCTTTGGCTGGCCGTACGAGACCAGCGCGGCTATGGCGCGGCTCGTGTTTTCCGGAATTTTTGACCGCCAGCCCGATCTGAAGATCATCACGCATCACATGGGCGGCATGGTGCCGTACTTCGAAGGCCGCGTGGGCTACGGCTGGGATCAGTTAGGGAAGCGAACTTCGGACACGGATTACACCGTAGTATTGAAGAAGCTGAAGAGGCGCCCGCTCGATTATTTCCGCATGTTCTACGCGGATACGGCCCTCTTCGGCGGTTTCCCGGCTACACAGTGCGGCCTGGCCTTCTTCGGCCTGGACCGCGTGCTATTTGCTTCAGACGTGCCGTTTGAGCCTTCACCCGGACTATACATTCGCGAGACTATCCGCTGCATCGAAGGGCTGAACTTGAAGGCCGAAGAAAAGGATCAGATCTATCGGGTCAACGCCGAACGGCTGCTGAATATGTCTCAGGTAGCGAGAGTGGCGTGAGGGCCGCTCCCTGACGGTCGCGGCTCGGAAGGGAGTAACGCTTCGGCGCGCTCACGGTCGCGGGCGTCCCAGTGATCGAAATGGATCAGGTCTTGGAGCGAGCCGCGGCGCTCCCAGCCGTTGTCTTCCAAGTCCGGCCGGGGACGAAACTCGGAGACATAGCCGATACACAGATAAGCAACCGGGGTCGCGTTGGCGGGAATTCCCAGGGCGGCTCTGAGTTCGTCGAGATCAAGAATGCTGACCCAGCCCACACCGAGCGATTCGGCGCGCGCGGCCAGCCAGAGGTTCTCGACGGCGCAAACCGTAGAGTAGAGATCGGTCGCGGGGTCGCTCTGGCGGCCGAGGCCGTGGCCGGCGCGGCGCTCGCGATCGCAGGTGATGCAGAGATTCACCGGCGCATCCAGAATGCCGGCCAGCTTCATGTTTCCGTAGAGGGCCCGGCGCTCCCCGTGGTAGATTTCGCCTGCGCTCCGGTTGGCGCGATCGAAGTTTTCGTAGATGCGGCGGCGGAGGTCGGCGTCCTGGATGAGGATGAAATCCCAGGGCTGCATGAAGCCTACGGAGGGCGCGTGATGGGCCGCGTCGATCAGGCGGCCCAAAACAGGGTCCGGGATAGGATCGGACAAGAACTGCGAGCGGACGTCGCGCCGCTCATAGATGGCTCGATAGACGGCGCGTTTTTCAGCTTCGGAGAAGTCCTGCCGGGGCACAAGCTTACGCCGGCTGCGGCCGTTCCCCTTCGTTCAGGGACGGGCTGCGGCGGCCGGGTTCGGGACGGAGCACCTGCTGGGTGTGGTCCTCTGCGTCCTTGCCGCCGGAAGCAGGCAACGGAGGCAGGGGCTGACCGTTGACGAGTTGCATGACCTCGTTGCCGTCCAGAATTTCCCGCACGAGCAGCGCTTCGGCGATGCGCACCAGCGCATCGGAGCGCTCGTCGAGAATGCGCGCGGCCTGATCGTAGCCGCCCTGCACCAGCTTCTTCACCTGCTCATCGATGCGGATGGCAGTTTCTTCGCTGTAATCGCGGTGCTGCGCGATTTCACGGCCAAGGAAGATCTGCTCTTCCTTTTTGCCGAAGCTGAGCGGGCCGAGCTCGCTCATGCCCCATTCGCAGACCATCTTGCGGGCCATGTCGGTAGCGCGCTCGATATCGTTGCCGGCGCCGGTGGTCATATGGTGCATGAAGCGCTCTTCGGCAATGCGGCCGCCCATAAGAATGGCAAGCTGTGCGAGCAGGTATTCGCGGTTATAGGAGTGCTTGTCGTCGATCGGCAACTGCATGGTGACACCCAAGGCCATACCTCGAGGAATGATGGTCACTTTATGCAGCGGGTCGGCGTTGGGCAACATGGCGGCTACGAGAGCGTGGCCTGCCTCGTGATAGGCGGTATTGCGCTTTTCGGCATCGCTGAGGATGAGCGACTTGCGTTCCGCGCCCATCAGGATCTTGTCCTTCGCCGTCTCGAAATCGAACATCATCACGACCTTGCGATTCTGGCGGGCGGCGTTGAGAGCGGCTTCATTCACCAGGTTGGCAAGGTCGGCTCCGGCGAGACCCGGTGTTCCTCGGGCCAGCACGGAAAGATCGACGTTATCGCCCAGAGGGATCTTCTTGGTATGGACTCGCAGAATGGCTTCACGGCCCTGGACATCCGGACGGCCCACAACCACGCGCCGATCGAAGCGGCCGGGCCGGAGTAAGGCGGGATCGAGCACGTCCGGGCGGTTGGTGGCGGCAACCAGGATGACGCCTTCGTTCGATTCGAAGCCGTCCATTTCCACCAGCAACTGGTTGAGGGTTTGCTCCCGCTCGTCGTGGCCGCCGCCTAAACCGGCGCCGCGATGACGGCCCACGGCATCGATTTCATCAATGAAGATGATGCAGGGGGCATTCTTTTTGCCCTGTTCGAACAGATCGCGCACGCGGCTGGCGCCCACGCCCACGAACATTTCCACGAAGTCAGAGCCGGAAATCGAGAAGAACGGCACACTGGCCTCGCCGGCGATAGCGCGGGCCAAGAGCGTCTTGCCGGTTCCTGGAGGCCCGATCAGCAGAACGCCCTTGGGGATGCGCCCTCCGAGCTTTTGGAACTTCTGCGGCTCGCGCAGAAATTCGATAATCTCCTGCAGCTCTTCTTTAGCTTCTTCCACGCCGGCGACGTCTTTGAACGTCACCTTCTTTTGCTGCGTGGAGTGGAGGCGGGCACGGCTTTTGCCGAAGCTTAGAGCTTTATTTCCTCCGCTCTGCATCTGGCGCATCATGAAGATCCAGAATGCGATGAGGACAATGAAGGGAGAAGCGTTCAGCAGGATGGTGACCCAGCTTCCGGAACCCGAATCCTTGATTTCTACATTAACGTTCTTTTCGCGGAGCTGCTTGTAGAGATCGGGATAGTTCGTCGGAATAATCGTGTGGAAGCCGGCGTTTTGGTTGTTGTAAACGCCATGGACATCGTTCCCGGTGATGGTGACATCCTTCACCTGGCCTTCCTGGACTTTATCCTGGAACTCGCTGAATGTGAGCTGCTGCTCTTTCCGCCCCTGGCCGGTGCGGACTACCGCGAAAAGGAGAACCGCGACACAAATAAGTACAACCCAAAAGATTGCGGTTTTAACGTTAGAATTCACTGAACCCTCTCTTCTTTAGACGCCCTGTGAGCCGCCGCCGATTCCGATTTCGGCGATCTTCAAGACCCGGGGAATACCAAGGCGGGCGGCCACAGCCGCGGCGGCGCCGAACCGGCGCGCCCAGATGATGGAATCGCCGTCGACCAGAACAGGCCAGTGGCGGCGCTCCCAAAGGGGAATACGAAATTCCTGGAAGAAAGTTTTGATTTTTTGCTCCCGGCTACTTCCGGATGGCTGGTACTGGTCACCCGGCCGCCAATTGCGCAGAGTTAGATGCCCCGAGAGGCGCCCGGGGTCAACCAGGACCATTTCTTTATTATATACGGAATTACAATCCAGTGAATCTGCCGGATTTTCAGCAATTTCCAGAGAAACGGCGTAGTCCTCGCCGGGGATCGGGAAAACGGCGGAGACGGGGGGCTGGGGACTGGGTGCCATGGATTGGGGGCGAATTGGGTTCGTTTCGCCGGTTTTTGAGGTTGGGGTGAGGGCTTGGAGGGTGATCGGGAAGGTGTAGTTACGGGTTTGAATGCCTGGGGCTTCGGCAGGTTTGAACAAACGAAGCCAATCGAAGGAGCGCATGATGTCCAGGCCGGGGATCTGGAGCCGGCCATGGCCTTCGGTCGATTCGGTTAAGGCGAGCACAGCTTCCACGTGGGAAAACTCGATGGAAAGAAGGTCGCCCTTCACCATTTCCATGGCGCGGCGGACGAGGCGGCGGGCAGCGGCCAGCGGCAGGTCGCGCAGACAAGCTGTTTTGAGACGAACAAAGCCATTTCCAGCCTGGAGGTGGAGCGCGGCGAGGCGGTCGATCTCGGTTTCCCAGTAGGCTTCTTCCGCCAATGCCCAATCTGCCGTCTGGGCCAGTGCGCGGACAATGGCGGGATTCCAGTCGCGGGCCAGAGTGGGAAGGAGTTGGTGGCGAATGCGGTTTCGGGCGAACTCCAGGCTGCGATTGGTGGAATCTTCGCGCCAAGGGATACCGCGATCTTGGAGAAACTGCTCGACTTCGGGGCGTGCGATGGCAATCAGGGGGCGGACGACTCCCTCGCGGGTGACGGGGCGGACGCCGGAAAGGCCAGCGGTGGCCGCGCCGCGTAAGAAACGGAACAGGACGGTTTCGGCCTGGTCGGAGCGGGTGTGGCCCAGGGCCACGCGGTCAGCGGCGCCCGAGGAGAGTTCGTCACGGAAGAATTCTAGGCGCGCTTTGCGGGCGGCTTCTTCGAGGTTGCCCGCGGCCGCGCGTAGGTCTGCTTCACGCGGAGTGAAAGGCAAGCCAAATTCCGCAGCAAGGGCCTTGACGAAGGAGGCGTCATCGTCGGATTCAGCGCCGCGGAGACGATGATTCAGATGAAGGACGTGCAGGCGGAGGTTCCAGCGGGGCGCCAGCTCGCGGAGCACGTGAAGCAGGCAGACGGAATCAGCGCCGCCAGAGACGGCGACTGCTACCTTGTTACCCGGTTCGACCATCCGGTAGCGGGCGATGGTAGCGGCGACGGTTTCGAGCACGACGGCCATAGACACTACGGGTGAGAGATGACGCCTTGAGTTTGTTCGAAGCGGCGGGAGTTTTGCCTCCCGCCGCCGCGGGTGTGAATTCCCATCGACGCAGACTCCATGCTGCCGGACATAGCGATGCCCGACGCTTCCCCAAGCGCCTGACGCGGCACGATCCGGCGGGAATTTCTACGTTTTGTCAATTCTTTTCGGACACCGATGCCCGTCCACGACAACCGTTGGGCCCTACTACCCAACGGCAGCGCGGAACACCAAAAAACAACGAGAAGAGCCACTGGCCAGTGATTGAATCCTTCTCTGATTTCAGTGTAAGCACGGGGAGCAATGGATTTGGCGGGGAGAGGCCGCGAAGTGGTTGAAAAGGAGGCGAATATATTTTTCGATTTCGGGAACCGCTGTTGACTTGCTGTTGCGCTCTTGGTTATTCTGAATTTTCGCGATAGAGGTGCGGCGGCCATGAGTAGCCGGCCGGAAGTTCCGATTGCGTTTCGGAGCGGCCGGGGAAAGGGGCCGATTTTTCCGCCGAAACCGGCGTGGAGCACGCAGGCCCGCTGGTTGGGGAGTCCGGCTAATACCGGCTCACTGTCACCCGGTTTGTGGAAACGGGTGGAGCGCTATCGGGAATGGCCATGCCCCAGCGGCATCCCTCCCTTTGCCTCCTTCCCGGAATTCCAGTTGCTGATTGGTTTGTAGTGGAAAGCCGATGCTTCTATGTCTGTAGTCCAGCTCACACGCGCACTCATCGATATTGAATCGATCACGGGCAACGAGCAGGGGGTAGGCAACTACCTTTACGAATATTTGGCGCGGCTGGCGTCGCGGACGGGCGGCCGGGTAGAGCAGATGGACGTGGAGCCGAAGCGGTTCAATGTGTTCGCGCAATGGGGCGACCGGCTCAACGTTACGCTTTCCACTCACATGGATACGGTGCCGCCGTTCTTCGCTTCGGGCGAAAACGAGACGCGCATCTGGGGCCGGGGCGCATGCGATGCCAAGGGCATTATCGCGGCGATGATCGCAGCGGTGGAGGGCCTGCTGGCGGCGGGAGAACGCAATTTCGGATTGCTGTTTGTGGTGGGCGAAGAGCGCAATAGCGCCGGGGCTTATCATGCGGCCAAGAACACGCGGGGCTCGACCTATCTCATCAACGGAGAGCCCACGGGCAATTTGCTGGCGATCGGGACGAAGGGCGCTTTGCGGTATGAAGTAGCCGCCAGCGGCAAAATGGCGCACTCAGCCTATCCGGAGCTGGGTGATTCGGCCGTGCACAAACTCGTGGATGCGCTGGCGGACATGCGGCGCATTTCTTTGCCTGTGGATTCTGTGCTTGGACCGAGCACGCTCAATATCGGCACCATCAGCGGCGGCTGCGCCCCCAACGTGATTGCCGATGAAGCTTCGGCTGAGATTCTGATTCGCCTGGTGGGAGATTCCACCGCGATCAAGCAAGCGATAGAGCGTGCCGCTGAGGGACGCGCCCAGCTTCTGGAGATTCTGGAAATTCCGGCGGTGCGGCTGGGATCGCTCGATGGGATGGAGACGACGGTGGTGGCTTTCACCACCGATATTCCGGCTTTCGGCGGCAAATGGGGGGAGCCGTTTCTGCTGGGGCCGGGCAGCATTCACGTGGCCCATACGCTCGAGGAGCATATCCCAAAGAGCGAGCTGGAAGCGGCCGTGGGCATCTACCAAAATATGGTGAGGCAGCTATGCAAACGCGCATCGAAGTAGGCATTCTAGGTGCCACCGGAATGGTGGGCCAGCATTTCGTGAAATTTCTGGAGGGGCACCCCTGGTTTGAATTGCGCTGGGTGGGCGCCAGCGACCGTTCGGCGGGCAAGAAATACCGCGACGCCGCGGCGTGGCACCTGGATGGCGCAGCGCCGGCGGCGATTGCCGATCTCACGGTGGAAGACTCGAAGCCGGGCAACGCGCCGCGGCTGTTGTTTTCGGCCATGGACGCTTCGGTAGCCACCGAAATCGAGCAGGCATTCGCTCAGGCCGGGCACGTGGTGGTTTCGAACTCCAAGAATCACCGCATGGATCGCGATGTGCCCTTGCTGGTGCCGGAAATCAATGCCGACCATTTGAAGCTGATTCCGGGGCAGCAGCGCGCGCGCGGATGGAAGGGACAGATCGTCACCAACCCGAACTGCTCGACGATCGTGCTGACCATGGGCCTCGCTCCGCTAAAGCAGTTCGGCATTAAGAAGGTAATTGCCACGACTTTGCAGGCCATTTCGGGCGCAGGCTATCCCGGTGTCGCTTCCATGGACATTGTGGCGAATGTGATTCCTTATATCGGCGGGGAAGAAGAGAAAATGCAGCAGGAGCCCCAGAAGATTCTGGGGGAATTCCGCGGCGATCACATCGAGCCATTGGCTGCACAAGTGAGCGCGCACTGCAATCGCGTTCCGGTGGTGGATGGGCACACGGTGACGGTTTCGGTGGAACTATCGGCCAAGCCTTCCACAGCCGAGCTGCATGCCGCATATGACAGCTTCCGCGGCGCGCCGCAGGAACGCAATTTGCCGAGCGCGCCGCCGCGTCCGGTAATTTATATGCACGAGGGGAACCGGCCGCAGCCGCGGCGGGATGCGGAACGCGAGCGCGGCATGGCGGCTTTCGTGGGGCGGCTGCGGCCGTGCCCGGTGCTGGATTATAAATTCGTAGCGCTGGGGCATAACACAATTCGGGGCGCTGCCGGGGCTGCCGTGCTGAACGCGGAGCTGATGCATTCGGAAGGGATGCTGGACTGATGATAGGGCTGCGGCTAAACAGCTCGAAAAACCCGCTTGTCGGAATCAACGGTCTCTTCAGTGAAACCGATTCCTTCTGCGATGGATTGCGCCGGGCGGAAGCCCGGCGGCAGGGCAGAAGCCCTGGCCCCACTCGGCGCGAGGTCTCCTTATGATCGTGATGAAATTTGGCGGGACGTCGGTCGAGTCCGCCGCGGCTATTGAACGGGTGGCGGGCATCGTCAACGCCCGCCTGGACCATGCTCCAGTGGTGGTTGTTTCGGCGATGGGCAAGACCACGAACAAGCTGCTGGCCATCGCTTCGGCCGCGATTGAAGGCGAGCGGCAAGAATACATCCGCCAGCTTCAGGACCTGCGCGATTTCCACTCGCGGGAGGCGCGGCTGGTGGTTCCGCTGGGGCACCGCGCCGAGCTCGACCGGCTGCTCGACGAGCACTTCCAGGAACTGACGGAGCTGGTGAAAGGCCTGGCCGTTCTGGGCGAGCTGACGCCGCGCTCGATCGACGCGATTTCCAGCTACGGCGAGCGCCTTTCGAGCCGGATCGTGGCGCTGGCCTTCGAACATTACGGGATGAAGGCGCAGCACGTGGATGCGCGCCAGTTCATCGTCACCGATCAGCGGCACACCCAGGCTGCGCCGCTTTACCCTGCCACCTATGCGCGTTTGGCGGCGCTGCCTGCTTTGGCGGCCAATCGCGTGGTGGTGATGGGCGGATTCATCGGCTCGACGGAGGGCGGCGTCACGTCGACGCTCGGCCGCGGCGGGTCGGATTTTACGGCGGCCATTGTGGGGGCAGGCATCGGCGCAAAGGAAATTCAGATCTGGACCGATGTGGATGGCATGCTCACGACCGACCCCACCATCCATACCGGCGGCCACCGCGTGAAGACGATTTCGTTCGCCGAAGCCGCGGAGCTGGCCTATTTTGGGGCGAAAGTGCTGCATCCGGCCACGCTGCTGCCGGCCATCGAAAAGAATATTCCGGTGCTGATCCTGAATTCCCGCCGGCCGGAAGTGGCGGGAACGCGGATCGTGGCGGAGGCGGTGGCGTGCCGGAACATCGTCAAGTCGATCGCATGCAAGCGGCAGATCGCGCTGCTCAACATTCACTCGACACGCATGCTGATGGCGCACGGATTCCTGCGGCGCATTTTCGAAGTGTTCGATCGCTACGAAACGCCGGTGGATATGGTGGCCACTTCGGAAGTGAGCGTTTCGCTCACCATCGATAATTCGCGCCGCCTGGAGGAGATTATTGCCGAGTTACACCAGTTTGCAGAAGTGGACGCGGAGCGCGATCAGGCCATCGTATGCCTGGTGGGCGACAATATTCGCTATACGCCGGGAGTTGCCAAACGGGTGTTCGGCGCGCTCGAGGGCATCAATATTCGCATGATTTCGCAGGGCGCCTCGCTACTGAATCTCAGTTTCGTGGTGGCGGAACAGGATCTGCGTGGCACGGTCGCGGCCCTGCATGAAGAGTTCTTCGCCGACCCGGATTCCGCGGTGTTCGAGCGGGCATCGGGCGTGGTGGTGCATGCCTGAGAATGCCTGATCTGGCTATTGTCGGCTATGGGAAGATGGGGCGGCTGATCGACCAGCTCGCGCCGGAGTACGGCTTTCGAGTCGCTTTGAAGCGCGATCTGGAACCGCTGGCGGCGGCCGATTTCCGCGGCATCGACGTAGCGGTGGATTTCACCGCGCCGGATGCGGTGCGCCCCAACGTGGAAACGATCGCTTCTTTCGGCGTGAACATGGTGATCGGCACGACCGGGTGGATGGAGGAAATGGATGCAGTGCGATTGGCGGTGGAGCGGCATAGCATCGGGCTGATCTGGAGCCCTAATTTTTCGATCGGCGTAAATGTTTTTTCCCGCCTGGTTCTCGAAGCCGCGCGCCTGCTTGCTGCGGAGCCCGAATACGGGGCTTGGGCCTGGGAGATTCACCACGCGGCGAAAAAGGATGCGCCTTCCGGTACACTACGGAAGCTGGTAGATGAGATGAAGCAAGCGGGCTATGCGCAGCCGATCGACGTGAGCTCCAGCCGCGCGGGTATGGTGCCCGGGACACATGAGATTGGTTTCGATTCCGCCGCGGATACTATAACGTTGCGGCACACTGCGCGGAGCCGCGAAGGCTTTGCCCGGGGCGCGTTGAAAGCGGCGCAATGGATAATTGGAAGGAAGGGGTTCTACGAGTTTAGTGAGCTTCTGGCTCCTGGCTCCTGACTCCTGGCTTCTGCCTTTTTGGAGGTGGTACATGTTCACTGGATGCGGCACGGCATTAGTCACTCCCTTTCGGAGCGATCAAGCGCTCGATGAAGATACTTTGCGCCGGCTGGTGCGGCGGCAGATTGAGGCGGGCATCAATTTTTTGGTGCCGTGCGGCACGACGGGCGAAAGCCCCACGCTGAGCCGCGCCGAGCATTTGCGCGTGATTGAGGTCACGCTCGAAGAAGCCAGAGGCGCGGTGCCGGTGCTGGCGGGCGCGGGTGGCTATAACACCCGGGAAGTGATCGACCTCGCGCGCGAGCTGGAGCAGATGGGCGTGGACGGCATACTCTCGGTGACGCCGTACTACAACAAACCCACGCCGGAAGGCCTCTACCAGCACTACCGGGCCATTGCGTCCGCGGTCGATGTGCCAATCATCGTCTACAGCATTCAGGGCCGAACGGGAATCAATGTGGAACCGGCCACGCTGGCGCGCCTGGCGACGATTCCGAACATTGTGGGTGTGAAAGAGGCGTCGGGCAACATCGCGCAGATGGCGAATATCCTGGGGGCGCTGCCGCCGGAATTCACGGTGCTCTGCGGGGACGATCCCATCACCATTGCGCTCATGGCGCTGGGCGGGAAGGGTGTGGTCTCGGTGGTTTCGAACCAGATTCCCGCGGAGATGACGCAGCTTGCGCAGGCCTGCCTGCGCGGCGATTTCGCTGCCGCTCGCCAGATCCAGAGCCGCTTTCTTCCACTAATGACCGTCAATTTTGTCGAATCGAACCCGATTCCCGTCAAAGAAGGAATGGCGATGATGGGCCTGCTCGAGCCTGTGTATCGTCTTCCTATGTGCCGGGCGAGCGAGCAGAACCGCGCGCGGATTGAAAAAGTTCTGGAATCGGCGGGACTGCTTCGGGGAGTGCGCGTTGCAGGCTGAAATAGAGCGTCTGTTCGACGAAAGCCCCGTTCAGTTTGCCAGCGAGCACTTCGACCTGTTCAACTGCTTCAAGGCGGAGCTGAATGCAGGTTCGATCCGCGCGGCCGAACCATGCCCCACGCCAAGCGCGGGTCCCAATTCGAGCACGGGCTGGCGAGTGAACGCCTGGGTGAAAAAAGGCATTTTGCTGGGGCTTCGCATGGGATCGCTTGCCGATATGTCTATCGATAGGGCGCGCCAGCCGTTCTTCGATAAACACACCGTACCCGTGAAGCAGTTCACGACGGCCAACGGCGTGCGGATTGTTCCCGGCGGTTCGAGCATTCGCGATGGCGCGTACGTGGGGCGCGGCGTGATCTGTGTGCCTCCGATGTACATCAACATCGGCGCGTGGGTGGGCGAGGGCACGATGGTCGATTCGCACGCGCTGGTGGGCAGTTGCGCGCAGGTAGGAAAGAACTGTCATATTTCGGCCGCAAGCCAGATCGGCGGCGTGATTGAGCCAGTGGGCGCCATGCCCGTGATTATTGAAGATGAGGTTCTGGTGGGCGGCAATTGCGGCATCTATGAAGGAACGGTGGTGAAGCGGCGCGCGGTTTTGGGGACCGGTACGATTCTCAACCGCTCTACCCCGGTGTACGACCTGGTGCGCAACACCGTGCATCGCGCAACCGAGGAAGATCCGCTGGTGATTCCCGAAGATGCGGTGGTGGTGGCGGGATCGCGAGCGATTACGAGCGGCCCGGGGAAAGAGTGGGGTCTCTCTATATACACCCCAATCATTGTGAAATATCGTGACAGCAAAACCGGCAGCAAGATTCGATTGGAAGACCTGGTACGGTAAAGCGGTAACCGCGTTCCGGACCAGCGCGTCTGGTTGACTATAGGCTGAATGTTAGTTCGAAGCTGGTTTTTATTGGTTTGTGCGCTTTCGGCGTCCGCGATCGCGGCAGAACCTGCTTTGCTACAATCCGGTTCGCTCGACCGCGGCTTGCTTGATAGGGGCTATGGCCAGATGTACAACCTGGATTTCGATGGCGCTCATCGCACCTTCGCGGAATATCAGAAAGCGCATCCGGACGATCCCGTCGCGCCGGCTTCGGATGCCGCCGCATATCTGTTTGCGGAGTTCGACCGTCTACACATTCTGCAGTCGGAATTCTTCATACACGACGATCACTTCTTCACGGATAAGAAACTGACGCCCGATCCGGCGGTGAAGCAGAAGTTCGAATCGGCGCTGACCAAGGCGGTGGAGTTGGGGAACCGCGCTCCGGAAGACCCGAACTCGAAATTCGCAGAGCTGCTGTCCCACGGGCTGCGTTCGGATTACCTGGGACTGATCGAGAAGCGCTACGGCGCCGCATTCAAAGAGATGAAGACGGCGCGCACGCTTTCCGAGCAGTTGCTGGCTGCCCATCCAGAATACGCCGACGCCTGGATTGCGGTGGGCGTGGAGAACTATATGCTGAGCGCCAAACCTGCGCCGGTTCGCTGGCTGCTGCGCATCGGAGGGGCGGAAACGGACCGTAGCCTGGGCATCGAGAAGCTGCAGATCACGGCGGAAAAGGGGCGGTATTTGGCGCCGTTCGCCCGGCTACTGCTGGCGGTGGCCGCGCTGCGGGACCACGCTACCGAGAAGGCGCGGGACATATTGGCTTCGCTGGCTAAGGAATTCCCGCACAACAATCTCTACACGCAGGAACTGGCGCGGCTGGGAAGTCGCGATTGAGGTTGGCGGACCGCTCCCTGGCGGTCGCGGCTCGGAAACACTGCTGCTTGCAAACATCTGCGCGCTTCGCGCGGTTGGCAGGCGAAAGCGCCTGCCCCACTTTAATTAGCGGCGCGGTGCGAAGAACTCGCGGAGTAGGTCGACACAATCCGGCGCCAGCACTCCTTCCACAATCTCGACGGAATGATTGAGCAGGTCGGAATCGGCGATGCGGAATTTGCTGCGCACGCCGCCGAAACGGAGGTCGCGCGCGCCGAAGACGAGGCGGCGGATGCGCGCCGCCACGAGCGCTCCGGCGCACATGACGCAGGGTTCGAGCGTCGAGTAGAGCGTGGCTTCTTCGAGGCGGTAATTACCAACATGGGCGGCCGCTTCGCGCAGGGCCAGGATTTCGGCGTGAGCTGTAGGGTCGTTGCGCGTAATGGGGGAATTGGCGCCGCGCCCGACGATCTCTTCGCCGATCGCCACTACGGCGCCGACGGGCACTTCATACGCAGCGGCTGCGGCACGCGCCAATTGGAGCGCTTCGCGCATGAACTGCTCTTCCGAAAGCATTAGCTTATAATACGGTTCGAATGCCGGAATTAGAAATTCACCACGAAACCGCGCACGCAATCGACCCGATAGGCCAGCGGGTGGGTGTGATGGCGGCACTTCTGGCGGTGGCGCTGGCGATTGTGAGCATCGCTTCGCATCGCACTCATACCGCCGCGATTATTAGCAAATCCACAGCCAACGACAAATGGGCGCAATACCAATCCAGCCGCGTGAAGTATCACAGCCTGGAATTGGGAGAGACGCTTGCGGGCTTAGTTAAGGGCCAGGACGGCGCGGCGCAGGTGCTGGCAGACTACGGCAAGCAGAAGAAGAAGTACGAAAAAGAAGGCAAGGAGATCATGGGGGAGGCGCAGCGGGCAGACGAAGCCGCCGAATCGGCCGAGCACCGCGCCTTGCGCTACGATTTCGGCGAGGGACTGCTGGAAATTGCGCTGGTGGTGACTTCGCTGTACTTCATCTCGCATAAGAATATGTTTCCGGCGATTGGGATCGTGGCGGGGATTGGGGGAGTGGCGATTGCGGCTTCGGGGTTGTTGGTATAGCTATTGGCCGTGAGCGCCACGCCAGGGAGCGCTGGACCTATATCGCGACCGAAGGGGATCAGTGCGCTTGTATCCAAGCCAGGGCGCGGGCGATGGCCGCATCCCGTTCGGGAAGGCTGGCGGTGGCGATATCGAACCGCTCTTTCATGAGCCTGTTGAATTCGCCGAGCGCGTAGTCGCAATAGCGAATGCTGCCGGATACAATCCGACGATCGGCGAGAACGACGGCGAGCACACGTATCTCACGCGGGTTATCGGATTCGGTAGCATACTGCCAAAGCATGCTGTAATACTTCGGGTCGAGCGTCTGGTACTTGCGCACGAGCGCAGCGAGCCGGGCCAGGTCCCGATCGCTTCCGTGGTCCCGCAGCAGGCCAGCCGCGCCCTGAAGGTCGTTGAAGTCCGAGCCGAAAGCTTTGGGATCGTCGATGACCCGGAAGGCCCGCGCCACAGCGTAGGGGAGGATCGCTTTATTGCCATGCGCGGAGAGCACCATAGCGATGTAAGACGAACCGCGCAAGTCATTTCGCAGAGCTTGCCGCACCGCTTCTGTGGTTACCGGGCTATCGGCATATTCGACGAGCGAGTTAGCCGATCCCCACGCGTTGAAGGGGGCATCGGCAACCCAGGTTCGGATCAGCAGGTCGTCCGTTGGGGGAGACGGTTGCAGTTTTCGCAATGCCGCCTGGAGGAGGGGTAGATTCCCCCTCCCGGGTC
>DATBID010000167.1:0-21145 GCA_036557125.1 Bryobacteraceae bacterium | reverse complement strand
TCGTCGCTCGAAACCACTGAGTCCACCGGCTCCAATCGCGGGGCCTCTCCAACCCAGTGGACTACCGAGGTCATTCCCAACGGCCAATAGCCCTGAGGATCGACATAAGAAAGGGGCGGATCGTTGGTAACCTGGTGGCGGAAACTCAGAGTGGGCACAAGAGCGCTGAAGAGCAGCAGGGCCGAAAGTATCCCACCGGCCAGCGGCAGGGCAACGGGGCGCATCAGGTTCTCAGAATAAAGCCGGGCTGTGTCCCTCCAGGTGCGTAGCCGCGCCGAAAAGTTGAGCCGGGCCAGCCGCCGGGCGTGTTCGTGAGAGGCCAGGACCCGCAGTTGGACGCTGAGGCCGGCGGGAATCCTGGGAGCCGCCAGTTGACCCAACCTGGCGCGTATCTCCACCGATGATTTCAAGCGCGCGCTACACCGGCGGCACATTTGCAGGTGTGCCGACAGCTCGGCCCGCTCCCAATCCTCCAGAGCACCTTCCAGATGGAAAGAGTACCGCTCCTCGAAGTATTCGCAACCCATACCCAAATCACTCTGCCGTAGAAGGCACCAAGCGCAAGGGATGCCTGGCTTGGAGGCCTTCCACGAGCTGCTCCCGAAGGGCTTCCCGGCCCCTCAGTATCCTTGACTTCACCGTGCCCAGCGACACACCCAGCACAGCCGCGATCTCTTCGTAGCTCAAGTCCGTAATATCGCGAAGCACCACCGCTTCCCGGAACACGGGATTAATCCGCTCCAGGGCGCTTTCAATGATCCCCGCCTGTTCGCGGTCCAGCGTTACCTCGAACGGCGAAGGGCCACCATCGGCAATCGTCTCTTTCCAGTCCCGGTTTTCCTCGTTCTCGAAATCCAGGTCCACTTCCCGGCTGCGGTGGCGGGAAAACCACCGCCGGGTGTTGTGCGCTTCATTTACCGTGATCCGGTATATCCAGGTTTTCAGACTGCTCTCCGCCCGGAAGTGTTCGATGTTGCGAAACACCTTCAGGAAGACTTCTTGCACCACATCATAGGCTTCAGCCGGGTTGTTCAGCAGGCGAACCGCCAGAGTATACACAGGTTGCTGGAAACGCGCGAGCAACTCCTCATAAGCTTGCTCGGAGCCGGACCGCAACGCTTCGACCAGCAGTTGGTCGTCGCCACTTCCGTCCGCGTTCAGATCCAACCTCAGCATCATCCCCGTGAGCCTTTAAACAATGGCTGAACCTAACCTAACAGGAAACCTGTCTCGATGCAATTAGACACCGGACGCAGACGGAAGTTCCCGGTTCGGCCCCGCGCTAATGGGCCGAGCGCGCCCGGACTCCACGCGCTTTGGCGCCTTCGGCGGTTTTGCGGCTCACCAGCTTATTAAAATTACTCTTTTGCCCACGGGCGGTTTCCTCTTCCACAATCAAGGCCAAGCCGCTCTCCTCAAACTTCTCGGTCCATTCGTCCCAATTGATGGGCTGCAACTTCTCGTCCGATCCCCAGCCGGGAAAATCCAGGCGAATCATCCCGACATCCTGGCGTCCGCCCGTGCCTTTCACGCACGCCGGCTGCGCGCCACGTTCTTCGGCCCACTGCCGGATTTCCTCGGGATCGGTCAAAACGCGCGACACGCGGCGGCCGCTCCCTCGGGTGGCCTGGCTCCGGGATCGTCTGGCGGTCTTCGCCTGCGCCTTCGTTCCCCGCGTGCTTCCCTTCGCAGTCCCTCTCGAACTCCGTCCCTCCGTTCTTTCCGCCTGTGGATGGCCGGCCTCTTTAAACAGACGCTTGCCAATTTGCGCCAATTGCTTGTCGGCCTGGATTTCCTCGCGGAGAGTCTCTTCGATCATCTGCGCGGCTTCTCTGTTCCCCATCTGCCGAACCATGTCCCGCAGAGTCTCGTAAGCCGCCATCTCGTAATGTTCTACTCTTCGCCCCGCGGCGACAATTGCCGCATCGGCCATCGGCGCTTCGAGATCCTCCTCCATCACTTCCCGGCCTTCTTCGACGATTCCGCGCATTCCCTTGCACGGCCGGCTGCGCGCGCGCATGTCCATCGATTCGAAAAGCTGCTCGAGCCTCTGAACTTGGCCTTTGGTGACCTCCAGATGTTCGCGCAAAGCATTGCGTAACTCCTCATCGGACGCGGCTTTCGCCATTTTGGGAAGCGCCCGCACAAGTTGCTTTTCTGCGTCATACATGTCCTGCAGTTCCTGGTTGAGAAGCTGTTCGGACCCACTGACCTTGGCTGTTGCCATGGATTCCCCCCTCTCTCCGAGTGTCGCAACTTCGGAGAAATTTTCGTATCAGTCGCGCCTGCTTCCTGTGATCGTCATCACGCAAGAGTACCGTCAAAAGGGCCGGAGCTTCAATTGCGGGGCAGAATGGTAATGTTAAGGGAGCCGTAGCCGTTTGTAGTTCTGATCGCCGTCTCGCAAGGGGAACTCGGGAACTCATAGGAGTGAATTAGAGGTAATGGATTGCTATCTACAAGCGGAAGGAGTGGCCCGAGCCGGTTCCCGCTCCGGGTTCTTCCAGGTTTTGTTGTGGGCGATCGCGATACCGGGATTGGTAAGCTGGCAGGCAGCAGCACAGACTAGCGCCCCTCAACCCGGCCAGGCGCCGGCCTCGGACCCGTCGTCTGGCGCCCGGAACTCCGGCGCCTCCGATCAAAAGCCTTCAGGTGGAACGTCGAAGGATAGGCTCTTCTTTACACTGCCGAATTTTCTCACTCTCGAGAATGCCAATGCCGGCAAAGTTCCGCCGCTGACGGCCAAGCAGAAATTCAAAGTGGTCGCTCGTAGCGCGTTCGATCCGGTGGAATTTTTTTGGTATGGCGCGCTGGCCGGAATCAGCCAGGCGGGAAACAGCGAGCCGGGTTTTGGGCAAGGATTACAGGGATACGGAAAGCGCTATGGTTCGTACTTCGCCGATGGCACCATCGAAAATTTCATGACGTCGGCCCTCCTGCCTTCACTGCTCCATCAGGACCCGCGCTATTTTCAGATGGGCAAAGGCGGCTTCTGGCGGCGGACCGGATATGCGGTCAGCCACATTTTGATCACGCGATCGGACAGGGGCGCCAGAGAGTTTAATTTCTCGGAAGTCCTGGGGAGCGCCGCTTCCGCCGGCATCTCCACTTATACCTATCATCCGCGAAGCGACCGGAATCTGGACAACGCGATCAGTGTGTGGGGCAGCCAGCTAGGCTACGACGCATTGACATATGTTCTGAAAGAATTCTGGCCGGATATCCGCCACAAATTCAGCCGATCGCACGGCTCGGCGACAGGGACCGCTCCCTAACGGTCGCGGCTCGGTTAGAACATCGCGGCTCGGAAGCGGTCAGGGCATCTTACAAGAAAAATTCCCGGCATCGTTAGTCGAGCCCGAGCCTTTATAAACCGCCACCTGCGGATAGGGGCAGAGCGGCCGCGTCATGTCCACCTGTCCGTTGGTAACGTGTTCCGCAAGAATCTGCGCGGGGGCGACGCCCTCTTCGCGCCAGCGCTCGATCACCGCCATTTTGTCGAACTGATCCGTGCCGGCGCCTCCGCGGCAGTGCAGCATTCCAGGCACCATGAACAGGCGCAACCAGTCGTCCTGGTGCGGCCCCATCTTGGCCAGCACTCCGTCATAAAAATTCACCGTGTTTCCGGGCGCAATGCCGGGGTCGGCCCAGCCGTGGTACATCAGCAACTTTCCGCCGTGCTTCTGGAAAGCGGACAAATCATACGTGTGCGCGTCGATGCCGGATTTATCCGCGAGCGCCAGATCGCGATCGAGATCGAACTTGTGGAAGTCGTAGTTGGCATCCTGATGGCCGAGGATACGGATGCTGTCCCAACCGCCACCGGGCTGCGTGGGAATTTTGCGCAAGGACGCTAATTGCAGCTCGCTGCCGGGTTCGAATCCGGTCCAAACGATTTCTCCATTTTTTGTCTTGACGTCGCTGAATTCGATCTGTACGGTTTTCACCTGGGCGGAGGTGAGGCACGCATCCGAATCGGCGCCTTTGCACAGAAGGCTGGCGGGATCGAAGTGACATTTCTGCGGCTCGCCGAGCAGGCCGTCCTTGACGCCATCGCGCGCATCGCACGCGGCCAGAATAGCCTTATGCAGCGTCTCTACCTTCGCCTCAGAAAGCGCGCCATCCGGGTTGTGCATCAGCTCGATCGACCGTTCCACCCCAGCCGCGTGCAAATGGATGTGGGGATTGGCGGGCGCTCCGGCGATGACGCCATCGAAATCATCCGGGAATTTCGTGACTTCCACCAACGCCTGGCGGCCTCCGGTGGAACAGCCGTTCCAATAGGAGTATTTCGGGTTTTGGCTGTAGAAAGCATCGATCAGGGCTTTCGATTGGACCGCGGTCTGGTGCACCGCGCGCCATCCGAAATCGACAATCTTTTCCGGGTGATCCAGCGCAAACAGGCCGTTGCCGCCAACGTGCCCGGTATCGGTGGAGGAGGTGGCGTAGCCTTCGCGCAGCGCGGCGGCCATCTGCGGGAAGCTGATGATGCCGGCCCAGCCGCCATTGCCCACCATCTGGAATTTGCCGTTCCAGTTTTCCGCGGGCATCCACAGTTCCATCTTGATGTCGGAATCCGAAGAGGGCTTCAAGGTGGCAGCCACCCGGCAATGGGCGGGCAGCATCACTGGCGGCGCACTTCGCCCGGCCGGAGCTTCGGGGCCGCCCGCGCCGCGTCCCGCGCCTGCCGGCGCCCGGTACGGTCCAGCCGGCACCAGCTCAACCGCTGTCAGAGTCGTATCCGGCAGCGAAAGAGATTTGAGGTTCTCGCACGGCGTTTGCGCGAAGGAAACGCCTGCAGCGCCGCACAGCGTCGCACACCAACGGAACAGGGTTCGTTTTGTCATGCCACTCCTCCTGGAATGCCGCTATTGTTTCACAATCCGTGGCGCGCGTTGATTCGCGTTTTGGCACACCACCCACTCTAGAATGGCTTCCTCCAGCCAGAATCTATGAGGCTTGCGGCCCAGAAAGCCCAAGTGCCCCCCGTGGGCGGTCACCCAAGAGTTGATACAGGGGTTGCCGCACGCCAATGCGGATTGGCAGCTTTCGAGTGGGACCAGCGGGTCGTCTTTGGCATGGACGATCAGAGTCGGAACGCGGATGCGGTTCAAATAGCCTGCGGCGGATTGCGTTCGATAATAGGTCTCCGCGTTGCCGAAACCAAAGGCGGGGGCGGTGATGCGGTCGTCGATTTCGAAAACAGAGCGGAGTGCCGCGAGCTCCGCCCGGTTGTAACGGCGCGTGGCGGCAAGCCGTTTGCGCATGTTCCGGGCGAAGCGGCGCTCGTAGATCCGGTTTTCGCGCTCGCCCATGCGGCGAACACAGGCGGCCAGATCGAGTGGCGGAGAGACCGCGCAAACGGCGCAAATCAAATCCCGGGCCTCCGACTCCAGTTCGCCGGCGAGCTTCAGAACCACGTTTCCGCCTAACGAAAACCCCACCAGATAGAGCGGCGCTGAGCCTTCCAAGCAAAGCTGGCGGACCACACTCGCCAGATCGCCGGTCAGCCCAGCATGATACAAAGTGGGGCACAAATGTTCGGTGCCGCCGCAGGTGCGCATGTGGAACCGGTGTGCTCCGAAACCAGCCCGCAGCACGGCAGCGCAAAGCCCGCGGACGTATCCGGCCTCGCCCGAACCTTCCAATCCATGCACGATTACGATGCCGCCGGCCGGAGCGCGAGGCCACTGCGAATGCACCAGCACCTGCACATCGGGTTCGGTGCGGTACAGCCGCGCGCTAACCGGGAAACGGCGCTCTGCGCCATCTCTCGGCCAGAAGTGTGCAGCGATCGTCTGAATGTGCGGGTTCCGGAAGAGAGGATCGAAAGGGATCATCGGCGGCAGCGCGGTAACAGCCTAAGTATAGTCAGTTAACCCTAGTAAAACAGGCAGTCAAAGTACCTAAGTAGTACTTGACGGCCATTTGTTCATGGCATATAATCCCTCTGAGTTTCGGGCCGGTGAGTCCGAAACGGGGATTTTCCAGGTTAGTACAGACAGACATCTGTCCACTGTCGTTGGAGGGGATTGCATGCGCTCTTTGTGTGTCTTAACGCTCTCGGTTGCGCTTGCGGGAATCGCTTTTTGTCAGAGTGATCGCGGCACCATCACGGGCACGGTTTCCGACCCGGCCGGCGCCGTTGTTGCCAACGCATCGGTCGAAGCCAGAAACTCCGGAAGCGGAGCGACTTTCCAGGCCGGCACATCCAGCACGGGTAACTATACACTCGCGCAATTGCCTGTCGGCACTTACGAACTGAGTGTCACTTCCGCGGGCTTCAAGAAGTGGGTCCGGCCGAACATCATCGTGCAAGTGGCCGCCACGGTGCGTGTCGATGCCTCTCTCGAGGTCGGCGCAGCTACCGAATCCGTTACCGTTGAGGCCGAAGCGCCGCTGCTCAAAACAGAGAGTGGCGAGGTGAGCCACGACATTGAGTACAACCGCGTCGACCAGATTCCCCTACTCACTCTGGGCACCCCCGGCGTTTTGGGGAATATCCGCAATCCTCTGCAGGTAGTCACTCTGCTGCCAGGAGCCAATTTCGCCAATGAAAATACTCTGCGCGTGAACGGCATGCCCTCCAGCTCGCAAGCCATTCGCATCGAAGGCCAGGATGCGACCAACGGCTTCTGGAGGCAAATCAATCAGAACGTGCAGGGCAGCACCGATGCGATTCAGGAAGTGGCGATCCAGACCAGTAACTTCGCGGCCGAATACGGGCAAGCGGGCGGCGGCTATTTTAACTACACCATGAAGTCCGGCACCAACCAGATCCACGGCAGCGGCTACGATTACTTCGACAACGAAGCTCTCAACTCCGGCCTTCCCTTTACCAACAATGGCTCGGGCGGGCACATCCGCAACGCCGTGCGCCGCAACGATTACGGCTTCACCCTGGGCGGTCCCATTCGTATTCCCAAACTCTACAACGGCGCTAATAGGACTTTCTTCTTTTTCAGTTTCGAACAGTATCGCGAAAACCTGACGACTCGTAACGGCGTTGCCACCGTGCCCACGCTAGCCTATCGCCAGGGAAACTTCAGCGGCGCGGAACTGGGACCGATCTCCGCGGCCGGCCAGCCGCTGGTTGATTCCGCAGGCCAGGCGCTCCGCCAGAACGAGATTTTTGATCCCACCTCCACCACCATCGTCAACGGCTCCGCAATACGTAGGCCCTTCGCCAACAACACCATCCCGCTTAGCAGAATGGACCCGGTCGCGCTGGCGATTGAAAACACGCTGCCACTCCCCTTAGGGCCACTCGCCAGCCAGGCGGTCAACAACTATAATGTTCCCGCCTATACCAACTTCCGCCACACCACCATACCTTCAGTGAAAATCGATCACTCCATCAGCCCGACGGCCAAGGTCTCCGGCTACTGGCAACAAACCTTCACTCAGTCGCCCAGTAATAACGGGTTCGCGCCCAGCCAATATCCGTGGTCAGTGGTCGAGCCCACAGCCACTACCAACAACACGGGCCGCATCAACTACGACCAAACCATCCGGCCCACTGTGTTACTTCACCTCGGCATCGGTCTTTTCTACACCGATCAACCTGCCGTTCCGCCATCGTTCAATCAGAGTTCGCTGGGGCCCGGCTTCGCTCCGTTCTATATCAATCAATTCCCCAACATCGGCGGAATTAGCGATATCTTCGAAGGCGGAATGTCCCTGCCCGCCGGGGGCGCCATCGGCCCTGGCTTCGCGGTGCTCTCTCTCAAAGACGTGAAGCCTACCGCCAACGCCAACCTGACCTGGGTGAAAGGCAACCACACGTTCAAAGTGGGCGCCGAAGCCATTATCGAAGGCTTCCCGCAGGTGAACTACACGCGCGCCAACGGCGGATTCGGCTTTTCTGCCAACCAGACCGGCGATCCCTATGAGTTCAATCGCGGCGGCACCTCGACTACGGGATTCGGCTACGCCAGCTTTTTGCTGGGAGCTCCCAACAGCCTCACCGTTTCGCAGGTCACCGATTCCCGCATCGGCAACCACCAACTCGGCTTCTACGTGCAAGATTCCTGGAAAGTCACTCGCAAGTTCACGCTCGATTACGGCCTGCGCTACGACTACGCCACGCTGCTCGCCGAAGAGCACGGCCGTATGCAGGATGCCTCCTTCTCGCTGCCCAACCCGCTCGCCGGCAACCGTCCGGGAACGGTGATCTATGGCGCCACCTGCAAATGCAGTCTCAACAACAACTATCCCTACGCATTCGGACCTCGGCTCGGCGCGGCTTACCAGATTACGCCCAAAACCGTGTTCCGCGCCGGCGGCGGCCTGGCGTATAGCTCATCGCCGAACAACGCGTACCTCTCGTACAGCGTTCCGGATTTTTATACCTTCACCGCGGCTTCCGGCGCATATACGGCCGTTACTCCTTTATCGGGCGGGAATCCGTTCGCGCCCGGTAATCCCTACGGCAACGCTCCGATTGTCTGGCCCGATTTCACGCCCCACTACCCGGTTTCGTTCGGCGGTTCGACGCCTCCGCAATCGCCGTTCATCTCCATCGACCGTAATGCCGGCCGCCTGCCGCGCATTTTCCAGTGGAGCATCGGCGTGCAGCGTGAACTCGCTCCCAATCTGGTGGTCGAAGCTTCCTACGTCGGCAATCGCGGAGCTTGGTGGACAGCGCCTCTGCTCGCCACTTACAACTACAACGCGCTCACCCCGCAGGGCCTGCAGCAGAATTGGGGCCTGAACATCGCCAACGCCGCCGATCGTGCCCTCCTCAGCCAGCCGATCAGCAGCCCGGCCGTCGTCGCCCGCTTCCCCTGGCTCGCCAATCCGAATAATGTATATCCCGGATTCCCGGTCAATCAGCCGCTGAATCAGGCGCTGCGTCCGTACCCGCAGTGGTTTGGCGTTCCTCCGTTCCTCGGTCCACCGCTCGGCGATACCTGGTACGACTCGCTCCAGGCCAAAGTCACCAAGCGCTACTCACACGGACTGGACGTGCAGGGCGCTTTCACCTGGCAGAAGGAATTGACCAACGGCGCCAACTCCGACACTTCGTACCTCACACCCAATCCGCCGCTGATCAACGACGTTTTCAATTACAGTCTGGACAAACAACTCTCCGGCTTTAGCCTGCCCTTTGTGTTGGTAGTCTCCACGACTTACACCACGCCCAAAATCAAGGCGGATTCGAGCGGAATGAAGGTCTTTTCCGCCATCGCGCGCGATTGGGTAGTGGGCGCCGTGCTCCGCTACCAAAGCGGCGCGCTGATTCGTTCGCCCGGCTCCACGAATCAGTTGCTTTCCCAGTTGGACCGCGGAGCTTCCAACAACCCCGCTCTCTGGGGGGGCGGCAACACCTTGTTCAACCGCGTGGCCGGCCAGCCTCTGCTCTTGAAGGATCCCAACTGCCACTGCTTCGACCCGACAACGTCGCTAATCCTCAACCCGAACGCGTGGTCGGATGCGGCTCCCGGCCAATTCGGAACGGCCGCGCCCTATTACAACAATTACCGCTGGCAGCGCCAGCCGGGCGAGTCGGTGAGCCTGGGGCGCACTTTCCGGATCAAAGAAAGAGCGACGCTTAATATTCGCGGGGAATTCTACAATGTGTTCAATCGGACGTTCCTCTGTTACAACGCCATGACCTGTCCCAGCGTAGGCGGCCCGACGAACGTCAACCCGCTCACGCCCACAACGCATAACACCTTCGGAGCCGTAACCGGTGGCTATGGTTACGTCAATACCGTCAATGGAGCCGGCACCAACCCCCGCACCGGCCAGCTCGTAGCGCGCTTCGAATTCTAGCGGTTGCCGGAATTGCGGTAAGCTTTAGGGTGACCGGCCGCCCCCGGAGGGCTGGATGAGAAAAGCCTGCGGCCTTCGGATACTCTACGTTCTCTTGCCGGCAGGTTTGCCGGCCGCGCTGGCGCAATCCAATCCGGCGCGCGGTATTCCCGTCACCGATCCGTTGGTAATTTCCAAATGCGGGCAATGCCACCCCGCCGATTCGCAGCGCATCATGCCGTATGTTTCCTGGGAGCGAACAACGCCCGAGGGCTGGCAGGACGTGCTGAAACGAATGATTCTGGGCAAAGGCTTGACGATTAGTCCCGAGGAGGCCCGGTCCATCGTGCGGTATTTGAGCGACGCGCATGGCCTCGCGCCGGAAGAAGCCAAGCCGGTGCTGTACGAGGCAGAGCGGCGGATGCATGAAGAGACCGACGTACTCAATGAGGATTTGCACAAGGCATGCGAGAAGTGCCACTCCCTCGCGCGCGCACTCTCCTGGCGCCGCTCGGCCGAGGATTGGGAAGAGTTGGCGAAGCTCCACACCACCCGATACAAGGCTCCGGCCAATCCGGCCACTGACGAAGCAATTGCCTATTTGAGCAAAACCGCCCCTCTGGACACGCCGGAGTGGGCTGCCTGGAGCGCCCGCGACCGCACGCCGAACCTCACCGGCCGATGGCTCGTGGTCGCAACCATTCGGGGGCGCGGCAAATATTTCGGGGAAATGGAAATCGCGCCGGGCTCCTCGTCCGGCGAGTTTGCCACACGAGTCACTCTCGAATCCGTGAAGGACGGATCAACTCTGAGGCGCGCCGGCCTCAGCGTTGTTTATGGCGGCTACGCCTGGAGAGGACGCTCGAAAGGCAGCGAGATCGCCGCCACCTTGCAAGAGAGATCCGCACCGGACAATCTCGCCGCCGAGATGCGCGAAACTTTGTGGATCGCGCCCGATCAATCCAGGGCTGAAGGACGCTGGTTCTGGGGCCAATATCAGGAGTTCGGCTTCGATGTAGAGTTGCAGAGGCCCGCCGCGGATGGCACGCTGCTGGCGCTCGATCGCTGGTCACTCAAGACCGGTACGCGTGACAACCGGATCCGGCTGGTTGGCGACCGATTGCCCATCGGGGTCGCGCCGGCAGACCTCAGCCTGGGAGCAGGCGTCACCGTGGGGCGGATCGTGTCCAGCAGCCCACAGGCGGTGGTCGCAGAAGTGGATGTCGGCGCCAATGCGGCGCCCGGCAAACGCGATGTGTCTTTGCGCGGCCGTGTCTTGCGGAATGCGCTGGCGATCTATGACCGCGTCGATTACGTGAAAGTGATGCCGGAATCCGCGGTGGCGGCCTTCGGCGACGGGCAGCGCGCCAGAGGGTATCAACAGTTCGAAGCTATTGCCTATCAGCGGGGTGCCTATCAGCGCGGCGCGGATGGCAAGCCGCACACCGCCGACGATATAGAACTCGGACCTATTGACGCCGCAAGCTGGTCGCTTCAGGTATTCAATGAGAAGGAAGGCGGCAATTTCGATTACGTCGGGAAGGTGAGTGACACCGGCTTCTTTACGCCGAACCCGATAGACCCAAAGAACAATTTCGACGTCTGGGTGATCGCCACCACCAAAGAAACAGACTCCGGCGGGAAAGCCCTGGTTGGCAAAGCTTATTTGGTAGTTACAGTTCCTTCTTACACTTTCAATGGCCGGCGATACGTTCGCGATGTGGGCCGCTGGGTGGATGATGGCCCGGCACAGTAGCCCGTGATTCAGTACGCTCTCAGGCGCTTCTCGACATCCGCGCGGAACCGATCGATGAATGCCAGCACGTACGTGGTCACGTCCAGTTTCCGGTCGTGAATTAGCGGTGTAAGATCCATGGCGAAGTTCAGGGCGCTCTCTTCGTCCGTCCCGTGAGAGGCGTAATAGGTGGCGTGGGCCAGGCGCCTTCCGGCGGTAGCGAGGTCGTAGCGCTTGCCGCCGCTCACCTGCGAATCGAAGACGCCCACCAACGCAGCGGCGATATTGGACCGCGCGGAAACCGGCAGCACCTGTTTGTCCTGATCGGGCAGCCAATCGAGATCGCGCCAGACCTCGCAGCCATACACTTTGGCGGGAATCCTTTCGGCAGGCAATTGGCGCAGCGCCGCAATCGAACGCAGCGTTACGGCCACGTGGGTATCGTGTTTATCCGCCGGGTTATGAATGTAGACAATCTCCGGCCGGGCCGCGCGCAGAATCCGCTCCAGGTCTTCCACCACCGCCGTTTCACGCGGATTCTTGGTCTGGGCGCTGCTGAAGCCAAGCTGCACCTGGCAGGCATATTCGCCCACGTAAGCCGCCTTCCGCTGCTCAACGAGGCGCACACGCTGCATTTGCTCATCGGTGTAGTGTCCGTAGATGCCGTCGCGCGGGCTGCCCGCGCCGTTGGTGACCACCACCCCGGTGAACCACTTATCGGGCCGGCCGAAGCACTCCGCAATCCCGTGGTACGCCATGATTTCGATATCGTCCTGATGGGCCGCGATAGCCAGGTGCGTGGTGCGCGCCAGAGCATCGGGCATAGGCGCGTTATCGGGAATGAACAAGTCGGCGGAGTCGTTATGAAATCGCATATGTGGTTGCCTTTTACGGTATGGCGGGCAGGCTCGCGGCGGCGATCGCCTGGCCATGGCGCTTTTCCTGCTCATCGGGAATATGAAAGCGAATGCGCTCTGACAAGTCCGGAAATTCGGCCTCCAACACCCGGCGGGCCACGGCGAGAATGATGTTGCCGCCTTCTCCTGTCATCGCCCGGCCCAGCACCAGCAGGTTGCGGAACTCGTAAAACTCGGCAAAGTGCGCGATCGCGTAGCCAAAATAAGCGCCGATAGTTTCATAGATGCGGCGGGCACGCGCGTCGCCGGCCGCGACCAGCTTCTGCACCTGTTCGAGTTTCGTCGGAAGCGGCATCTCCGACGACAATTCGATTCCCGCCGGTTCTAACAAACGTCCCACTGCCTGCTGCGAAAAATACTGCACGCCCACGCCGGCATCTCCGGACCATTCGTCGCGCGGGGCGTCTTTCCGGTAATCCACAGGCACGAATGCCAGTTCGTTGAGCCAGGTGGTGATTCCGCCTTGCGGCGTGACAAAACCGGCAGCCAGGCTGCTGCCCATGGCAATACCGAGAACCGCATTATCTTGAAGCGCCATCGAACCCGCTAGCGCCGTCACCTCGCCATCGTTCACCACTTCAAATGGAATACCGCCCCAGTGTTTTTGCAGGTCGAAGAACAGGCGCCGGATGTGACTCTCGAACAGCGCCGGCGGCACCGAGCGGTAGAGCGACCCGGCGCGCACTTCATTGGCAACGTAGACGCCAGCGGCGCTGCCTCCTATGGCACCTACGCGAGGCAGATGCGCCGCGGCGCGCTGAAGCGAATCGTTGACGCCGGCGAAGTGATAATGCGGATCCGCCTGCGCGCCCGGACTCCACGGCACTTCCTCACTGAAGACAACTTTTCCCTGCGCCACCGCCGCGCACTTGCGGTCGCTCGCGCCCAGATCAAAGCCGATGCGATAGCCATCCAGATGCCGGCCCAGAGGCGCCGCGGTTTCTTTTTCCGCGGGCAGGCTATCGAGGCTGGTATGTTCGATCGCGAGCGGGTGTCCGTAAATCTGTTCACCGAAAAAACGATAGTCGAAAGAGCGGGCGCCTTGGGCCGAATACACGCCGCGCAGATAGGCGGCGATCTGCGCGTCGCCTTGTACCGTGATTCGATACCCGCCCTTCTGCCACAGAAGAAATTTGAGCAGTCGCTCGGCGTATCGCTGGTTCAGCGCAATATTAGCGCTCTCATGCCGTAACGCGGTAGTGCGAAACGTGGAAACGGAGCCATCGCCTCGCTCCAGCGCGAAAGCCAGTTCCGCACCGCCGGAAGCGTTTACCGCGCAGCGGTAGGCCCTGTTCCAGAGCGCAGCGGGCAGAAATTCCGGGTCGAGCGGCGGGCGTACTTTGGGGGAAACGGCGAACATGGTCTCAGAACCATCTTCCAGCGCCTGGGGCTAACTGTCCAGTATGGAACGGTTTCCGAGGGGGGTTATGCAGCCGTTCGTAACCCCCGTGGCCGCGGGCGCTCGCCTTGTGTATAGTGTTTGGGTTCCAGTTAGGGGGAAGGAGTCCGTTATGAAATATTCCCGCAGAGACTTAGGTTTTCTGCTGCCTGCGCTGGCGGCGGCCCGCGCTTCGGCCCAGAGCGCCTCTTCGAGCGAAGGCCGCGCCCCAAGCGCCGCGCCGCAGGCGGACAACTCCGTCGAGAAACTGCCCGTCTTGAAAACCAAGGACTATAAGTACGACGAACTGCCTGTAGCGACGAACGGAAAGAACAAGCAACGGCGCTGCTTTACCGCGAAGACGCATACCGGCTTCAAAATGGAATCGCACATGAGCGACATTTGGCCCGGCGAAGTGAATCACCCGCCCCATCAGCACTTAAGAGAAGAAATGATGCTGGTGCGCGAGGGCGTGATGGAACTGACGATTTCCGGAGTCCCGCACCGGCTGGGACCGGGCGATATAGGCGTGATCGGTTCGAACGAGATCCACAACGCGAAAAATGTAGGAAACACCGTCGCAAAGTACTTCATCGTGAATATCGGCCGCGACGACGTGTAACACCGCCGTATTTGAGCCAAATTGCCGCCAAATCTAGAAAGGCCCGCACAAAGTCTTTCGGCCGGACTTTCGATCCCGCTACGTCCACCCATTTCCGCAGCGGATATTCGTAGATACTCTCGCTCGCCAGTGCGCGATTCCCTATCGCCCGAACGAATCGGGCGATGATTTCCACATCGAAAATCCAGCGCGAGCCGAACGGTTCCTCTAGCACCTTCGGCAGAACATTCGTCACCCGAAAGATCTTGGCGCCGCATTGTGTGTCATATACCGGGAGTTTCAGCACCATAGAGGCGCAGGTCGCAAATATCCTCCCGAGATAGTGGCGCGCAACACGCCTGTCGATTTCCCGCCCCAGCAGCTTGACCCGCGCGCCAAAGACCATTTGTATCTGGGGCCGGTCTTCGAGCAGCGACACGAATTCGTCTATGGCGCTCAGTGGAGTTGCCAGGTCGGCATCCCAGAAGCCCACGTACCGGACATCCGGCGATAGAGCGTGCAGCATCCCCCGCCTGACGGCTTCGGCCTTACCGCGGTTTTCCGGATAATCCAACACGTCAACCTGCGCGCCGGTTTCAGCCTGAAACTTGCGCAGCACGGCCGCGGTTTCATCCCGGCTTCCATCGTTGACAAAAAGGAAGCTCACCTCGGGGGAGTAGCGCAGGTATTCGCGAAACTCGTTCAGACGAAGCCGGTGCGCCTCGTTAAAGCAGGGCACAACGAGTACGGTCTTGCGAGGTCCTCCCCGGCCGGGATCGCCCGCTCCGTCTCCAGGGAGCATAGTAACAGCACCATTGTATCTACGCGCGCTCGGCCGTTGGGGTGAATCGAGACATAGCTCGGTTCTGAGCCGAGCAGCCGTTGCACCCCGGATTTGAAAAGTAGTATCATCAGTAACTTGCGGGAATTAAATGTCCCCGTGAAAAGTGCGCAGGTTGGCGGCAACTTGCCCGATTCTCCGGCTGCGGAAAAATCGTCATTCCGGGCCAAATTTGAAACTAGCTAAGAACTTACGGCATCAAAAATTATAGGACAGTAGTGCCGCCCCGGCCTTCTCGTGGCCATTCCCAACCAACCTCGAGAATTTTCAGCAAACAGTCGAGGGGCTGCGACGTCAAGATTAATGTGGGGTTGCCCGCAAACGAATGGAACGCTTTGAAAATTTTGTTATAGATACCGCGGAATCGCACGAACTGGAGCTCGGAGATTCCCCAGAGGCGCTCGAAGGCGAAAGTCACGAGCACGAGACTCCGGAAATCGAAGAGCACCACGAAGGGTCCGTCTACACGGACGACCCGGTGCGTGTGTACCTCCGCGAAATGGGCGCAGTGCGCTTGCTCACCCGCACGGCCGAGATTGATCTGGCCCGCCGGATGGAGCGCGGCAAACTGCGCAGGCACAAAGCCATATCGCGTTCACCGATGGTATGGAAAAAAGCTCTGAGCCTGCTCGAGCAGGTGCGCCAAGGCGCCATCGGCATGGACTCGATCGTGGAACTGGGCAATACGGATGATTCGGCGGCGCGCAAGCGGGCGGCGTCTGAAATGGCTCGCCGCATGGAGCGTTTCGCCCGTGCGTGCCGGGAACTGGAAAATCTCAAAGAAGAAATCGCCAGCACTCCGGAGCGCCACGTGCGCGTGCGCGCCGCCCTGGCCCGCCGTGTGCCCCGTCTGTGCGTTCGCTGTTCGCAGCAGCTCCGCACCATCCCTTACCAGCCTTCGCAGTGGAAAGAATTCCGCGGCATGCTGGAACAGGTAACCGAAGAAATTGCGACTCTCGAGCGCGAGTTGCGTGCTCAACCCGCCAAATCTCCTTCCGCGTTGGAGATCAAGCGCCGGATCCGGCAGTGGGAGCAAGCCGCCGGAGCGACCGCGGCTCAAATGCGCCGCTGGCTGCGGGCCACGCGGCAGGGCGAGTCCGAAACTGCCGCCGCCAAATCTGCTTTAGTTGAGGCCAACCTGCGCCTGGTTGTTTCGATCGCCAAAAAGTATGTCAACCGCGGGCTGCACCTGCTCGATTTGATCCAGGAGGGCAACATCGGCCTGATGCGCGCGGCCGATAAGTTCGATTACCACCTCGGCTTCAAGTTCTCGACCTACGCCACCTGGTGGATTCGCCAGGCCGTCACGCGTGCCATTGCCGACCAGTCACGCACCATTCGCGTGCCCGTGCACATGAACGAGAGCTTGACCAAATTCCTGCGCACCTCTCGCGAGCTCGAAAAGGAACTGGGCCACACGCCCAAGGATGAGGAAATCGCCCACCGCATGGATACCACGGTGGAGAAGGTGCAGCACTTGCGCGTCATCTCGCGCGACCCCGTGTCGCTGGATATTCCCGTGGGCCGCGACGGCGAATCCGTGCTCGGCGACCTGCTCGAAGGCCGTTCGGCGGAATCCATTCTCGGGCCGCTGATCGCCTCCGACGCCCGCGACAAAACGCTCGGCCTGCTCCGCATGCTGACGCCCAGCGAAGAAAAAGTGCTGCGCATGCGCTTCGGCATCGGCTGTGACCGCGAACACACGCTCGAAGAAATCGCGCACGATTTCGGTCTCACCCGTGAGCGCATCCGCCAGATCGAAGTCAAAGCCCTGCAAAAGCTCCGCAGCCCCGAATACACGCACCGGTTGCAACCGCTGCTCACGGTGCAGTAGTTCCTCTATCGGTAGCGCCGGCGGTCCTGCCGCCGCCGGCGCGATATTCCAGAATCGCTTCCGCCGCCCGCTCGTGCCCTCCCGAATTCCGCAGCGAAAAACTCAACTTCTCCGCGGCCTGCCGGAACGAGGCCGTTCCCAGCACCCTCTCCACCTGCTCCCGCAACTCCCGCGGTTTCACCCGTTCGCTCAAAACCACCCCCGCTCCCAGCTTCGCGATTTGCTTCGCCACCATCTTCTGCTCCGCAATTTGCGGAAACAGCAGCATCGGAACGCCATACAGCAGCGCTTCATGCACGCTGTTTACGCCGGCGCGCGTGAGAAACAGACCGGCGCGCGAAAGCACCTCGAGTTGCGGCGCCCAGTTGCGCACCAGAAAATTCCCAGGCAGCGGACCTAAGCTGGCGATATCCGTCTTGCGCCCCACCGAGAGCACCACCCGCTGCTTCATTCCGCCCAACGCCTCCATACACACCCGGTAGAATTCCGTCTGCTCATTGAAAATCGTGCCGAGCGAGATATAGATCACTGGGCCGTTTCCCATTTCGCGCGCGAACTCCGGGTCGGGCTCGCGATCCGCAATCGACGGTCCGACGAACAGGTAATTCGAACCGAACAACTCCGCCCGCGGCTGCAGTTCGCGCGATGTGTACACAATCGTCAGCGGGGCCGGATTGCTCACCACGTTCATCACATGGCCGATCTTGATCCCATAATTGCGCGCCAGCTTCTTCTGTGCCTTGCCAATGCGGCCGAGATACGGCAAGTTCTCAACAATTGTGGTGACCCCCGTCCAGAATCGCGCAAAGAAATGGTCCGCGCGAAAAAGGCCCGGCGCCAGCGCGAACGTCGTGGTGGAGCAGACCGAAGGAAGCCCGAGCACTTCGGATGCGCAGCGGCCCCAAGGGCAGACTGAATCGTGGATGGCGTAGTCCACTGGGTCCCGCTTCAAATCTTCCACGAGGCGCGGCAGCATTTCGAGCGTAGTTTCGAGCAGCAGCGCGATGAGCAGCAGCGAATTGGCCGCCTCCGGCGTGGCATTTTTGCCCAGCGGCGGGTCGTAAGCGCGAAACCGTGCGCCCGTGCTCTCGATCGCGCCGCGGAATGTTTCATGGCTGTAGTAGGTAACCGATTCGCCGTGCCGCACCAGTTCGCGAACCACCGGCAGAGACGGATTCGTGTGCCCGTGCGCGGGCAGACCGAAGAACGCAACTTTGGCCATAGCCTAAGGGGCGGCCCGTTCGTGCGGAATTTGATCGATCTTGGCCGCCAGAATGAAGTCGCTCTCGGTCAGGCCGTCAATCTTGTGCGTCCAGGTCTCCACCCCCACCTTGCCCCAGGAAAGGTGCACATCGGGATGATGTCCTTCCTCTTCGGCAATCGCCCCCACGCGGTTGACGAAGTCGAGTGCTTTCACGAAATCCGGGAACTGAAAGGTTTTGGCAAGATGGTGCTCATTTACTACCTGCCACCCGCTCACCTGTGATCTGAACTTTTCGAGTTCCGCCCCGCGCAAAGGCGGCACCCCTCCCCGGCACGGCACGCAATGCTTTTCCGCCAGACTCATAAGCTCTATTTTGGCGCGGAATTCCAAGCGGCGGGCAAGACGAGAGTACCAGGAGGCACACCAACAGCGAGATGGCCCGCACTCGCTCGGTCTGCTAGACTCGGAGTGGCGTGGATACCAGCCTGACGGCTTCGCTCGAAACTTGCGGAAACACGAGGAAGAACTGCGGCGCATGGGCGTGAGCCATGCCGCCGTGTTCGGCTCGGTTGCAAGAGGTGAAGGGAACGCCGCGAGCGACATCGATGTTTTGGTGCAACTCGACGATGAACGGCCCATGGGAGTCTTCGAGTACGCCCGCCTCAAGCTCTCCCTGAACGAGTTGCTTGACGGCCGCGGCGATATTGTAAACCGAAAAACCCTCAAACCCCTCCTCCGCGAAAGCATCCTTCGCGACGCGATTGATGCCTTCTAAGCTGTGGCTGGCCGGCTGAAGCCATGGCGCTCAACGAGGATCGCAAGCCAAACGTTGATTTCAGGAAAACAGGACCTCATCGATCTCGTCGTGGATGGGGTCGACCGGCTCACCTTTGCCCAAAACCAGCGGCGCTTTGACGCGGCTCCGGGCGCCGGACTCGAACCCTACTTCCCGCTCGATCGAGGCGAGGATTAGATCGCGCGCCGAGCAACCGCGGCGTTTGGCGGCCTCGTGGATACGGCGATGCAGGTCTTCCGGTATATCGAGTGAAGTGCGGACTGTGTGGGCCATTGGCCCCAGAATAGCGGCCGACTTACGGTAAGTCAAAAGCTCAGTCCCAGACCACATGCACGCCATAATTCGCAAGCGCGGCATCGCGACTTGCGAGCGTGTAATTCTCTGCGAGTGCCTGCGCGATTAGCATGCGGTCGAAAGGATCGCGATGCCATTCAGGCAGGGCATCAAGCTGATCGACATGGGCTGTCCTCACCGGCAACACTTCAACTGCCGGGCGAGTGATGTACCGGTCCCACCAAACCGCGGGTTGAGTCACGGGCGCGGTTTTGCGTCCTTTCTTGAGCACCAGTTCCCAATAGGAAACTACGCTGGCGGTGACTTCACCGGCAGCCAGAATCTTGCGCATGCGCCGCGGCAGTTCGTCAGGAACGCTCACTGCCCAAACTAGCGCGTGCGTATCGAGCAGGTACATCCTAATAGCGCCCTTTAAGGAAGGCTTCTACTTCTTCATCGGTCATCGGGCGCCACCAATCATCCTTGCGCAATGCTTCGGCATTGATATGAGGATCGTTGCGCCCGGCGCCCAGCGGAAACGGACGCTTACGAGCGGGCACCAGCTCGGCCACCGGCACGCCATTCCGCGTAATGAGAACCTTCTCGCCTTCCAGAACCTGATCGAGCAGTTTGGAAAACTGGGTTTTCGCTTCGTGGACGTTGTAGCTCGCCACGTTTTCAGCTTAGTCCAATTATCGGACTAGAATCAAACGGCTTCACTGCTGTGTGAAATGAATGCTGAATGGCGCTGTCTCGTCGACGATCTGGTAATCCGGCGGCGGCTGGAACAGGCTGGGGTCCGGCTCGTTACGGCTGATATTGGTAAGTTTTGTCGTGTTCTCACCCGAACGTGGGTCGTCGTTCTTCGACAGCACCATCAGGCCTCTTAAATCTGGGGAGGTCCAGGTTTCCGAAGTAATGGAAAACGGCCGGTCGTTCCCTTGAGAGCTGGCAGGAATGGTCGTGGTCCGCCGCACTCCTTCGGCTAGAACGCCTTCGATAATCTGTGGTGGCAGTTTCTCTTCCACAGATTCTTGTCTGGCAGCCGAAGCGGAGATGGCAGGCGAGCTAAGCTGGCTAATCACGATCTGAGCCGGTGCGACCTCTGACGGCCGTGGCGGAGCGGGCGGCGGCACACTTCCCACCTGACCCCTGGAAGTAACCGCAGTTGTTACACCCTGCGAACCAAATCGCGGGTCTGCCGCCACCCGGTGCGCAATCCTGTTCTGCGGATCGAGCGTATAGCGTACGCCCGCAACGGGATCCGTAATCTCAATTACCATTGGAGAATCGGCGCCGTTCGGCAACCCCATCATCAGAGGCCGCTCGGTGCGTGTACGTCCCGCCGAATCGCGGTAGACTTTGGTCCTCATCAGGTTCTGAGTAATGCGCGTGCCGTCGTTCAGAGTCTGTACGTGCTCCTGAACTTGTTCGGCGGAGTAGGGCGCTCCGGCGACCGCCGGAGGAATGAATCGCAGTGCCGGGAAAGAAGCGGTGCCGCTGACGCGTCCCGCTGCATTCCGCACCTGAGGGCCGATAATCCCACTCAAGTTGCCGCTGACACTTTGCCCGAATGCGACAGAAATGGCGAGCAGGAAGAACCCAAAGCCAGGCTTCATACGTCCTCCTTGCAGACAAGTTTACTCTAGAAGCCGGCTAGGGTCCGTGTTCTGTTAAGTAGCCCCGGGGAGTCGCACCCCGAGGCTCTCCCAGAACTGTACGTGAGCGTCTCCGCTCATACAGCTCCCATGGTGATAAACCGACTACGCTGGTGCTCCCAAAGCGCAAGCAGGTTGGGCTGGCGATCGAT
>DATBID010000166.1:0-6114 GCA_036557125.1 Bryobacteraceae bacterium | reverse complement strand
CGCCGTACACTTCCACTTTGATGGAAGGAGCGTTCTAGGAGCGTTCCGTAAAGACCGTGACGGGCGTTCCGCCCGCCAAAATAGTCAATTTTTGCTCAAATGCCACCGAGCCAGCGCGCCGCGCGGCTTCGACGCCCCGTTCGAAACTGTCGCGCGCAGCTCCGGTTTTTCCCTGGCCGGCAAGCAGTTCACCCTGAACACGGTGCAGTTCCGCGACAGGCCACTGCTCGCCCGTCTTGCTGGCGAACGCAAACCCGTTCGAGAGGCTGGCCAGCGCTTCGCCGGGCATCCCTGCACGGCTCAGCGTTTCCGCCAACAGCGCGAAGTAGTAAGGCAGCCGAAGTCCTGCCCCCAAGGCGCCCAGCGCATCCAAGCCTGTGCGAAGTTGTTCCAGACCACGCGCCGCGTCGCCCTCAGCGGCCGATGCCCAGCCGGTCACGATATTTCCCATTGCCTCATAGTAGGCAAAGCCATATCGTCCGCACACAGCCAGAGCCTCCTGGCTTTGTTTGAGGGCCGGACCGCTCTCTCCCCGAAAAGCGTGCAGCAGCGCGGCGTAGATTAGCGCAATGGCTCGGCTGAAGGGGTCGCCTATGCGGTCGGCTATCGAGATGGCTTCCGCGGCGTAGGTGTCGTGATCGCCGTCCTGACGGTGCCACGCGATGTGAGCCAGGTAACAACGGCAAAATACACCCAGGTCCGGCCCGGCGAACAGCGCCAGCACCGATTCCCGGGAATCGCCCTGCGCAGCCATGGCCGAGGTCATATACTGTAGAGCTTCTTCCATGTGCCCCAAATGAAACAGGCAACTGCCTAGAAGAAAGTTCGCCGCCATCATCAGCCCGGGAGCCGGAGCTCGCCGCGCCTCTTCAAAAAACTCGAGGCTGAAGCTGTGCGCCGTCTCCAGATCGCCGCGCACGGCGTGAAAAACCCACAATCCGCTCAAGATCGCGAAAACATGCGGGTCCCCAAAGCGCCGGCACAATTCCAACGCGCGATGGTAAGTTTCGCCCACTTCCGGCGCGGAGTATCCCGCGGTTGTCACCAGCGCGGGACCGAGCGTAGCCAGAAGGTGGAGTTCCTGTTTGAGGCGGCGTTCCGATTCGGGGAACTCGCGGCATAACCTCAGCGCCCGCCTCAGCAAGTCCGCCGCGTCGGTTTCCGCATACCGCTGGCGCGCATAGGCGGCTGCGCGCTCATAAAATGCAATGGCCTCTTCCGCCATTCCGGCCTGTTCGAAATGCGAGGCAATCTGTCCGTTCCACGTCTCGATATCGCCGGCATGGACTTCGGCCAGAGCCCGCGCCACGCGGCGGTGCAGATAGCGCCGCCGAACCAGGGTTAGTTCCGCCGCCGCCACTTCCCGCAGCCGGTCGTGCGTGAAGTCGTACTCCGCAGCCCCGCGGCTCTCGATGATCCGCCTGCGCCAGAGTTCGTCAAGCGCCTGGGAGAGGCTGGCTTCGTCCCAATCCGTAGCCTTCTCCAGCAATTCGAAAGAGAAGGGACATCCGAGAACACTCGCCAGGCCCGCGAGTTCGTAGGAAGGCGGCGTAAGCTGTCCCAGACGCGCCGCGATGACTGCATGAACACGGGTGCTCTGCAACCCGGCGCGAACCGTCTCCAGCACAAACAGCGGGTTTCCTTGGGTGGCCCGGAAGATTTCTTCGAGCTTCCCGGTTCCGAGCGGCTGGGCTGATTCCAGGCGCGCGAGGTCAGCGGTTTCTTCCGCATCCAGCGGCTCGAGTGGAATTTCCGATACGATCCCCGTTTGCCGCAATGCGGCGATGAAGCGCGTGAAGGCATGTTCGCGGCCGGTTTCTTCGGCCCGCACGGTGCCCAAGAGAAGAACGCCGGCCGCGGCCGGCGAGGTCAACAGCGCGTTCAGCCATTCGAACGAATCGGCGTCGCACCATTGCATGTCGTCTAAATACAGCAGAAGCGGCTTGCGGGTGTTTCCAATGGCGGCGCTTATGGATTCGTAGAATCGGAGACGCTGCCAGCTTTCGGCGAGCGGGCTCGGCTGTCCGGAAATCGCACCTTTGCCGGACTGCTCCCGGATTTCGGGAACCAGCCGTACCAGTTCCGCCACCTGTCCGCGTTTCAAGCTTGGCCAACTCGCGCGGACAGCGTCGGAACGAAGCCACTCGGCGACGGGCGCATAGGATACCTGCCCCTGCCCGGCGAAACACCGGGCACGCGCAGCGGCATGTCCTCGGCGGACACATGCCTGATATAACTCATCGGCCAGTCTGGTCTTGCCGATTCCCGGCTCGCCTAGGATTGCGGCGACGCGCGGGCCGCCCGCAGCCGCGGATTCCCATGCCGATGTCAGTTGCCGCCATTCTTGCGCGCGCCCGATCAGCGCCTGCACTTTTTGCAGATGCGAAGCCGGCTTCAACACCGCGAATCCGGACGTGCCGGCGGATGCAGCTTCGGGCTCCGGCGGTCCTTTGAGGATTCGTTCAAACAGCTCCACGGTAGCAGGACCGGGTTCCACGCCCAGCTCGCGCCGCAGCACTCGCAGGCACTGGTGATAAGCGCGCAGCGCGCTCGCCCGGTCCTGGTTGCCGGCATGCAACCGGATCAGCATTTGATAGTGCGGCTCGCCAATCGGGTCGAGAGCGATGAGGCGTTCGGCGCACGCGATCGCGGCTGCGAATTCGGACCGCTGTTCGAGCAGAGTGGCGAGCCGCTCGAGGACTTCGGACAGGCGCTTCCGGTAATCTTCGCGAATGGGTGTGAGCCAATCGTCATAGAGGCCAGGCAATAGGTCGTCTTCATAGAGCTGCGCGGCAGTGGTCAGCGATTGGATCTCCCGGGCGGAGTCGTTCTCCATTCGCGCGGAAGCAGCCTCCGCGATCGCCATTTGGAACTGAACCACATCGATGGCGCAGCCAGGGTCTTCCCGCCACCGAACGGCGAAATGAGTGGTCTCCAGCACGTTGCATTCGGCAGGTAATGCGCGCTTCAGATGGTGAATGAGCTGGCGCAGATTCGTGCGAGCCTGCGATTCGCTGGAGGCCGGCCACAGCGAAAACGCCAGGTGCTCCCGCGGCTGGGGAACGTCTCCACGCAGGATCAAGTACGCGATCAGGGATTGGAGACGGTTCGTATTCACGCCTATGACCGGGCGACCCTCGAAGCTGATCCGCAGATTTCCGAAGAGCTTGATCTGCATAGTTGCCGACTCCCGTAGTTTAAGCGATGCGCGGCGCAATGATCGTTACCATGAGAGAGTGACCACTGCGCTGGTGCTTTCCGCCGGCGGCATGTACGCTGCCTGGGAAGTGGGCGTGTGGCGGGCCTTGGCGGCGCATGTGCGGCCAGACATCATCATCGGCGCTTCTGCCGGCGCGTGGAACGGATGGGCGATCGCGGGCGGCGCCACGCAGGACGATCTGGCGCGCGAATGGCTGGATAGCTCACTTGCCGCGATTCGCATCCTTCATCCGCAACCCCTGTACCAGAAAGCGCGTGATCTCTGGTCAAGATATCAGCCCCGCACGCCCTTCGCCCTCACACTGGTGGAGATGCCCCGGCTGCGGCCACACCTGATTCGCGGAGCGGACATCACCTGGCGTCATCTCGCCGCGACGGCCTCCATCCCGGGACTCTTTCCGGCCGTTTCGATCGGCGGCCGGTCCTATGTGGATGGCGGATTCCGCGGCGCCCTCCCGCTCTGGGCAGCCGCAGAATTGGGCGCCACTCACGTGATCGCGGTCGATTGCCTGGCTATTCTGCGCTGGCAAATTGTACGGAAGATCATCAGCCCGCGCAGGCCGCTCGATGCTCTCAAAGTCACTTCCATTGTTCCTTCCGAACCGTTCGGACAGATCAAATATTCGGTAATCTGGTCACGCGAGCGGGTCGAGCGCTGGATCGAGTTGGGCGAGCGCGACGGGAGAGCCGCGCTGCCTCGATTACAATGATGGTGTGACCGTAGAAGAGCAACTGGAGCGTCTGACCGGGATCGTCGCATCCCTAGCGGACACTGTCGTGGCTCACGACAATCAACTGGATATTCTCATCAAAGTCGCCCAGAAGCATGCGGAGTCCATCGCCAATCTTGAGCGCCAGTGGCAGGCGTACCTGAGAACGCTTCCGCGCCAATGATCCGGCAGCACGGCGGGACCACATCGTTTACAATGGCAGTCTATGCCTGGTTACCGGGTTTATCACATGAAGGATTCCTTGCGGCAGCAGTTCCGTTGGGCGCCGCACGTTTCCGGCGCCGCTGTGGTGAAGCTCAAAGACTACGAGCCCGGTGGCCACGTCGAGGCGCGCAATGAATACGAGGCGTGGCAGACGCTGCGGGAATCCGGCCAGCCGCTCCAGGTAGGCGATCTGCTCGAGGCCGAAGACGGCCAATTACGTATCTGTAAGTACGTCGGTTTCGAACCGGCGCAGGGGGTGCAGCCCGAAGCGGCTGCGGTTTAGGAGTTTTCGATGCCGGACTACCGTTTGGGAGATGTGATCGACGATTTTTGCGTACGCTGCAAACGCATTATGAATCATTCGCTGGTGTCGCTGATGAATGGGGAACCGGCGAAGGTCCGCTGCCGGACCTGTCATAGCGATCACGATTACCGCCACGAGCAGGCTCCCCCACCCAAAAACGACTCCCGCAAGGCTGCCCTTTTCGATGAGGTGCTCAAAAAGGTGAATCCGGACGATGGCGCGCCTCCCGAAACCGCCGCGAAACCTCAGGGCAAAGGCAAGAGCCGCAAGACCAGCACCAGCTAGGACCGCGCTAATGCGAGCCTACCGAACCGTTCCCTAGCTGCAGCCGCTCGTTCCCCCGCACTTCACTACCGTAATTCATGCCGGATTCCCACTTCGCAAGCGGTTTAATGCCTGTTCACATGCCGAACAAAGGCTTGGAAGGTCGCTTCGCACGATGTCCCAGAGCCGGTCTTCCCTTATGGAATCATATTCATGCCGCAACCGGTTTCCGAGAGCCCGTATCTGCCCCCCCGGCTGCCCTGGCACGAGCCTAGAGGCCTCATCACCCAGTTTGGAAGCCGCCTCGCTAATCCGCTCGAGACATCGCTCTACAGCGTCGGCGGTTTTCGGTCCTCGCGAAACACGACGAGATCCATGCCGTCGGTGTAACGAAAAATCGCCTTGGCATTCTCGACGATATTTTCCAAGCGGCGAATCGGCTTCTCAGAAGGCAACGGCGCGATCCCGGTCGATTTCTAGCTGAAACTGCGGTTTACGTACAGGCTCTTCGACCACATCTACTGGACACCCCAGGATCTCCGAGAGTCGCTTTTCCAAGTCGTCGAGGCGGCTGAAATAATCGAGTCCAGGCTTCGAGAAGTTTGAAGCGAGGCGGACGGCAATGTCAACGTCGCGAGCCGCCGCCTCGTTCCTGGCGACCGAGCCAAACAGGGAAAGACTAGCTATGCCGGCGGCACGAAGCTCGGATTCATGCCGTCGTAAGATCCGGATGAATTCCGCCCGAGTACCCATCCTAACTTTTAGCTTACCGTGGCCATTCGGGCGACAATGCTCTAGCTACACCCACTCGTGCCGCCGCAGTTGCCGCACTTGTAGCAGCTTCCGTTGCGGGTCATGATGGAGCCGCATTCGGCGCAGAGGGGGGCGTCGGTGACGGCGGCGGTGAAGGGGAGGTCCTGCTGGGGATCGGCTTCCGTCGGGCGCAGGACTGGCGTTTCTCCGGCCTCCGTTACGGCGTACTCGGGGCCGAGGAACTTGGCGCCGAGCCAGCGGAAGATATAGTCGATGATCGATTTGGCGTAGGGGATCTGCTGGTTGCCGGTCCAGCCGCTCGGCTCGAAGCGGACGTGCGCGAACTTGTCCACCAGGAACTTCAGCGGCACGCCATATTGCAGGTTGAAGCTGATGGCGGTGGCGAGCGAATCCATGAGGCCGGAAATGGTTGAGCCTTCCTTGGCCATGGTGATGAAGATTTCGCCAGGTTGGCCATCCTCGTACATGCCGACGGTGATGTAGCCCTCGTGGCCGCCGATCGAGAACTTGTGCGTGAACGACGCGCGCTCATCGGGGAGCTTGTAGCGGTTCGCCATCGGCGGACCGGCCGGGCGCGACTTGCGGACGCGCAGGGCCTCGACGAGCCGGCGCTCCTCG
>DATBID010000165.1:0-12415 GCA_036557125.1 Bryobacteraceae bacterium | reverse complement strand
GCATCGCAGTCGACTCCAGCACCGACTTCTACCTTCCAAACGGCGCTGCCCGCAAGCCAGATACTTCCTGGGTACTCAAGAGCCGCTTGGCCGCATTCACGGGAGAAGAGAGGCGCAAATTCCTTCACTTGTGCCCTGATTTTGTGGTCGAACTGAAATCGCCCAGCGACCGTTTACCGCGTCAAAAAGCCAAGATGGAAGAGTGGATAGAGAACGGCGCGAAGCTTGGCTGGCTGCTTGATCCGGACACGCGAACGGTGTACATCTATCGGCCCGGGACTAAACCGGAAGAACTCAAAGGCGCAGATTCGGTCGCCGGGGAAGGTCCGGTGGCCGGCTTTGTCCTCGATCTTGCCCCGATTTGGCGTGGTCTTTAACCCAGCAGCCGGGCCGCTGGTTTGGAGAAGTACGTCAGGATAACTCCGGCCCCGGCGCGGGCGATCGAGGTCAAGGTTTCCATCATAGTTCTTTCGCAATCGAGCCAGCCGTTGCGCACGGCGGCCATGATCATGGAATATTCTCCACTCACCTGATAAGCAGAGATGGGCACGTTGTAGCGGTCGCGGGCCTGGCGGATGAGGTCGAGGTAGGGCATGGCGGGTTTGACCATGATCATGTCGGCGCCTTCTTCGAGATCGAGATCGATTTCCTTCATGGCTTCGCGGGCGTTCGCCGGGTCCATCTGGTAACTGCGGCGGTCACCGAACTGCGGGGCCGAATCGGCTGCCTCGCGGAAGGGGCCGTAAAATGCCGAAGCGAATTTGGCCGCGTAGGAAAGCACAGCGATATTCTCGAAGCCATTGGCGTCGAGTGCTTTTCGGATGGCGCTCACCCGGCCATCCATCATATCGGACGGAGCGACGACATCGGCGCCGGCGCGGGCGTGGGAAACGGCCGTTTTGGCCAGCCATTCGAGAGTGGCGTCATTGTCGACGTCCCCATTCCTGACGACCCCACAGTGGCCGTGGCTGGTGTACTCGCAATTGCAGACGTCCGTCATGATGAGCAGGTTAGGTGTTTCGCGGCGGATGGCCCGGACTGCCGTCTGTACGATGCCGTCGTCGGCATAGGCGCCTGATGCTTGCTCGTCCTTGGTTTCGGGCAATCCGAAAAGGATCACGCCGCCAATGCCCAGGCTCTCCACCTCTTCGCACTCGCGAACAACTTGATCCACGGACATCTGGTACTGGTTCGGCATGGATCCAATTTCGTGCTTGACGCCCTCGCCGGGGCAGACGAACAGGGGCAGAATGAATTGCGCCGGATGAAGGCGGGTCTCCCGGACGAGCCGCCGGAGCGGCTCGCTGGCACGCAAGCGGCGGGGACGGTGGGTTGGGAAAGGCATCGCTTGGATTGTAACGCGTCCGGCCGACCGGTGGTCCACGCGTGCCGTTCACGAAAACCGAATAGCGCGATTATATGGTTTCAGCCGCCGAGTTGCTACCGCTCAGCGACGATCACCGAACAATTGAAATTTTATCTCCTTTAACTTTAATAATTTGGAAAAACCATCGGGAAGGATCGGCAAGTGCCGTTGCTAGCTTTGAATTGGGAAAAGGATTGCGGAATCGCCGCAACACCCCAAAACAAAATGCCAGGCGAGCCGATTATTATCACCTTCATTAGCATTCTGCTCGGATTGTGGCGTTAAGTAGTACCTAAACCGCGCTCCCACAACGCGCGCTCCTCACATTATCCCCACAAAAGGGGATTAGCCAACGATAGGCAAAAGCTGGTAACATTCTTTGGAGATACTCCGATTTCATATGGGGTATCCCCAAAGAAGCACCAGATCTATCAAAAATTCCGGTAGAAATGGGGATGGCGCTCTTTGAAAAGGCTGAAATTACTGGCTGGTTGCCTTTTCCTATTTTCGTTTAGCGGCGGGGCTCTGAAGAGTCCGCCGAAGCGTGTGCCGGTAACGACGGATTCCGGACGTGGGGCCGAACTCCAGGCGGAGATGGCTCGTGGAAGAGCGCTGTATCGCGCCGGCAGGTTTGACCCGGCTGCCGAAACCTATCAGGCAGTCTTCGAAAAGGCCCAAGCATCATTCCCCGATCTGGCGGCGAGAGCCCTGGGAAATCTGGGCGCCATCGCGTTCGGCAGTCATCAATATAAGAAAGCACTGAATTTCTTCGAGCACGCGCGCCAGGTTTCGGAATCGGCGGGCGATGCCACCCTGGTTGCCCTGTTTGACGCCGATATTGCATCGCTGTATTTCGAGATGGGAGATGTCGACACGGCCGCCGCATGGGCCAGCCGCAGTCTCGAGCGCATTCATGGTCCGGAGCGTGCCGAGCAGCTTCCCAAATTACAGATCCAACTAGGCAGCTTGCGCGCATTGCAGGGACAGATGCCGGAAGCGCGAAAGCTGTTTGCGGAAGGCATCGAAGGCGCCGACCGGATGGGCGACTTGAATCTGTATACCATCGGGTGGAACCGGCTCGGCAGCCTTCTGCTTGAGCGCCACGATCTTGCGGGGGCCGAAGCGGCTCTGCTCGAAGCCTATCGTACACGCAAATTGCATCATCTGGCGCTCGATTTTTCCTTTCTGTGGTTAGGGCGGCTACGTCTGGCTCAGGGCGACCTGGGCTCGGCCTCAGCGCTGCTCGATCGAGCCGTGGAAGTCAATGCGCAGCCGCAGGGGACGGTCCCTACATGGGAACTGTATTACTACCGCTCGCTGGTGCGGCTGGCACAGGATCGGCCGGCGGATGCGCTCTCGGATTTGCGCATTGCGCGGCGGTTGGGGCGCGCGTGGCGTTGGTCGGCGCCAGGAACTGAGACGGTGCAGATTGATGCGGAGGGTTGGCTGGATCAAGTTTATTCGGCTCTAGTCGAAGCGGGCAACCGGCTTTACCTGGAGGCACGCGATCCCGCCCTCAAGCGGGAGACGTTCACCGCGAATGAAGAGAATCGCGCGGTCAGCTTGCGGACTTTGTGGGAAGGACAGAAAGCCGGGAAGGAGGGCGAACTGCCTACAGCTTATTGGCAGGCCCTCCAACGACTGCAGCGGGCCGAGATAGCGGCCATTCGCGAAGGGAACACTGCGGATCTGGCGTCCGCCCGAGCGGAAGTGATCCGCACGGAAACTTCGCTGGGCGGCGATTTCCAGCCTCTGCCGGAAGACCTTCCCGAAGTGGCGCGGCGCAAGCTGGATGCCGGAACCGCGCTTTTCAGTTTTCATCTGGGTGACTCGGTTTCCTGGGTTTGGGCTCTGGACCAGGCCGGGCTGGAGGTGTACGCGCTGCCCGCTCGCGCTGCCCTGGAGACGCAAGCCCGCGCCGTAGCCGCTGCCATCCGCGAAGACCGGCCTGGCGCGGCGGCACTTTCGGAACATTTTTACCAAATGATTCTCGGACCCGTTGCGCAGCGTTTCCGGAACGCCCCGCACTGGCTGCTGGCTTTGGATGGTGCGCTGTTCGAAGCCCCAATCACCGCTTTGGTGGAAGAATCCATGCCGAATGGGGCTGCCGTCTATGTAGCCGCGCGCCACCGCGTGGAACTAATACCGGGCGTAGGGTACTGGCTCGAAGCGGGCCAGCAACCGGAGCCTAGGCTTTCAGGTTTGTTTGTTGGCGTAGGCGACCCTATTTACAACCGGGCGGACGCCCGCGCTACGCGCGCGCCCTATCGGTCTTCCTCGGTATTGGTATTGCCTCGTCTCGTCGGAAGCGGCGCGGAGGTGGAAGCCTGCGCGCGGGCCTGGGACGGCCAATCCGTCTTGCTGCGGGGAAAAGACGCGTCCCGCGACAAGTTAGCGGAACAACTTCGCCAGAACCCGGCAGTCGTGCACCTGGCCACTCACTATCTAGAATCGGCAGGACGGCCCCGCTACAGTCTGATTGCCTTGAGCCTGACACCAACCGGCGAAACGCAGGTGTTGAGTCCGGTGGAGGTTTCGGGCTGGCACATCCACGCGGGTCTGGTGGTATTGAGCGGGTGCCATTCCGCCGCCGGCGCGGCTTTGCCCGGCGAGGGTGTGCTGGGCCTTACCCGAGCCTGGTTGGCTGCGGGGGCCCGCTCGGTGGTGGGCAGTCTTTGGGACACTCCCGACGACGAAGGCGCTCTCTTCGGTGAATTCTACCGGTATTTGCGCGTCACCAGGCAATTGGACGCGGGGGCGGCCCTGCAAGCAGCCCAAATGGCAATGATCGATTCCGGCGGACGGCTGAGTCGCCCATCGTATTGGGGGGCGTACTTTGCCGTAGCCAGCCGGAAAGCGGCGGTTATCCCCCGTGGGGAAACACTCGGCATGGCGCGAGGGGGACAGTGATGAACCCAGGAACAGCAGCAGGCGGATCCCAGCCAGGTGAATTGGTGGCAGAACCCCGCTGGGCTGAAGTGGTGGAGCGAATCCGCAATGGAGATCCGTCCGGAATGGCGGAGTTATATCAGGTATTCTCCAAGGGCGTGCGCTTCTTCTTGTACCGGCAGTTGGGGCCCAGGGACCTCGACGATAAACTACATGACGTATTCGTGATCGTGGCCCAGGCGATCCAGCGCGGCGACCTGCGAGATCCCGAAAGACTGATGGGCTACGTGCGGACCGTGATTCGCCGGCAAGTTGCCGGTCACATTGAAGAAGCCATCCAGGAACGGCGCAACCACACCGAACTGGATGGAACCCTGGTGCTGGCTGACCACCACCCCGATCCCGAGCGCGAGGCGATCGAGCAGCAAAATGATGAACTCGCCATGCGCGTGCTGCGGAGCATTGCCAAACGCGATCGGGAGGTGCTCGTCCGATTCTATTTGGACGAGCAGACGCCGGAAAGAATCTGCCAGGAAATGGGTCTCACGGAAACCCAATTCAGGCTGATCAAATCTCGCGCCAAAGCGCGATTCGGCGAACTGGGGAAGCGCCGGTTTGCCCTGAAGAGTTTACGGAAGTAGTATCTCGAAGGGTTTACTAGGTAATACTGGTACTAGTATTTTTTTGAGACTTCGGTTTGACGTCGCACACTTTTCTTTACGGAGGGAAGTGGTTGATAATCGAGACGGAGGTCATGACGGAGTACGGCAGCCACGTGGGAGAGGAATTGCTCGAGCAATACTCGGTCGGACGCCTTGCGGAATCCGAGGTGGCGCGAGTAGAAGAGCACGTCCTGCTGTGTGAGTCGTGCCAGGAAAAGCTGGAGCTCATCGACTCCTGGGTAAGGTCCATTCGCCGGGCGGCGGTGCAATTGCCCGCGGAATCGAAGAGCATTTGGCAGTTCTGGAGACTCCCACAATTTGTGCCTGCGTTGGCGGGGACTGTATTTCTGGTTTTTGCTGCAGGGGTTGGCCTGCAAATCACGAAGAAAGGCGCGGTTGCGCCCTTTGCTATAGCGCTCGAGGCAACTCGCGGCGAAAGTGTGGCTTCGGTTCCAGCAGGGAAGCCTCTGCTGATTCAACCGGGGCTGGAAGGTCTTCCGCGCTTCTCACAATATCGTTTGGAGGTTGTGGATCAATCGGGCCATGCCGTGCGGGATGCGGCGTTGGAAGCCGGTTCCAGCGTTGCGGGAACGAGCATCCCGGCAATCGCCGCAGGAGTGTACTTCGTACGGGTTTATAGCCCGTCCGGTGAACTGCTGCGGGAATACGGGATCGAAGCGAAGTAGTAGGGCAGGCGCTTTCGCCTGGAAACTCTGCATCTCACAAAATGTCCCGCGGCGGAATCCGTGGTAGCCTAACGGCCATGCGCTGGTCGTGCCTATTTGCGGTTTCCGCCGCGTCGCTGTTCGCACAGCTTCCCACTCCCAATGCAGCGGGGATTTCGATGGGGCACGTTCACCTCATTGTGAAGGACCCCGAAGCCCAAGAAAAGCTGTGGGTGGATGTATTGGGTGCCGAGCCATCCAAGGCAGGGCCTCTTACGCTGCTGAAGCTGCCCGGCATCTTCATCATTGTTTCCAAAGGAGAGCCGATGGGCGGGTCGAACGGATCGGTTGTCAACCACGTAGGCTTCCTGGTGAAGAGCTACGCCGATATCAAAGCCAGGCTGATGGCGAACAACATCAAGCTGCTCGTGGACAGCGCCCAGAACAAACAGATCATTGCGGAATTTCCCGAAGAAGTGCGGGTGGAGTTCAATGAGGATCCCAGCATCAGCGCCCCCGTCATCATGCACCACATGCACTTGTTTGTGGCCGACCCCGCGGCTGAGCGCGATTGGTACGTGAAAACATTCGGTGCGGTTGCCACCACCCGGCGGAATTTGCCGGCTGCAGCCATTCCGGGCGGCGAAGTGGACTTCCTGAAGTCCAATACGCCAACCGCGCCGAGCAAAGGCCGCTCGATCGATCACATCGGCTTCGAAGTTAAAAATTTGCAGGCGTTCTGCGACAGGCTGAAGGCCGACGGCGTGACGTTCGACTCGCCCTATCGCGAAGTGCCGCAGCTTGATTTGAAGATCGCGTTTGTGCTCGATCCGGCGGGAACGCGCATTGAACTGACGGAAGGTTTGGTAGCGCATTAGCGGGGAAGCCCCCGGACCACTGCCTCACTGCCGTATGCACTATTTTCCGTTAGCCTGGCCTTTTCTCCTGCTCCTGGCTCTCCTGTTCTTTTTCCTAGTCGCGTTCATCGAAATCGGCGTGCTCAAGTACGCCTATGAGCGAATGGGCATCCCGCCCCGGTACGTCCTACTTGTCCTGCTGCTGTCGCTGCTGGGAAGTGCGATCAACATCCCTGTTGCCCAGCTCCGTCCGGAACACATGGAATCGGTAAGGTACGTTGACGCTTATGGTGTTCGCTGGGTCATTCCTTATGTTCAGGCGTATCCGGGGACGATCGTTGCGGTAAACCTCGGCGGCGCGGTGATTCCCACCATCCTCTCGCTTTATCTGATGGTGAGGAACAATCTGTATGTACGAGCAGCACTGGCGGTTGCCGCAGTGGCGGTGGTCACCCATTCGCTGGCACGTCCGGTCCGCGGCGTCGGCATCAGTGTTCCCACGTTCATCCCGCCGATCGTAGCCGCGGTGGTCGCCATCGTGCTTGGCTGGCGGAGGGCCGCTCCTTTGGCCTACATCGCGGGAAGTCTGGGAACCTTGATCGGCGCGGATCTGCTGAATCTCGGCAGGATCCAAGGTTTGGGAGCGCCGGTCGCATCCATTGGCGGCGCCGGCACGTTTGACGGCATTTTCGTCAGCGGGATTCTAGCGGTATTGTTAGCATCGTTGTTCGGAGGGCGCGCAGGCAGGAGAGCATAACCATCTGGGTATCAGTTGATACTCGGATCACGCTATAATGATACTGAATGCTAGAGCCAAGCCACATCGCGGAAGTCCTGGGAGGCAAGCGGCTATTTCGCAAGCCGGTCACGACAATACTGGAACTGGACCAGGCTGTCGAGCGTGGGTTGCCAAAAGCGGCTTTGCGCAATGTAGCGCGGCGTGTGTTCGCCGATGCCATCGGGCAGCGCTCCCTAATGTATGAGGCTATTCCGGAAGCGACCTACAAGCGGCGGCGGGACCGCCTCAGCCACAAGGAGAGCGAGCGCACCGAGCGCCTGGCGCGCGTGATCGCCATGGCCGAGGAAGTGTGGCAGGATCGGGAGCAGGCGCGGCGATTCCTTACTACGCCTCACGCCGAGATCGGCGGCAAAACACCGCTCGAGGCAGCCCTGACGGAATTGGGGGCGCGCCAGGCCGAGGAGATTCTGGCGCGTATTCTCTATGGCCTCCCGGCGTAAGCGGAATGAAGAAACGCGTAAGCCGGCATGGGGACAACGCGTAGCGGTCCGCTGCGGGCTTATCGTGTCGCGGACATGCGGCACGCCCTTTTCGACGGCACGGGCGCGATGTTGTACGGCGCTCGCTGGAATTCACCCGGACGGCGTGTGATCTATGCCGCCGAAACCTATGCCGGGGCGCTGCTCGAAATCCTGGTGCATGCCTCGGGCTGCGTCCCGAAAAGCCAAGGCTATATCGAAATCGATATTCCGGCGGCGGTCGAGATCGAGCAGATCGCGCCGGATGAAGTGCCGCAATGGGATGAGCGCTCCTATGAGAGCGCCAGGGCGTTCGGCAATCGGTGGTATGACGAGCGCAGAACAGCCGTGCTGCTGGTGCCTTCGGTAATCACGCGCGTCGAGCGGAATGTCCTCCTTAACCAGGAGCACGCCGATTTTCGGCTGATCCGCGCAAGCCATCCGTTGCCGGTGCGTTGGGACGCGCGGTTATGGGCGGGGACAACTCATCGGTGACGACGCCCGGAAATCAATTAACCTTTCGCGGCGCCTTCAAATCACTCCCGTAGAACTTCAAATCGGTTTCCGCCGTTGACTTGATCGCGATCAGAAAGTCCGTGGGCGCCCAGATCGTCGGCGCCTCCGGCGTGGGCTTGAGCGTGTTATTCAACGGCGTGGAGAACGGCACCACTCGGTCCACGCCCATCGCGCCGGCGGGACTTGAGCGCAGCCAGTAGGACTCCACCCGTGCTCCCGCAATTCGCAGATGCACAACGCCGAAAGTAACGGCCGGCAATGTATCGTTCCGCTGCAGGGCGGCGAGGGCCTGGAATGCTTGATCCGCTGCCGTGCCCTCAATGAGCGTAGTGATACGAGGGGTGTTGAGCGCCAACTCAACGGCCACCGCGTGGCCGTTCGTTTCCGCCATATAACGCCAGGCAGTGGGCGCGGCGGCGGCCAAGCCGTTGGCGCCGACAACATCCGAAAGGCCCAGCGTCGAAACCTGTAACTTGAAACGATTGGCCGGGGCCGCCGTGAGCAGCACCTGAGCACGCGGGTCATTGAGCGAGATGAAATTGCGCAGGGCAGCCAAATATTGCGGCTGCTGAAAATCCCAGACGGGGGTTTGTAGAGCCATTGCCTTTCTCCTTCAATCCTTCACCTGGAATGTGGCGCTCCAGGCGCCGGCGCCCAAGTAATTCTCGAAAAAGTCATTGAAAATCATGGTAAAGTCGCCGAAAAAGGGATCTTTCACATGCACGAGCGGGTCGCCTGCGGGTGTGGAGCCAACACCATCGATGGCGACGAAATGCCCACCCCCGCCGAACCAACCAATGCGGATGCAGAGCGGCAGAAAGTTTCCGATGGCAGTCTGAACTTCGGCGAACGACAGAGAATCGGTTTCGGGATCGCCATTCAAACAGCCGACGAGATCCAAGGCAGTCTGGAGAGGTTCCGGGCAATCCGGTCTTGTGCCGCAGCCAGTGTCATTGGCAGTGATTTGTGCCGCGAGCCCTTCCTGCGTCGACTCGGAGTTGGGATTGAAATAGTGGTCCACGCTGACCGCCACCGCGGCCCAGCACCATTCATCTTTGTGCTGCTGCTGCATTACCATGTCACTTCTCCTCTTTCTGCTGGGGAGTCTGGCCGGCGAGGTGCGTGTGGACGAGGCCGCAAGCATCAATGACAATCGGGCCGAAGATGGCGATTTGACCGGAAGCGGGGTCGCCGCCGCCAATCAGAGATCCGGGATCGCCGCCGCCAATGAGCGATCCGGGGTCGCCGCCGCCGATGAGCGATCCGGGGTCGCCGCCGCCGATAAGAGATCCGGGGTCGCCACTGCCGATAAGAGATCCGGGGTCGCCACTGCCTTGCTTAGCAGCCTTCGATCCCGCGAACGAAGTACCGAGGATGGTAAGGTTGCCTGCAACAGCCCGGGACGGTGTTCTGCCAGAAGAGGCGGCTCCATCGACGTGCTGGGTAATCGTCACTCCGCCGTTCTCAATCCTGATCTTGTAATCGACTGTCACTGCGATTGCTCCTTATCGGGTTTTGCTGGGTCCCAACAACTCTATAAAGCGAGAATTTGTTCGCAGGTCCGCCAAATCAGGCCAGCGGCTCAAGTCGGCAACCACACCATGAGGGGCGTGCTGGAGGACTTCGATTGTTTTGTCACGCAGCCCCAAGGCCTCGAACGTCGCGGCGGCCACCCAGCGGATGTTATTGTCAGCAGGTGCAAGTTGCAGTGCCTGCTGAATTTCCGATTCCGCAATTTGGTTGTCTCCGAGACCGGAATAAAAGTACGCCAGGTACGAATGAGCCCGGCCATTCCGCGCGTTTCGCCCGACCTCTTCGCGAGCTGCGGCCAGGCCTTGCGAGTTCGCCCAACGCGATTTAGAGATCAGGCCTGCCCGACGGTATGCAACACTCAGCTTCATCCAGCTCACGTAACTCTCTTCACCGCGACCCGCAGCGCGTTCCAGATACGGGATCGCTTCCCGATCCTTGCCCTGATACATCAAACAAAAACCCAATTCCCTTAGCTCCGTTTGTGTTTCCTTTATGCCGAGTGCTGAGCGGAAGGACTCTTCGGCTTTGGTAAATTCGCCCAAATTATCGTAGGCCGCACCGAGCGCAAAACGAAGGAACGGTTCGGCGGGGGCAAGTTGGACGGCTTTGGAGAAGTGTCCCGCTGATTGGGAGTACTCGCCGCGCGAAAACCAGAATGCGCCGAGTGCTTGGTGATTCGCGTAATACTTCGGCTCGATCTCGACGGCTCGCTGATAGCTTGCCAAAGCCCGATCTGTATCGCCATTGGCCTCATATGCCATTCCCAACCGCCGGTATCCATCGCTATTGTTCGGCTCCAACTCAATTGCCCGTTGATATTCCGCGATCGCCTGTTCATAGCGCCCCGAGTGATAGATCAGCAATCCCAAAATGCGATGCACTACGGCCAGATCCGGATTGCGCCTCTCCGCTTGCCTCTCCGCTTCCTCTGCGCGGTCGAGCCATTTCAGATCTTTCGTATCGAAAAACTGGAACCACTCTGCTTCCGCCAGCCCCGCGAACAGCAGCGGCGAATCGGGGTCCGCGACTGCTGCGCGCCCGAATGCGGCGACGGCTTCCTCCGTTTTGCTATCCCATCGCACAGCCGCCATCCCCTTCTGATAATCCGCGCGAGCCGCGGCGCTCACTGTTGCGTCTTCCGTAATCGGCGGTAGGTGAAACGCGCCGGTCACCACGCCTGCCAGAGCGATGGGAATGTATTTGATCTGGCCGGGAGAATATTCGGCATCCCATTTTTTGATGTCCACGGAGGACTTTGTGTCCGTCACGTGCGCATCGAGCAGCAGCTTGCCGTTTCCAGGCCGCAGGCTCGCGTGCAGCATGTGGGTCGCCTTGCCGGCTTTGCCCGCCGGAAGCAGCGTGAATTTCGTATGCTCATTGCCCTTCAGATGGCTCAATTCCCCCGATAGATTGAGCGTCAAATTGCGCGCCAGGTTCGCGTCCGCGGCGCCTTCGATCGGCGCGACCGCCAGCCGCACTGCCTCTTTAGGCGCAGTCGCAACCTCCCAGGCGCCAATGCCCGCCGCGCAGGCCAGCACCACCCCCGCGGCGGCGGCAATCAGCCACTTGATCGACCGCGGCGCCAGCGCTTCTTCGATTTCCTCCACGCTCGCATAACGTCGTAACGGGTCCGGGTCGAGGCAGCACTGAATTATACCGTCCCATCGGGAATGAACTGACGGCGGCTTGGTGCGTTCGGGCGGAAGAGATCCCGAAAGCATCTCGTAAAAGATCACGCCCAGCGCGTAAATGTCCGAAGCTGCGGAAGCTTTCTGCCCGTTCCACAACTCCGGCGCCATATAACCCGGAGTTCCTCCGGACGCACCCGAGTTCCCCGGCCCGGAGTCTGGCCGCCATGCCCCGCCGCTTGCCAAACCGAAATCGGTGATTACCGCCCGGATTTCGCCATTGGCCGCTCTGGTGAGGATGACGTTATTGCTCTTGAGGTCTCCGTGAATTACCCGATGGCGATGCGCCGCGCTCAGGCCGGAGGCAAGTTGCAGCGCGATTTCGCGCACTTCGCGCTCGCGGAGCGGTCCTCTGCACAGCCGCTCGGCAAGCGTCTCGCCTTCCAAAAACTCCATCGTGACGAAGTCGATGTCGCCGCGATCGGTTGACGCGGAGTGGATTTCGAACGTTCGGCAGATGTTGTCGTGAGCAATTTCCGTCGCGTGGCGCACTTCCGGCGTCAGCCGCTTGCGAAATCCGGCCTTGGGGACTTTGACGGCGATCCGCTTTTCGAGTTTCTCGTCGATCGCTTCGTAGACAAAGGCCATCCCTCCTTCACCCGCCTGACGAACAATGCGGAAGCGCTTGTCCAGCAGTTCTCCCGGTTCTAGAACGGCGTCGAAAAGATCCAGCGCGTACAGAGATGAGGAGAGAAAACCCTCCATGCGGTCTTCCCACTGAACGTAGTCCCAAACCTGGTTAAAGAGTTCCGGATCTCCCGCGCAAGCTTTGCGCAAGTAGTCTTCGCGCCCGTCGGACGGCTGCGCCCGCGCCGCCTCCACCAGCCCCATCACCAAATCATCGTTTTGTGCTTGCTGCCGCATGTTCCACCCGCTCGAACAACCACCGGCGGCCTTCCAACCACCTGCGCTGCAGAGTACGTTTGGGAATTTCGAGCGCGTCAGCCGCCTCTTCATCAGTGAGTCCGAGGACGTATTTCAT
>DATBID010000164.1:0-11518 GCA_036557125.1 Bryobacteraceae bacterium | reverse complement strand
GTCAGCGCCGGCCCATATTCTCCCGCCATGCTGTAAGGATTGGCGGGGGAGGTGTTCAACCCGTCCGTATTGCTCATCGCGTGATTGAGAACGTAAGACCCGAACAGGGAAACATTCTGATTGATCTTGGAGTTTACATTTACGATCAACTGGTTCTGGTTGTAAAGACCGGAGGATTCCATAAGGAAGATCGGCCCCGAGCGACCGTAGGGGAAGACCCCACTGCCAGGCACGGCAGGATTGAAGGTGCCGGGCAGCGGAGCGTTGATGTCTTGAGAGCCGAGAAGATGAAGCCCATGTGAATTGGTGTACGTGACCGCTACGGTGGTATTAGCCGGCAACTGGCGCTCAACGGCGATTGCGGACTGTAGCAGATAGGGGACGTGCAACTGAGATCTGATTTCCTGAATAACGGTCGTTGACGGCGAGGCGCCGAGTGACGGCAGCGCCGAGATCGAAGGTAGGGTCGGGAAAAAATTCGGGTTCGTGATGACATACTGCTGTTGGACGAGACCGTTATACTACATCGCTGTGATCGTGTTCGCCAAGGCGAAGCGGTTGTAAAAGGTGCCGAACCCCGCGCGAAACACCGTCTTCGGGCGAGCATTGGCAGAGCCGGCGCCGGGCGCCCAGGCTAACCCGACGCGTGGAGCGAGGTCGCTCCGGTCACGAATGTTCGTTTGCGTCTCGTAGCGAAATCCGAGACTTAAGGTGAGATTCGGTCGCACGCGCCAGTCATCGCCGACAAATGCCCCCAGGTCAAATTGCCCCGCGAAGACCGATGGAGTCCCCGTCGTAATGCTGAATTGCGACGCCCCTCCTCCGAGCGCTCGAATCCGATCGGCGGGCAGTCCCATTTGCTGGAATACCAGCGTCCGCTGATAACTTTCGACCGAGCTGATATTCACCATAACCGGCTGGCCGCTGGCGTCTAAAACAGGCTGGTAGTTTGCGTTCAGTTCCGGAGCGAGCCCGCCACCAAATGTGAATGTCCCGGCGAAATTCTGGCGGGAAACATTCGCGTCTGTGGCGCCTCGCAATCTCACGGCGAACCGCCAGGAATGTCGCCCGCGAGCGAGGGAAGTGTAGTTGTGAAGCTCGTAAGTGTTTTGGAGGTCCGAGGAATAGCCGATGATCGCGCCTCCGCCAGTGAATGAGCCAAGGTCCTGAATTGCGGGGCCGGGCGTATTCGGCGTCATCGTATTGTCCACCCGAAAGTACTGGAAACGCGTCTCGTTGATGGCCGTGTCGCCGATGACCATGGTGTCGGTTGCATGTAACAACTGGCTCCGGGTCCCGATGTCATAACCCTGCGATACGAGGTTGAAGCTACCAATACCGGCATCGGCAATATCGGCGCGCGTGTACGTATACCGAACTGTTAACGTGTTTTTGGGATTCAGTTGATAGTCGATTCGCGGTGTCACAATGATGCGCTTCTGCGGAACGCGAAACACCTGAGTGTAGGGATCAATGATCGCAAGTGTCTGCGGATCGAGGGTGGAGCCGTTTATGATTGCACCGTTGTCGATCGAATGCCTCTGGAAGTCCATGGTGAACGACGCACGCTTGCTGAGCGGGCCTGTGAGATTACCGCCGGCTTCGCCCAGTAAAAAGGGGGCCTTTTCAGCCGCGTAGGGGTTTCGCGAATTCCAGAAATCGTCGCCGAAGTTGTAAAACGCCGTCCCGTGGAATTTGTCTGTGCCGGGTTTGGTAAAGATCTCGATCCGGCCATAGCCCAGTGTGTCGTACTCCGGTGAGAACGGATTCGAGTTGATTCGAATCTCGCGAATCGATTCCTTGGGTGGCAACTCGCCAGCGGTGAAGCCGTCAACGAAAAGCTGTCCGCCATTCGGCCCTGCTGACGGCCCGGCGAGGGCCTGCAAGTCTGCGGCAAGGTCGTCAGGATCGTCGGAGAGGGCTTGCAAGTCTTCGCCCCGTAGCACGAGAGCGCCAGCGTTGTTTGTGGGGTCCGTGCTCAGGTTTGGTCCGGAGTTCTCTTGTACCGTGACCTCTTCAGACTTGGATGTCACGAGAAGTTGGAGATTCAGGGTCCGGGTACCCGCTCGCAAAGAGATCTTGTGTGGCTGTGGAAGTTTCAATTCCGGTGCCGTGGCGTAGACAACATAGTCGCCGGGCGGCAAGTTTATAAAACGATAGGACCCATCGTCTCCGGACTCCACACTCCTGGCGAGCCCGCCAGGGCCTTTGATCGAAACACTAGCCTTAGGAACTACCGCGCCGCTTGGATCCGCCACGATACCTTGCAACAAATTGGTCTGTGCCCACAGCCACGCGGCGCACAACGAAAGCCCCAAAATGATTAGCTTCACGATAATTCGATATGGCTCTTCAGACAGTATAAAGAGGGAATTTGAAGATGCAGAGGGGCTCTCTGATCCGCCTCGATGTTGGTTTCACTGGGCTTCGTATACGAGGATTTGGTAAATTTGCCGCTGCAAAAAGTCCTTTCCTTACTTGGGCTCGAACAGGCCGGTTCGGGGGCGCCTGGCTGCGCAGGATATTGTGCGGACGCCATCAGTGCATCCTTGCGAAGCGGGCTTGGTTAGCATCTGAGGCCATCACCATCTGCTGAACGGGGTCAGGGTCGACGAGTGGTTCTCCGCTGCTCTCCTCAATCCTGCACTGTATAGATTCTTACTTCGGCGCTCTGGCCGCCGCGAGCGGGAACCGCGAGATAAAAGCGGTCGAATCCCTTGCCCTGTTTTCCGTAGTAACCCGCCGTCTTTGCGCCTAGGGCAGTGGGAATTCTTGCAAGGAGTTTATAGTGGTCGGGGTCCGTCATTTGAAATGCGGCGATAAAACCCTCTCCACCCGGCATGTAGATCCGCTTGCGATCGCCATCAAAGTAGAGGTCGTCACTATCCTGGACACTCGGCAGCGCGGTGACGAGCCGGCCTGAGGCCGTGTCAAATACTGCTAGCCGCGGCGGCATGTGAACACCCACGAACAGACGCCGATCCATTTCATCCAGGGCCATCGGGAAGTTGTGGGCGACTCCGTTCAAGGGCCAACGAGTGATCTCCTTTGTGGCACGATTGACGACCACAATCTGCTTCAGGTCTGGCACGTTTACATATATATTCGGCCCTGTTTTCTCCAGTTGGAACGATTCCGGCTCACCACCCAATTTGTACTCGGCCGCAAGGCGCTGGTTGGTAATTGCATCGATCATCGCGATCGCTCCGGTTTTTTCATCGTCCCCACAGCCGACATAGACACGCTTTGTTGAGGTGTCGTATCGCAGATTATCGGCTCCTCCCTGGAAGTCTACCGTCGTGATCTGATTGTAGGATTCGCCATCGTAGATATAGACTTTGCCTCGCCCGCTAGCCACAAAGATCTTGTTCGTCTCAGGAGAAAAAGCAATCCCCTGGGGGTCGGGGATGCCGTTGATAGTGTGATCGAGGACTCTGCCCCCAATATTGATCACTTCGACAGCATTGCTCCCGAGAGCGGCAACGAACAGCCGACCTCCGCCCATAGCGAAGTGATCAAAGCGCCCCTTGGCATTTTCCAGAGGAATGGCCTCCGTCAAAACCAGAGGCTTTTCAGAATTTTCCGAAATCAGCTTTGATGCCGCGCTATCCCTTTGCGCTTGGGCAGGTCGTTGTTGGCAGAACACCGGCACAACCAAGGCCACCGCCATTATCGTACTTACCCCTATCGTTGCGGTCTTCATTTGACACCTCCCTGTTCGTTGTGGAGGGAATGCACACACAGAATTTCACTTCGCGTACCTTCAGCAGCCCGCTCGGGAGAGCGACTTTGTTTCTATCGTGTTCCCTTGAGGATAACGCAAGTGCAGTAGCGCGGCCCTGTTTCGCGCAGGAGCGTGCCCGGGGCAATGGTGAGGGAGTGTCATTCAGCCGTTGTGGTCTGGTTCTGCTGTTGGCGCTGCTGCTCGATCATCGCCATCGATGACCTCACTCAGTTTCCATCCTGAGATTCGGGTCAATCGCAGGATGGAAACCAATCATGCGGGTGTCTTTGCCGCCGGTGATTGCGCGGAGACCTGGCACCGAATTCTGGAACAGAACACGTATTTGCCACTCGGGACGACATCCCACAAACAAGGGCGGATCAGCAATCAGATACTGCTCGGGGAGATCGGCCGCGAGCTGCTGGGATTGCACCAGACGGTCGCTGCGCGCGCGGCTCAATTCCCGATTGTGCCTGCGCCAGTTCGGCCCGCTGCTTTCCGTAATGAAGGGGGACCTTCACGCCGAAGGTGATCTGGTAATAGGCGCGATACTCCGTCGGGCCGGTGCGTTGCCACACGGCCTGCACGTTGAAGTCGGGCTTGAAGTCTTTGCGCGCCGCGTCGACCTGGAGCGCCTGGCGAGCGATGGTGTGCTGCGTGGCGGCGAGGTCGGGGTTTTGCGCCGCGGTGGCCGCAAGGATCTCTTCGAATATGAGACGCATCCCTGAATCATGAGCGCTTGCAGGGCGGAACTCGCCGCTGTATTTTGTTCAAGAGGGCCTGAGCAATGCGAGGCTTCCTTGCCGAGCTGAAACAATCCTTGCGCATGTTTCGGCAGAGTCCCGGCTTCACAATTGCCGTGGTTGCCACCTTATCGATTGGTATTGGAGCAAATACCGCGATCTTTTCCATCGTTAACACCGTCTTGCTGAAGCCGCTAAAGGTTCCTGATGCGGATCATGTCGTCGAGTTTATGCTCACTACCCGTGGCAACTCTTTTCCTGGCGGAGCTCCCCAGCACTACTTCCTCTGGCGGGATCAAGCCCGCTTGTTCCAGGAGGTGTCTGCCTATAGGCTCGAACTGATGAATCTGACGGGTGGTTCTGACCCGGAGCAGATTCCCGCGGCGCGAATCACGGTTAATTTCTTCAACCTCTTTGGTGCCCAGCTACTCAAGGGGCGCTCGTTTACGGCTGAGGAAGACCGGCCAGGCGCCGGTCGCCTTCTGATCCTGAGCTACGGGTTATGGAAGCGGCGTTTTGGGGGCGAGGATAGTGTTATTGGCAGGTCCGTATCTCTGAACGGAAGCTCCTATGTTGTAATCGGCGTGCTTGGACCCAGCTTCAACTCAGAACAGTTTGATCAGCAGCCACAAGTTTGGCTGCCGTTTCAGATCGATTCGAATAGCACCGAAGGCGGTTGTTACTGCCGGGTCGCCGGCCGTCTCAGAGGAGGCATCTCCTTAACCACGGCGAATCTACAGCTTCAGGTGGTCGCCGATCAGTACCGCCGTAGCTTTCCGAAGCTTCTGGGCCCCAAAACTACTTTCACCGTTAAGTCGTTACGCGACGTTATGGTTGGAGATGTCCGCCCATCTCTTGAGGTTCTGTTTGGCGCGGTCGGTTTTGTGCTCCTGATCGCCTGCACCAACGTCGCCAATCTCTTATTGGTTCGGGCTACGTCTCGCAGACGCGAGATGGCCGTACGGATGGCAGTGGGGGCGGCTCGCGGCCGGATCATGCGTCAACTTCTCACGGAGAGCCTGGCGCTGTCACTTGCGGGCGGAGCTCTCGGCCTCGGACTCGGCTTGGGCGGCATTCGATCCCTCCTGGCCTTCTATCCCTCCAATCCTCTCCTTGCGCCGCTGAATGTCGTCAATATTCCGCGAATTGGGGAACAGGGATCGGCTATTGCGCTGGACTGGCGCGTGCTTGCCTTTACCGTCTCTGCGTCTGTGGTTACCGGGATTATGTTCGGTTTCATCCCGGCGCTTTCCGCGTCACGTACCGACCTGAACGGCGTGCTCAAAGACAGCAGCGGCCGCTCCGGCACGGGTTTTCACCAAGGCAAGACCCGCTCGCTGCTCGTCATGACCGAAGTGGCTCTTGCGCTGATCCTCTTGATTGGCGCCGCCCTTCTGATCCGCACGTCCCTCGCTTTGCGCGCCGTCAATCCGGGTTTCGCGACGCAAAACATCCTTATCATGCAAATGTCGCTCGCCGGCACGCATTTTGAAAAGACAACGGAGGTCGACCGCGTTGTGCGCGATGGCGTCGAGCAAATCCATTCTCTGCCGGGTGTGGTGGCAGCCGCTTCGTCGTGCTGCGTGCCGCTGGAAACGGTTTGGGGCTTGACCTTTGTCGTGGCAGGACGCCCGCTGAACGGGCCGTTTCATGGCTATGCAGGATGGACATTCATCTCCCCGGAATACTTTGAGGCATTCGGGATTCCGGTGCTGCGCGGGCGAGCGTTCAACGCCGGCGATGTCGCCGGTGCCCCAGGGGTCGTCATCATCAATCAGGCCATGGCTCGCCAATTCTGGCCGCACGGAGACCCCCTCAACGATCGGCTGATCATTGGCAGGGCGATCCGGCCTGAATACAACCAAGATCCCCCTCGGCAAATTATCGGAATCGTCGGGGATATACGCGACACCGGGCTGAAGCTCAATCCGCGGCCTGCGATGTACGTCCCCATCGCGCAGCTGCCCGACAGTATCAATGCCCTCAACCTTCGGCTATTGCCGGTCGCGTGGATTGTCCGCTCGACCGGCGACCCGCATGCGCTCGCGCCGCAAATCAAGGAAAGACTGCGTCAGGGGACCGGCCTGCCGGTGACACGTGTTCGCTCGATGGAGGAAGTGGCATCTGAGTCTATCGCGCGGACGCAGTTGAACATGGTGCTGATGACCGTTTTTGGGGCCGTCGCCCTCCTCCTGGCTGCCCTCGGCACCTACGCGCTGATGGCATATTCGGTTCAGCAAAGGACACACGAAATGGGCATCCGGATGGCGCTGGGGGCGAAAGCAAGCGACGTCAGAAATATAATCGTCTTTCAGGGAATGCGTCTGACAGTGATAGGCGTTGTCATCGGTTTGACGGCTGCCTTCGGATTCTCGCGGCTCATCCAGAGTTTTCTGTTTGGTGTCAAGGCGTTGGACCCTGCGGTCTTCGCGGCCATTCCCCTTCTGCTGAGCGCCGTAGCACTCTCGGCCGTTTGGCTTCCCGCGCGGCGCGCCACGCGGGTCGACCCGGCGGATGCGTTGCGTTACGAGTAGCCCGTAACGTGGGCATTCCTCTACCTGCTTATCGCTTGGAAGTAGTCCGGAAGTCCTTGCTTGGTTTCCCGCAGAATTTCGACCACCGCCTGACGGTCGGGGGACGATAGACGGCTGTACTTCTGGGCCTTTTCCTGACCGGATAGGATCTGCCACATTCGCTGGTAGATGGCGTGCTTCAGTTCCGCCGGCAATCCCTCGAATGCGTCGGAATAAATCATGTAACTGCACGGAAAACGCATGAGGCGGCGTTCGAGATCAAATTGTCGCAAACTTCGTCCCTTGCTGTCGCGCGGTTGCCGTGCCGCGAACTCCTCCGCAAAGCCCGAGGTACCCTCGATCTTCCCGTGCAGGGGCGCTTCATCGACAAACAACATGTAATCGACGACTTCGTTGGCGGCTTCGCGCAGAACAGTGGCGACGGCCGGAGGCTCAGTCCCGCTGGTTGGCCCTTTTTGTCGGTCATACAGGGCTGATCGGACCTCCCAACCGGAGCTGGTGAACAGATTCATCATCCGCATCTGGTGGTCGAAGACCATGAGTGCGATTACGTGACTGTACGGTGAAAGATAAGCCGTCGTATCGAACCTGCCGTCCAGCGAACTAATCTCCCCCACCTTGCTGACCGGCTCAGCCACCTTGGAATCTGCGAACATCAAATTGCCCATATGTCTGAGGCCGCCGACTTTGCCGGTCACGTACCAGCCGCCCCAGCGCTCCTCAAACGGACTTCGATGGTCGGAAACAAACTCACCCAATTGCTGCATGGCGTAGCCATTGGGAGCCGTGAATTCACTTCGAACCAGCATGCCCGGCACACCGAGGGCGGCATTCGACTCGTGGCACTGTAGACACCGGTCTTGCCGCGTAAATTGCACCGGCCCGGAGGCTTTCTGATCCAGCGTGTAGAAAAGGACGCCTTGCTGCGGATCCTCGACTGCGACCTCGACAAACGGCTCGCCCGGCACCCACGCCGCCGCAACCGAATCGTTAAAAAAGATCGATCGGGGATTCGAAGGGCTGATGAGCGCCCGCTGCAGGCTGGTCTTGGAGCAAACCACCATCTGCGACTCAACCGGAATATGGAGGGCCGATAATGTTGATCGCAGATAGCCGGAAGGGCCATCGTATTTGAGGAGAATCATCCCCGGCGGTTCAGCTCGGTAACGGCGTTGTGAGGAACGCCCGCCGTATATTGAATCGCGGGGCCGTCCGGGTCCCTGGAGAACAATCCGGTGAATTGGAACGCCGCCGCGACCGCGACTCCAGCCAGCCCGGCAACCAGCATCCTGCACATGACAGTTTCGAGGCCCTTGGCAACCTTTCTATAACGATACCTGCTTTACAGCTCCCAAGACATGTCGCCAGGCGCCGCCGGCGACTTGACGGCTTCTATATTTCCACTATGCTAGAAATATGGAAGCCACCCGAGTGAAGACGGCGCCGGAGGCAGAGCGCATCGCGAACTATGCGGACATGTTCGCCGCGCTGGGATCGGAGCCACGCTTGCAGATTCTGCGCGTGCTGCTCTCGACCCATCCCGATGGAATGGTGGTTGGGGAAATTCAAACGGAACTCGGCATCGCCGCATCTACACTCTCGCACCATCTGGAAAAGCTCAAAATTGAAGATCTCGTCACGGTACGCCGTGAAAGCACGTTTCTGCGCTATGCGGCGAATACGGCGGTTCTGGAGGAGTTGCTGGGGTTTCTCTACGCCGAGTGCTGCACCCGCAACAAGGCGATCAAACCCGCCAAAATCACGCAAGTCTGTAAGTAGGAGCAGCCATGGGAATCAGGCCTGAAGTGCTCTATCGATGCAGTGGGCATTCCCCTGCACCCAGGCAACGATTATCAGCCCCATGCGTCAAAAGGAAAATCCGCATGACAGTGAAAGAAACGGTCCGGGAGAAATACGGCCAGGCGGCGCTGCGCCTGGCGACGGGCAGCAGCTCGTGCTGCGGGGCCGCGGCGCTCGATGACTGCTGCGACCCCATTATCTCCAATCTTTACGACGACAGGCAGACGAGCCTACTGCCCGATGGGGCTGTTAAGGTCTCGCTCGGTTGTGGCAACCCGACGGCGCTCGCCCGTTTGAATCCGGCCGAAACCGTCCTCGATCTCGGCTCCGGAGGCGGCATCGACGCACTGCTTTCCGCCAGGCGCGTCGGGCCAAGCGGGAAAGTCTATGGCCTTGACATGACCGATGAAATGCTCGCCCTCGCCCGAGAGAACCAGCGCAAGGCAGGCGTCGATAATGTCGAGTTCCTCAAAGGCGAGATCGAAAACATCCCGCTCTCCGACAACACGATCGACATCGTTATTTCAAACTGCGTGATTAATCTCTCCGCCGACAAGGGACGCGTGCTGCGGGAGGCATTCCGGGTGTTGAAGCCCGGCGGCCGCTTCGCGGTCTCCGACGTGATTACCCGCGGCGAGGTGCCGCCCGAGATCCGTCAAAGCATGTTGCTCTGGGTTGGGTGCATCGCCGGTGCCCTGGAGGAATCCGATTACATCCAAACGATGGCGGAGGCGGGCTTCGATTCGATCGATGTGGAGCCGACCCGAATATACAATATCGAGGACGCCCGGCAGTTTCTTACCGGGCGCGGCGTCGACGTGGACGCGATCGCGGTGCAGGTCGAGGGAAAATTCATGAGCGCCTTTATTCGCGCCGTATAACCGTCCACTAAGGAGTGCTGTGGCCCGTCGTGCTGCAGCTGAAGCGCTCGGGACCGCGTTTTTGCTCGCCGCCGTTGTTGGCTCGGGCATTATGGGGGAGCGGCTCTCCGGGGGAAACGCGGCCATCGCGCTGCTGGCCAATACGATCGCGACGGGCGCGGCGCTCGTTGCGCTCATACTCACCTTCGGGCCGATTTCAGGGGCGCACTTCAACCCCGCCGTCACACTGGCTGACGCCTCGCAGGGCGGCTTGGCCTGGCGCGAGGTGCCAAGTTACGTTGCCGCGCAAATCGCCGGGGCCTTTGCTGGCACAGCCGCCGCTCACCTGATGTTCAGCGAGCCAGTGTTTTCCGCCTCGCGTCATGTCCGCAGCGGCGGAGCGCAGCTTTTCAGCGAGTTTATTGCGACTTTTGGGCTGCTAACGATCATCTGGGGCTGTACTCGTCTGCGCTCGGCAGCCGTGCCCTTCGCGGTGGGCGCGTACATCACCGCGGCCTACTGGTTTACGGCGTCCACGTCATTTGCCAATCCCGCGGTGACGCTCGCCCGCGCCGCCTCGGACACTTTCGCGGGCATCCGGCCAGCCGATGCGCCCGGATTCATCGTTGCCCAGCTTGCGGGCGCGACAGCCGCTACCGGTCTTTTTCGGTGGCTGGTCCCGTCGCTTCCAAAGGACGCAACCAAAGTCCTCATGCAGCGCACCGAACCGGAGCGCACCCATGCCCGATAAGAAACGCGTTCTCATTCTCTGCACCGGGAATTCCGCGCGCAGCCAAATGGCCGAGGGTCTGTTGCGTCACGCCGCGGGAGACCGCTTCGAGGTATTCAGCGCGGGAACCAAGCCGAGCCATGTTCGACGCGAGGCGATCGCCGCCATGGGCGAACTGGACATCGACATCTCCGGCCACCGTTCCAAGGGCGTCGACGAATTCACGGGCCAGCATTTCGACTACGTGCTTACGGTGTGTGACAACGCCAAGGAAAGCTGTCCGACCTTTCCAGGCCGTACTATTCGCCTCCATTACAGCATCGATGACCCGGCGGACGTGCGAGGCACGGATGAGGAGCGGCTTGCCGCATTTCGTCGGGTCCGCGATGAGCTACGGATCTACCTCACTCGATTTCCCCAACGGTAGCCGCTTCTATGGGTGGTTCTCCCGGTTCGCGTGCCACCAGGAGAGTATTCATCGCTCGTGATAACCGGTTTTTATCCGTGCGTGGATCGGAATGGTTCTTCGCACGAAAGACCTAAGCGGCCCGCAGGCTTCGCTGGTAGTCGGCCTTGAGTTTCAATTGTTTCTGGGCTGAATTACTGCGATTACTGCGTTAAGAATAACAATCCGAAACTCTGAATTTCCATGAGTTATTGAAAACATGGAGCGGGAGATGGGACTCGAACCCATGACGTCCAGCTTGGGAATATGAGCGTCGATTGTAAATAAATGACTTAGGCGTCTATGGCGCTGTTTTCTGGTGAAATAAGTCTATTGTTTTCAAAGGACGCTTCCTAGAAAGCCGGTTATTGCGGTAAACGAGGTAGCGAAGAAGGGCTGATTTTGTGGAGCCCCCAATCCGGCGTTCCGCGTCTGCGGGCGCTGCGCACAGTGATGTCCGAGTCCTTTAACGCCGCGTCGAGACAACCGCCCTATTCATTGCTTGGCTAGTGCCGGTTGTTCGGCTAAAGTGCCCCCGTGGTTCCTTTGAATGGAGTCTCGGTGTCTGCGTTGCGTCGGATGGCTCGGCCCTTCAACATGGCGAAGAACACCGGAACGAGGATAAGAACGTGAATGGTGGACGTGACCATGCCGCCAACGATAGTCGCGGGGGCGCTCGAAG
>DATBID010000163.1:0-6231 GCA_036557125.1 Bryobacteraceae bacterium | reverse complement strand
GCCCGAGCAGGTGATGGCGGATCGGCAGGTGGCGGCTTTGGGCCAGCTCGAAAAGGTGTGTCTGGATGGGAAAGGGGCCTTGGTGCCGCGGCTGCCGCTCGGGTTTTCGCTCACGCCGGCTGCGATTCAAGGGCCGCCGCCGAAGGTGGGCGAGCATTCGCGAGCGATTCTGCATGAGGCAGGCTATTCGGAGGAGGAGATCCGAGAGCTACTTTCTGAGCCGCAACTCCTTTCTGAGCCGCGACCGGAGGGAGCGGTCCAACACCGCGCTTGCGAACCCACATGAGCTACGGCCGATTTTTTGAGGAGTTGCGGACGGGAGAGGCCTTCCGCCACTGGCCGGGGCGCACGATCAACGAGTACGACAATACGCTGCTGAGCCTGTTAAGCATGAACCAGCACCCCGTGCATCTCGATGAGCATTTCGCGCGCGGCACGCAGCACGGGCGGCGTCTGGTCGCGGGGCCGACGGTGATTGGCATTGTGATCGGGATGACCCAGGCGGATATCGGCGGCCGCGCCATTCGGACGCTTCAGTATTCCGATATCCGGCACGCAGGGCCCGTATTTCATGGAGACACGCTGTATGCGGATTCGGTGATTCTGGATGCGGAGGAGTTGCCGGGTGGTGGCGGGATGGTCACTGTGGAGACACGGGCCACGAATCAGCGGAGCGAACTAGTGCTGACGCTGCGGCGAAAAATCGTTTTGCCGGGGAAGCCGGCGGGAGAGTCCCCAGGAGAAAAAGCGTGCAAGCGTTGAACGTCGAGCAGGAATTGATTGTTGGTACGGTGCGGAAGTTCGTGGAGAAGGAAGTCATCCCGGTAGCTTCCGAACTGGATCACCGCAACGAGTATCCGCATGAATTGGTGCGGCAGATGCAGGAAATCGGCCTGTTCGGGTTGAACATTCCGGAGGAATATGGCGGCGCGGGCGTAGATTCGACCACCTTCGCCATGATCTTCGAAGAGGTTTCGCGCGGATGGCTGGGCCTGGCGGGCGTAATCGGCAGCAACTCGGTGATGTGCGATGTGGTGGTGCGCTTCGGAACCGAAGAACAGAAGCGGCGCTTCCTGCCGGCGCTGGCAACGGGCCAGAAGCGCGGCGGGATCTGCCTTACCGAATCGAACGCCGGCACGGATTTGCAAAACATCAGCACCACGGCCACACGCGATGGCGGCGTGTATCGCGTCAATGGCTCGAAAATGTGGATCACCAATGCGCGCCACGGCAACACCTTTCTGCTGCTGGCGAAGACCGATCCGCGCGCGCAGCCGGCCCATCGCGGGATGAGCGCATTCCTGATCGAGAAAGGGCCGGGCATGAATGTAGGGCGGGACATCGAGAAGCTCGGCTACAAAGGCGTAGAGACATGCGAGCTGCACTTCGACGATTTCCCGGTTCCCGCGGAGAACCTGATTGGCGGCGTGGAAGGCCAGGGATTCAAGCAGGTGATGACCGGCCTCGAAGCCGAGCGTTTGAATGTGGCGGCGCGCGGGCTGGGAATTGCGCGCGCGGCATTTGAGGAAGCGATCCGCTACGCGCAGCGGCGCGTAACTTTCGGCAAACCGATCGCCGAATACCAGACCATTCAAAACAAGCTCGCCGATATGGCGACGAAGATCGAAGCCTCGCGCCTCTTGATCTATTCGGCGGCCAGCAAGCGCGACCGCGGCGAGCGCTGCGACCTGGAAGCGGGCATGGCGAAGCTGTTCGCGACAGAAACCGCCGCTGAAGTGTCCCTCGAAGCCATGCGGATTCTGGGCGCAAACGGCTACTCGAAGGATTTTCCGGTGGAGCGATACTACCGCGATGCGCCGCTCGTAGTCATCGGCGGAGGAACCAATGAGCTGCAGCGCCTGATCATCGCCAAGAATCTGCTGCGGAAATACAAGTCTTAACAGAGCCGCGACCGTTAGGGAGCGGTCAACACTAGGTGCAAGCAACTCGGACGCTATTACGAAGAATTCGAAGTGGGTGCGGTATACCGCCACTGGCCGGGTCGCACGTCAGCGAGTATGACAACACGCTGTTTGCGTTGCTGACCATGAGCCAGAATCCGCTGTTTCTCGATGAAGAATACGCGCGCGCAGGCAGTGGGGCGCAGGCCGGTGATCGATACACTGGTTTTCGGGCTGACTGTGGGAATGAGCGTGGCGGATACTACGGGCAAAGCAATCGCCAACCTTGGATACGAGAGCGTGATTTTTGAACGGCCGCTGTTTCCGGGCGATTCGCTATATGCGGAGTCCGAAGTGAGTGCCAAACGCGAATCGGCAACCAAGCCGGATCGCGGGGTTGTCTCGATTGAAACCCGATCCTACAATCAGAACCACGAACGCATTCTGGTTCTGCGTCGAAGCTACTTGGCGCCGAAACGAGGTCAATCATGAACCCAGCCGTATCGCAGCCCCAATACACCCGCAAGCTTATCGGATTCCTACATGCCCTTCAGCCCGGCGATCTCCCTGCCGAAGCACTCGACCGCGCGCGCTATTTCCTGCTCGATTATTTGTCAGTCGCCCTGCGCGGCTCCGAGGAGGAGTCCGCACGCTGTGTTCAAAGAATGATTCAGCGGATGGGCGCCACAGGCTGCGTTACCGTTATCGGAACATCGATCCGCACTCTGCCCGGTTTGGCGGCGCTTGCCAACGGAACGGCATCGCACGGGATCGAGCAGGATGATACGCACAGCGGCGGCTCGATTCACCTGGGGACGACTATGTACTCAGCGGCTCTGGCGCTGGCGGAATCGATGCCAGAAACGACGCAACCGGAATTTCTGGCGGCGGTGGTGGCCGGGTATGAAGCGGCGGCGCGCATCGCCATGGCGGTTCAGCCGAAAGAGCACTACGCGCTAGGCTTTCATCCGACGCAGACTTGCGGAGTTTTCGGTGCGGCAGTTACGACTTCGCGTCTCCTGGGGTTGAGCGCGGAGCGGATGCTCGATGCCTTAGGGATCGCAGGCAGCATGGCGGCGGGGAGTATGGAATTTCTGGCAGAGGGCGCGTGGACGAAGCGAATCCACCCTGGATTAGCGGCGCAGAACGGGATTCATGCGGCGCTGCTGGCAGCAGAAGGCTTCAGCGGCCCGCAGCATATCCTCGAAGGTCGCGACGGTTTCTTGCATGGCTATTCCCGCAACCCCGCACCGGAGCGCCTGACGGAGCGGCTGGGCGATTCGTTTGAAATCCTCCGCACGGCCGTCAAGCCCCACGCCTGCTGCCGCTATATGCAGGGGCCGATCGACGCAATTCTCGCGCTAATGCGTGAACATGGAATGGCCCCAGCGCAAATTGAGCGGATCGAAGTGGCGATGCTCGAAGCGGGATGGGGAATCGTTTGCGAGCCGGCGGAGAAGAAATACCATCCGGAGTCGATCGTGGATGCGCAATTTTCCATGCCGTTCGGGGCAGCCGTGGCGGTGCTGTGCGGCGCCGCCGGGCTCGATCAGTTCACGCCGGAGATGATCCGTTCCCCGCGGGTGCGGCAGATGATGGCGAAGGTGTCTCTCGTGAAAGATGCGAGCCTGGAGACAGCTTTTCCGCGCGAATGGCCGGCGCGGGTGACGATTTTAGTCGCAAGCGGAGAAAGGCACGAGAAGTTCATCCGCTACCCGAAGGGCGATCCGGAAAATCCACTGAGTTGGGAGGAAATGGCGGCGAAGTTTCGGATGCTGGCGGGGGGTGTCCTGCCCGAAGAGCGCTGCGAGCGTATTATCGAGGAGGTTGGGCGCGCTAAGCCGGAGGCAGTGGCGCGCCTTCTTCGTATTTGATGCTTCTTACTGGTGCGGCTGTGCAGCCGGTGGCGGTGCTCGCCTCGCTGGCGGAGCCACGGGCAGAGGCAGTTCCGCGGAACCGCCAATTTCGAAAGCGAACAGCATCGGAGGATTATCGACCTTGGCGTCTGTCGGTCCCTCGGTTTGCGGCGGCCGGCCGGTGCCCGCCATGAAGGCCACATATTGTTTGCCATCCACCATGTAGGTAATCGGAGGCCCCGCGCCGTTCCGGTTGGTGGAGATCTCCAGAAGCTTTTCTCCCTTATCCGCGCGATAGGCCAGCAGGTGCCCGTTACCGGTAACTTGAAACACCAGGTTGCCGGCTGTAGTGACAGTACCGCCGCCGATGGCGCCGCCGCCCGGCACGCGCCAGACCAGCTTCTGATTCACGGGATCCCAAGCTTCCAACACGCCCCGCTGTCCGGCCAGCGGCTCCGGCCCAATGATCGGCGGCACCACGGGCTTCGCGCCCCGGCCGGCGAAGGCGATGCCGGGATGCCCGTATGGGTACCCGATCACTTTGTCAGCCGCGAGAAACATATAGTTTCCTTGCGATGCCGGAAGGTAGACCAGCCCGGTTGCCGGGTTGAACGACATCGGCGCCCAGTTGTGAGCGCCGCCTCCGGTCGGGTAAATCTGGACCGGAGTCTTGTCGTCATAGAAAGCTTCTTGGTTAACGAAAGGCCTCCCTGTTTTTTCGTCGAACCCCTTGGTCCAGTTCACCTGGACGAACGGCGCGGCGGAGATAAACTCTCCGGTGACGCGGTCGAGGACGTAGAAGACGCCGTCCTTGGGGGCCTGCATGATCACCTTGCGCGTGCGCCCTTTGATCTTCAGGTCCGCCAGGATAAATCCCCCAACGGCGTCGAGATCCCAGTTATCGTCCGGCACCTCCTGGTAATGCCACTTGAGTTTGCCGGTGTTGGCGTCCACTGCTACGATCGAGCAGGTGTAAAGATTGTCCAGACCCTTGGAGCCGCGGAATTTCTCCGGCCAGGGTTCCGCGTTGCCGGTGCCGGCGAAAACGGTGTTGGTCTCGGGATCGTAGGCCATGCCGTCCCACACGCTGCCGCCGCCGCCCATCTTCCACCATTCGCCGCTCCAGGTTTTTGCAGCGGCGCGTTGGGCATCGTCTTCGAATCCTTTGGACGGGTCGCCGGGAACCGTGTAGAAGCGCCAGGCGCGCTTGCCGGTGGCGATGTCGTAGGCGTCGAAGAAACCGCGGATGGGATGATCGCCTCCGGCCACACCGACCACCACCTTGTTGCCCGCGACGCGCGGAGCCATGGTCAGTGAGTACCACTCTTGCGGAAAGGCTACGCGCGCTTCCCACCGTACTTTGCCGGTAAGAGCATCGAGCGCGACCAGGCGGCCGTCATTGACGGATGCGAAAATCATTCCGCTCGATTGCGCCACGCCGCGATTGACCACGCCGCAGCACATTCTCTGGCGCACGGCCGATTGGCTGACTTCGGGGTCCCAGCGCCACAACTGTTTCCCGGTGCGGGCGTCGAGCGCGAAGACCACGCTATAGGTTGTGATTCCGTAGAGCGTGTTGTTCCAGACGAGCGGCGTGGCTTCCTGGTTGCCGCCCCCTGCCCCGATGACATAAGACCAGGACAAGCCGAGTTTGGCGACATTGGACGTGTCGATTTCTTTCAACGGACTGAAGCGGCTCTCGCTCTGGCTGAGGCCATAAGTAGGCCATGAGCCGGGAGTGGGGTCTTTTGGCTTCTGGGCGGTGGCTGTAAAAATCAGAGCGAAAATGGCGGCGAGCCCAACGGCAAGACGGGCCCAAGTCGAAGACGAGATCAAGACGGACTTCATTCAAATGCAGTATGACCGATTTTTTGTCCTCATGGAAACTCGGGCCGCCCAGCGGGGGCCAGACCTCTACGGTGCTACGACGATTCCGGCCATCGTCACATCGTTCTGGAGGTCTGTAGTTTGTTTGAGCTTCAAAGTCGCCGCGTCGTAGACTTCAATCTGAAATCCCGCGCCATAGATGTAAAGTTCCTTGCCGCTACTCGACATACTGAAGCTGAACCGCGGGCGGCACGGGAACTCGCCCGTCATCGTTCGCTGGTGGCGCGCCAGATCGAAGGACCAAAACTCGCACCGGCGCGTTCCATATTCGCCGTTGGTCACTACTGTGTAAGCGGTCTTGCGATCGGGCGTCACTTCAAGGCCCAGCATTCCGTCCGGTGTTGGGCCGATCGGGGAAAACTGGTACTCCCGATTGTTCAAGTCGAATCGGGCAATTCCAAACATCTTGCGCCGCACGGAAGAGTCGACTGCGTTGAAAATCGATGTGTAATACCCCGGCTCGTTCAGCGACTCCAGGGCTGGGCCAACACCCACTTCCAGCACACCGGGGAAGTCGGGTTTGGCCAATGGGATTTTGTCGACGATCTTAAAAGTAGCTGTATCGAGGACCACTACGTTGTCCCGAA
>DATBID010000162.1:0-17837 GCA_036557125.1 Bryobacteraceae bacterium | reverse complement strand
TGAGGGATTTTGTTCTTTTTCAGATGGCCCTGCCAGAAATGCAGAGAGCCTTTGGAAACCGTAAACGCCGTGGCCGAAACTTGGCCCGAGCCTTTCCTGCCCTGCAGGCGGCCGTAGGGAAAAGTGGTCATGATGGAGCCGGGTTCGATTTTGGCATTCGAATAATACAGGTGATAGATGGGGATTTTGCCATCCATCAGGACGGTCTGCTTGGCCATGCGCAAGCCGACAATCTGGGTGAAAAAATTGACGTCATCCTGGGCGCCACCGGCGCAAGCGGTAATGTGGTGATAACCCGTGAGCGGGTAATTCATGCGTTCCTCCAATGAACGATAGCTGTCATCAGGTCGGTTCGAAGGTAAGAAAGGTCTGCCGCATCATAAAAATGCATGCAATATGACCAGAGCCGAGCATTATATCGGGGCGGGGAGGCGAGTGTCAAACTTGCGGGCGGGCTCCGGTTGGACCGAACATACGGCTAGATCCGGATAGGCCTGAGAAAGCAAGTTCCGTAAAGCAGAGACGACGCAGAAGAATACTTACCTTTTAGGCAGGTCATTGTCGCTCATACGTTTAGCAGCCCGAGGCTGATCTTTATCGCCTCATCGATTTTGGCCGTGGTCGCGGCATCGACTCTGCCTAAGCGCCGGATCAGGCGCTGCCGGTCCACGGTCCTGATTTGATCCAGGCGCACGGTCGAGACGACCTGCAAGCCGGTGGAAGCCTCAGGCTGAATAATGGCTTCGTTTGGATATGACGGATCGTGACTTTGGAGCTGATGGCGGCCACGATAGTGGTCTGGCTGTACTGGTCGGTGACGTCGTTCTGGATGACAAGAGTGGGCCGGGTCTTTTTGATCTCGTGGCTTAGCGCCGGGTCGAGCGCCGCGAGGTAGATTTCCCCGCGCTGCGGATAGTCTTTTTTCCGCGGAGGCGCTCTTCGCGTTCGAGTTTCTGCCATAATTCGTGCTCTGCGGGAAACCACTCCTGGGCAAGCCGCAGGTTTTCGTCGGCATTGGCCAAGGCGCCAGCCTTAAGACGTTCTCTGATATTGGCCCTACCCTCGGTCCTGACTAACTGGCGGACCGCCCGATCGATGAACCGGCTGCGGGCGCCTTTGGGAGCTACGCGATCCAGCACGGCAACAGTGGAATCGGGCAGGATAACGTTAATGCGTTTACTCATAGGAGGCTTGCAAAAGGGTTTAGTAGCTGCTGATAGAATAGTATACACACCATTAGTGTGGATATGGAACTAGGAGCAGGATTGGTGTTTGTTGCTAGGCAATACTGTGGTTTCCTTCGTGCCCGCCAATTGAGTTAAGTGACTTTGGCTTCGATATTGACAGCAAGCGAGCCGCGCTGTTTACGGCGCGGCCGGCTTTGCTTCCTTTTGGGCTTCCTGTGCGCGCGCGCCAGCCAGAATGTCTTTCATCGCGTAGTTGCCTTCGTGACAGGCGTATTCGGCGAATTCGTATTTATCGTCGCGCTTCAGAGGAATGAGCAGCGTCCATGGCTTGGTCCACGTTTGGGGATCGTCGATGGTCACCTGGTAATTGAGGGTATCGGCATCGACGCGAGTGAGCCGTTCCACCAGCCGAAGCGACTCCGCGTGCCGCCCGCCTTCGCCGTTGTAACCGACGCCGTTAGAGCCGATGCTGGTCTTGTCGGTGAAATTCGTGGTCTCAATCACCAGCGTGTTGCCTTCCCAGTGGCCGCGAGAATCGCCCATATACTCATGAATGGGGCCGCCAACATGCGGGCGGCCATCGAGCGGAATTACGCGCGCTTCATGGATCATCTCATTGCGAATGACCACGTATCCGGGCGCTTGCAGGATCTGGTTTCCGTTGTTGTAGACCACGGGAATGATGGAGCCGGTAACTCCGCGGGTGATGCAGCGGTAGTAGAGATTCAAATCCTCCCAGCTATCGGCATGACCGGCCCACTCCGCGGGATCGCCTTTGCCGCCACGCGCGTGCTTGCGGCGCTCGACCGCTTCCGCCGTCAGCGGTGGGATGCGGCCATCAGGGGGATCGATGATCAGGGAGGCCTGGTGGGTCGGCTTTCCTCGCTCGGTCCAGTAAGAAGGAGGGCCGATGCCCACTTTGGCGTCCTTGGGCGCGCGCTCTTCGTTATCGGCGGCAGCCTGACGCTGGGCCTGCGCCAGGCGCTTCGCGTACTCTTCGTCGGTGAGCGTGGTCCGGTCGCCCATGCTCTTGGAACGTTGCATGGGAACGCCCATATTGCCGGGCCACATGCCTTGAATATCGGGATCGCCCCAGGGAGTCTTGGGCGGCGTGTAGTTCTGGCCAAATGCCAGCCCAACCAGCACCGTCATCCCTCCGAACACCAGAGCGAAACGCAATCTCACGATGACCTCCACACCACAGGAACGGATAAGTCTAAAATACGTAGCTCGCGGGCCAGTGTCAATGGCCGGTCCTGATAATGCTCCGCCCTGATATAAAATTGATCCACATGATTATGAGGACGGCTGCAGGAGCGCTGGCCGCGCTGTTTTTGTTGGGCGTTCCATCCCGAGCGCAGTGGCTGGATCACAAGAAGCCCGGAGTGCCTCGCGCCGCCGATGGCAAACCCGATCTCAATGCGCCCGTGCCGCGGACTCCGGATGGCAAGCCGGATCTTTCGGGTGTGTGGATAGGGGATCAATGGAATCCCGCCGGCAAACGGCCGAACGCCGCGGCGGCCAAGCCGGAAGGGCCGGTGATGCTACCCTGGGCGGAGAAGGTCTTCGCCGAACGCCGCGCCAACGGCGGGAAAGACAACCCTGAGGCGCGCTGCATGCCACAAGGCATTCCCTACGCCAGTACCCTTCCCTACCCTTTCGAGATTGTGAATGCGCCGGGGAAGGTGCTTGTGCTTTATGAAATGTACTCGCTGCGCCGGCAGATTTTCACCGATGGCCGCGAGCTTCCCAAAGAGTTTCTCAGTCCTTCGTGGATGGGATATTCGGTGGGCAGGTGGGAGGGCAATGAGTTCGTGGTCGAAACCACAGGCTTCAACGATCAGGTGTGGAATATCGATCTGGCGGGTCATCCGCATTCCGACATGGAGCGCGTCATCGAGCGCTTTCACCGCATCAGTTACGGCTACATGGACGTGCAGGTGACCATAGATGACCCGAAGACCTACGCACAGCCGTGGGTCATGCCATTGATGAAATACACCATGCTGCCAGATACAGACCTGCTCGAATTTGTTTGCGAGAAAAATATCGATCCGCAGCACATGGTAGGGAAATAGAGATGAGGATACTGAGACCGTCTGCGATATTGCTGGCCGCCGCTGGTTTGCTCGCGGTTGGGGCGCCGCTTCAGGCGCACCATTCTTTCGCTGCCGAGTACGACCCTAAAAAGCCGGTGGAGCTGAAGGGCACTTTGACGAGCATCGAATGGGTGAATCCGCATGCCTGGATCCATATGGATGTGACCGATGCGGCGGGCAAAGTCACCAAATGGGATTGCGAACTGGGCAGCCCGAATATCCTGATGCGCAACGGCTGGCGAAAGGATTCGCTCAAGTCCGGCGATGTAATCGTAGTCAACGGATCGGCCGCGAAAGACGGCTCCAACATGGCGAACGCCCGCACTGTCAAAACGGCCGATGGCGCTCGCGTGTTTAACGCAGGGTCTTCCGGCGAAACGGGCACGCAGGGCGCTCCTACACAATAGCTGCTTTCGAAACGTGAGTTGCGCCGCGGCCGAACCGCTACACTGGTCAGTGTAGGAGCTTAGTTTGGCGGCATTGAGCAGCACTCCCGGGACTGAGGCAGGCGCTAGCAAACTGGCAGGCTTCGATCCGGAGCAGCTCATTCGGGCATTCCGAATCATGCAGATGGCCCGCCGGCTGGACGACCGGGAGATCGCGCTCAAACGGCAGAACCGCATCTTTTTTCAGATCAGCGGCGCGGGCCACGAAGCCATTCAGGTGGCGGCGGGCATGGTGCTGCGCGCTGGACACGATTGGTTCTATCCGTATTACCGCGATCGCGCGCTGTGCCTCACTCTGGGGCTGACTCCTTATGAGATGCTTCTGGCCGCAGTCGGGGCCGCGGCCGATCCCTCGTCCGGCGGGCGGCAGATGCCCTCCCATTGGGGCCGAGCGGGGCTGCATATCGTAAGCGGGTCCTCGCCTACCGGCACGCAGTTCGTCCAGGCCGTCGGCTGCGCCGATGCGTCGCGGTATCTGGAGCAAGCGGGCGAAGTGACTCTGGTTTGTTCCGGCGAAGGCGCCACCAGCGAAGGCGAATTCTGGGAAGCGCTGAATATCGCGTGCCTCGAAAAGCTACCGTTGTTGTTTCTGATCGAGGACAACGGCTACGCCATTTCCGTGCCCATCGAATGCCAGACCGCCGGCGGCGATATTCACAACTTGGTCGCGGGATTTCCTAGCTTGCTGCGGGAGCAGGTGGATGGCACCGATTTCGCCGCTTCGTATCAGGCGATGGAGCGCGCCGCGGCCTGGTGCCGCGAAGGCCATGGGCCGGCGCTGGTGCATGCCCACGTAATCCGCCCCTATTCCCATTCGCTCTCCGATGACGAGCGCCTCTATAAACCTCCGGCCGAGCGGAAGGCAGAGACCGAGCGCGATCCGGTTCTTCGGTTTCCGCAATTGCTGGTAAGTGAGGACATCCTGGACAGGCACCGCCTGCAATTGCTGCTGCATGAAGTAGAAGAGGAAGTGCAGGCAGCGACCGAACGCGCCTTGCGGCAGGCGCCGCCCGCGCCCGCCACGGCTCTGGAGCATCTCTACTCGGACAAGGTCGATCCGACGGCCGCGCGCTTTGAAACCGAGCCGGCGTTTCGCGGTGAGCCGATGACCATGGTGGACCTGATCAATGCGACTCTACGTGAAGAGATGCGCCGCAACCCGCGCATGCTGGTTTTCGGCGAGGATGTGGCCGATTGCAGCCGCGCGCAGAACCTGGCGGAAGTGAAAGGCAAAGGCGGCGTGTTCAAGGCCACAGCCGGTCTGCAGGTGGAGTTCGGCCCCAATCGCAGTTTCAATACGCCGCTTGCCGAGGCCTCCATCGTGGGCCGTGCCATCGGTATGGCGACGCGTGGGCTGAAGCCTGTGCCGGAGATCCAGTTTTTCGATTACATCTGGCCGGCGATGATGCAACTTCGCGACGAACTGGCCACGCTGCGCTGGCGTTCTCACGGCGATTTTTCCTGCCCGGCAGTAATTCGCGTGGCGATCGGCGGCTATTTGAATGGCGGCGCCATTTACCACAGCCAATCGGGCGAAGTGACATTCACGCACATTCCCGGCCTGCGTGTGGTGATGCCTTCGAACGCGCTCGATGCTTGCGGGCTGCTGCGCACTGCGTTACGGGCGGACGACCCGGTGCTGTTTCTGGAACACAAGCGCCTGTATCGCGAACCGTACAACCGCTCGCCGCATCCAGGCGAGGACTTTACGATTCCCTTCGGTCGCGCGCGCTTAGTCAAGCCCGGTCAGAAACTGACGGTGATTACTTATGGTGCGCTGGTGCAAAAGTCTCTCGCCGCCGCCACTCAAATCGAGCGGCGCTATCCCTGGCACAGCGTGGAAATCCTAGATCTGCGTTCGCTCGCGCCGTACGATTGGGAGGCTATCCGCGCCTCGGTCGAAAAAACCAGCCGGGTGCTCATTGCGCATGAAGACACGCTCTCCTGGGGCTATGGCGCGGAGATTGCGGCCCGCATTGCCGATGAGCTGTTCAGCTTTCTCGATGCGCCCGTAAGGCGCGTGGGCGCGCTCGATACGTGGGTGGGCTACCATCCGCAAATCGAGGCTGCCATTCTGCCGCAAACCGAGAGGCTCGCGGCGGAAATGGACAAGCTGCTAACGTATTAACCCTCCAAGACGGTCGCGGCTCCGAAAGAGGCGGCTACTTCTCGAACACCTGCTCCACCGGCACAATGGTCACATCTTCCGGCCGCAGCCCGAGAGGGTACTTCTCCGCGATCTTGTCTTCTTCGAGGATTTCGGCCGGTTTTTGCGAGTTATAAGCTATCGGCGAACCTTCGCCGCTGGTGAGTGCTCGCTTTAACTCCTCTGCATGATTCGCTACTGCGACGATCACTAGTCTGTCGGTGCGAAGGTAGCGCTTAATGACTCGGTTTACCTCGTTGCGGGTCAGCGTGGCCAGGCCGTCTTTCAGGTATTTGTCGAAGTTCGGAACCAGGTAGTAAATGTTGTCGATGGCATATCCCAATTCGGATGTCTTACTGCGGGTGTGCAGGTACTTATTCAGCAAGTTGCGCGTCCGCTCAAAGTCTTCTCGTGAAATGCCTTCGGTGTAGAGCTTACTGAGTTCGTACAGCGCCCGGTGTAGCGCGAAGGCGACGTTATCAGGCTCTACCGGTTTGATCCGGATCTGAAAGATCTGGAAGCGCCGCGCCCGGTTCGGATCGGGCTCAAACTGATGCGGGCCCAGATATGAAGAGACTAACAGCAGGGCGGGATAATCAGGATTGGCGCGGGTTACGAGAGTAGGAAAACCAATCGAAATCGCAACTGATTGTGTGTTCTTCTCGACGATCACAGCACGGTTGCGGCGGATGAGCGCAGGCGGTTCCTCGCGCGTGCGAAAGCCGCGGCCTTCCGGCAATCGGCGGAAATCCTGCTTCATCCGTTCCAGGAGTTCGGGCGTGTAGCCGCCGGCAATGCCGAGAATCAGATTCTGCTGGCAATAATTCGACCGGTAGAATTGTTTCAAATCGTCGAGAGTGATGGCTTTGAGAGAGCTTACTGTTCCGGCCGAATTATGGCCGTAGGGCGTGCCCTGGAAGATATTCTCTTCCATCACTTCTTTGGCAAGTTCCTCATCGTTGTGACTTCGCAGGTTCACCCGCAGGAAATTGATAGCGTTCCTTTTCACTCGCTCGAAATCTTCCTCGCGCCAGCCGGGATCGAGAAGGACAGCGCGCAGAAGCTGGTATTGCTCTTCCAGCTTGTCCCTAGGGACCGAACCGGAGAAAGTGACCATCTCTTTATCCACTTGAACATTCCATCCACCCTGGCCGAGCATCATGGCAGTAAGCCAGGCCGTGCCGGGCTTTGGAGGAGGATCGGCGGCGGACCCGGCTTCGAACACAATGCGGAAATCGACCATTGGCGACTTGCCTGGTAAGGTCACGAGGCGCATCTGGGCGAGCCCCGGCACTGCGAGTATGGAAGCGATCGCAAGCCGCCGGCTCAGTGACTTCAAGCCAACCCCTCCTCCAACGCTCTTCCCAACGCGAGCAATCGTTCGTCCTCGAACGGCCGCCCTAGTAGCTGCACGCCTATGGGAAGTTGGCCGGGCGCGGTTTCCACCGGAACCGTCAAGGCAGGAAGCCCCAAAACATTCGCGACGACCGCGGGCATCATTGCGCGGAATAAGCCGATCTCTTTACCATCGACAACCCATTTGCGCTCGCGGTGGCGGAACGCCGGGATGCTTGCCACGGGCATCAGCATAACGGGGACTTGTTCCATCTGGCGCAGCAGGTCGGCGCGCATGCGATCGCGCGCTGCCAGTTGGAGAATCACTTCCTCGGCGCTTGGTTGCGCATCGCTCAGGTTTTCGCGCAAGGTCCAGTGCAATTCGGATTCACGGCCGGCGATGAACTTGCGGACGGCGGCAGCCGGCCATTGACTGAACAGGAAGGCCCAGAGGTTCGGAGCCCGTTCCAAACCTTTGGGTGTAAAGTCTTCCACAACCATCCCGCAAGTTTCGAATATGCCAGCCGCCTTCTTGATAGCTGCGCGAATTTCGGGCATTACCGGAACATCGTAGAATTGCTCCCAAAAGCCGATCCGTACCTGCGGCGGCGAGAACACGCGCAAGGGCGCCGGTGTGGAAAAGGGATCCTGAGCGTCAAAGCCCGCGAGCACGGAAAATAGGAGTTCCAGGTCCTCAACCGTGCGCGCCATGGGGCCGGCAACGGAAGTCAGACCGGCAGGATAGTACAAGGATGGAAAGTGGCCGGTGGTCGAGATGCGGCCGGGTGTTGGCTTCAAACCTGCGATTCCACAGAAGTGCGCGGGAATGCGAATGGAGCCGCCGCCATCGCTGCCGATCCCGCCCGGCGAGCAGAAGGAGGCGATGGCCGCGGCTTCACCACCGCTCGAACCGCCCGGCGTTCGCTCCGGATCGAGCGGATGGTTGGTGCGGCCGGTGAGGAAGTTATCGGTTTCATAGGAGGCCAACAACTCAGGCGTGTTGGTTTTACCGAGTATGATGGCGCCCTCAGCCCGCAGACGAGCGACTGCCCCGGCATCGCAGGAAGCCCGATGGCCCGCGCGCAGGCGGGTTCCCGCCTGTGTGGGGAGGCCAGCGACGTCGAAACTGTCTTTGACTGTAAGCGGAACTCCGCCCAGCAGGCCCATGCGCTCGCCGCGGCGGAGCAAGGTCTCGGTTTTTTGTGCTTCAGCCAATGCCTCGTCAGTCCTCACACAGACGAAAGCATTGATTTGCGGGTTGGAATTTTCGATCTCTTTGAGATGCGCCTCAACCAGCTCCACCGGCGAGACTTCACCATCCCTCACCATGGAGACCATCAAACACAGCGAGGCGCGACACGGCACGAAGTCAGTGTAGCGCGACAGGGGCCGTTTTCCGGTTCCGGCCCCCGGCAGTTAGCCGATCGGAATGCGTTTGCTCTGCCGCTTGCTTTCGGTTATAGGTACGCTGACGCGCAGAACTCCGTCTTTGAATTCGGCTTTCGCCTTGTCGGCATCCGCTCCATCGGGGAGGGGGATCGCTCTGTAGAAATGTCCGTAGGAACGCTCGCTGCGGACAAGTCCCTTCTCTTTTTTTTCTTCTTCGCTTTTCTTCTCGCCTTCCACAACAATCTGGTCGCTAGCGATTTCCACTTTCACGTTTTCTTTGTTCATTCCGGGCAGTTCGGCCGTGATTTCCAGTTCATTGTCGAGTTCACGGACTTCAATGGCCGGCGCCCACATGCCGCGATGCCCCATGGTGCGTGTCAGGCCGAAGCTGCTGCCGAACGCCCGATCCATTTCCTCGGATAACCGGCGCATCATGGCGAACGGGTCTAGAGTGAAGAAGTCTCGCACGGCCGGGAAGTATTCCTCCCGTCGCGACACACCTCGTTGTTCCTGGGTTGGTTGGTTCTGGACCTTGGCTTCTGCCATGGAAATTCTCCTTTCTTTCTTATTCTGCGACGCAAGATGCGTGTTTCAAGTCTGCGCATTTGTGCCAAAGTGAAGGCGCACACCGAGGCGGGGGTAAAATAGCCGTGTGCCGCCGAAGACCTTCCTGGAAGCGCGGGAAATCATCCTGGCCGAAGTTCGCAGCGCCCGCACTCTGCCGAATGTGGAGAAGGCGCCGCTCGCAGAATTATCCGGCCGGGTTCTAGCAGGGGACATCGCGGCGGACCGCGACACGCCCGCGCTGCCCCGCTCAATGCGCGATGGCTATGCGGTACACGCTCTCGATCTGCCGGGCGAACTGGAAGTGATCGGAGAAGTACGAGCGGGCGAGCGCTTTTCGGGCGAAGTGGGACGCGGCCAGGCGGTGGAAATCATGACCGGCGCGCCAGTGCCCGCGGGCGCCGATGCCGTGGTGATGGTGGAACATACACACCGCGGGAACGGCACGGTCGCGATCGGGCGCGCGGCGGAGCCGAATCAGAACATCAACCAGCGCGGATCGGAAGCGGCTGCTAACGAGATCGTGCTGCACGCGGGCAAGCGCCTGGACTATACCGATATCGCGATGCTGGCGACATTCGGCCATACGCATGCGCGAGTGTTCCGCAAGCCCACGGTGGCGCTGATTGCCACGGGAGACGAAATTGTCGAAGTGGAAGAGCATCCAGAAGATTTCCAGATTCGCAATTCCAATATTCATTCGTTGGCGGCGCAAGTGGCGCGCGCGGGGGGTACGGCCTGCCTGCTGCCGGTAGCGCGCGATACGGAGGCCCACACCCGAGGGATCATCGAGCAAGGCCTGGCCGCCGATCTGTTGCTGCTTTCGGGCGGAGTTTCGGCCGGGAAGTACGATGTGGTGGAACGGGTGCTGGCGGCTTTGGACGCACGATTCTTTTTCGACCGCGTGCTGATCCAGCCAGGCCAGCCGCTGGTTTTCGGCTCTGTGCGCGGCAAGTTCTTCTTCGGGCTGCCTGGAAATCCAGCATCGACCATGGTTACCTTCGAGATCTTCGCCCGCGCGGCGCTGGAACTGCTTTCCGGTCAGGAAGAGCCGGCGCTGCCCATGTTGTTTGCGCGCCTGACCACTAATTTCCGCCACCGGCCGGGACTGACGCGCTTTCTGCCGGCGCGGCTGAGCGCAGATGGGACAGAAGTAACGCCGATCCGCTGGCATGGCTCGAGCGACGTTCCCGCGTTGACGCGAGCTAATGCGTACCTGGTGGCGGAGGCCGACCGGCCCGAATACCCCGCGGGCGAGTTCATCCAGGTTCTGTTGAAATGAAGCGGCTCCAATCAGGAACAAATAAGAAACTCTCGCATTACGATTCCGCCGGCAGTCCGCGCATGGTGGATGTCAGCGGGAAGCAGGAAACGCGGCGCATGGCGCGGGCGCATGCGTTTGTGCGCATCGCTCCAGCGGCGCTCGAAAAACTGCCGGAGAATCCCAAGGGGAACCCGCTGGAGATTGCCCGCATCGCCGGCATTGCCGCATCCAAACGTACCTGGGAACTCATTCCGCTGTGCCATCCGCTCTTGCTTTCGCACGCGGATGTGGATGTAATTGTGGAAGACGAAGGTGTGCGAATCGTCTCCAGCGCCACAACCACAGCGCAGACGGGCGTGGAGATGGAAGCGCTCACCGCCGCCTCCGTAGCGGCTCTCACGGTGTACGACATGATGAAAGCCCTAGACAAATCTATCGAGATCCAGGACATCTATCTTCTCGAAAAGACCGGTGGTAAAAGCGGAGCGTTTCAAAGAAAGCCCGGAGACTTTCACCGCAGATAACGATGATCGAAGCAGCCGTCTTGACAATCAGCGATTCGGCCGCGGGCGGACGCCGCGCGGATCGTTCCGGCCCGGCTGTGTGCGAACGCCTGGAACGATTGGGCTGGCGCGTCGCCGTCATGGATGTGTTGCCTGACGAGGTTGCCGGAATCAGCGAGAGGCTAAGGACGCTGGCCGACGGAGGCGCGGTTTCGGCGATTTTCACGACTGGCGGAACCGGCGTGGCGCTGCGGGACGTGACTCCCGAGGCCACCCGTGCCGTAATCGACCGCGAAATTCCCGGCCTCGGCGAACTGATGCGCGCCCGCGGCCTGCGCGCGACGCCAATGGCGGTGCTTTCGCGGGCGGTGGCAGGCACGCGCGGCACAGTCTTAATCGTGAATCTTCCAGGCTCGCCCAAGGGCGCTGTCGAATCGTTGGATGCTATCGTGGAAGTGGTGCCGCACGTGCTCGATTTGCTTCGCGGGCACACCGAACATGCGGCCGCCCGGCAGGAGTAGCTATGCGACAAAAACTGATCCTTCCGCTGCTTTGCTCCGGCGTCTTGCTCGCGCAGCAATTGCCTCCGGATGTAGTTCCTCCGTTTGTGGTGACGACTGAGCGCGTGGTAGCGCCGGTCACAGTGTTCGACAGAGACGGCGGCTACGTAAACGGCATCAAAGCCGACCAATTCCACCTCTACGACAACGGTAAAGAGCAAAATATCGCGGTGGACGTGAGTTACCAGCCGATCTCGGTGGTAATCGCGATCGAGAGCAGCTCCCACGTAGAAGCGATTCTTCCGCAGGTGCAGAAGATCGGCAATCTGATTACTCCGCTGGTCATCGGCGACCAGGGAGAAGCCGCGGTGATGGCCTTCGATTCCCGCATTCGCACGTTGCAAGATTTCACAAATAACCCCGACCTGATTACACAGGCCATCAAGAAAATCCAACCTGGCAGCAATGCGAACCGGATTGTGGACGCGGCGGTAGAGGCCGCGCGCATGCTGACGCACCAGCCGCAGAACCGGCGGCGCATCATTCTGCTGGTCTCGGAAACGCGCGATCTAGGCAGCGAGAGCCGCGCGCGGGAAGCGCTGATCGATTTGCAGCTTGGCAACATCGTGCTCTACGGGGTCGATATGTCGCGGCTGGTTTCCACCATCACGGCGCCCCCTGAGGAACCGCGGCCGTTTTCCCAGCCTCCCACTGCGTACACGTTACCCGGCGGCGTTCCCTCGACACCCACGACAGTCGCGCAGACGTATGGCGGCAACGGCGGCCGGGCCGAGTTTACGCCGCTGATGCTCGAAGTTCTCAAGGACGTAAAATACATCTTCAAGAACAATCCAGTCGAGCTGTTCACCAAGGGGACCGGCGGCAGCGAGTTCGGATTCTACCGGCAGAAGGGCCTGGAAGAGGCTATGCAGAAGATCGGTGAAGAACTACATAGCCAGTACATTCTTACTTACAGCCCCAATAATAAGTTGGAAGGCGGCTTCCACCAGATCCAGGTGGAGGTGGAGGGGCGCCCCGATGTGAAGAAGGTGGTAACGCGCCCCGGCTATTGGATGGCTGCCAAACCAGGCTAGATAAACCAGCCAAACACTCAGTGATTCTCAACGTGCAAGTCGTTATTCACCGAGAAGACGTTCGGAACCGAATTGGCGCGAGTGTAGGCGAGTTGCTTATCCATCTGGTTAAGGACTACGCCGACCAGCGTGACATGGCCATTATCGACAATGATATGGATCGGCGGGACGGCCTGATTGGCGTACTTTTCAAAACCAGGCGCGCTATAAATGGCCCGGAATTCCGCGCGCCGGATCTGCCAATCCATGGGTGACAACGGCAGAACCTGGATCTGATTGGTCACTTTGGTCACACCTTCGATACCTTTGACTACTTTTTCCGCATCGTCTTTGGTTACGGGCTGAGTGACTTGGCCCATGAGTGTGACCGTAGAGCCTTCGACTTTGTATTCCAGATTGTCAAAGACCGTATAGTATGGCAACAGAACCAACTGATGGTGAACCTCCCGGACAAGCCTGGCTTGCGAGGCCTCGCCCGGCAGCACTCCAGCTCGGTTCGCGCTGCCGCTCTGGCCGAATGCCGTTATCGCTCCAGCAAGAGCGAGTGACAAAGCGCACAAACTTCGTGAGACCGTTTTCATCAAAACCTCCTCGCCCGTGAACATTACAATCGGAGTTCCATTTATAGACAGAAGCGGCCGCGTGATCAGGAGCACAGTCTGGCGGCGATCGGCGATGGTGGGTAGAGAGCACCGGGCCTGAGGCAGTCATGTTCTAAACTGGTTGATATGGCAGTGGTTGGACCGTTCGATCGCATCACGGTGGAGCCCGGCAAGTGTGGTGGGAAGCCGTGTATCCGGGGGATGCGAATCACCGTGCGGCGTGTGTTGGAACTTCTCGCCTCGTACCCAGATCGCACCGCCCTTATCGCCGACTATCCATTCCTGCAGCCCGAAGATCTGAACCAGGCGCTGCGCTACGCGGCGGCAATTGTTGATGACGAGAGTTCGGGGCTCAACTACGTGGCGTGACTGCACTTCTTCTGGACCAGGGGCTAGCGCCTGGCGCCGCAGTGATCCTGAGAGAGCGCGGTTTTGATGCGGTCCACGTCTTGGAGGTCGGACTAGATCAGGCTGAGGATATCGAGGTCCTCGCAACAGCCGCAGAACAGAATCGTGTTTGCGTTACCTTCGACCACGACTTCCATACTCATCTTGCCCTGGCGGGGCAGGGACGCCCATCCGTTATCCTGCTTCGCGTCGAAGGACTTAGCGCTTCAGCCCAGGCTGACCTGATCGCGTCGCTCTGCGTAAGCTGTGGTGCGGCTTTGAATGAGGGCGCGGCGGTGTCCGCGGACGGCAGACTCGTGCGGATTCGACGGTTGCCTCTGAGGTAAGTCACCATTCCGGCCAGTCCGCTCCGACGCTACGATGCTGCAGATGCTCCGTGAGCTCGCTACGCCGCCGCCTCCGCCACGGCCCCGAACCTTACCGACACCAGGCGTGAAACGCCCGGCTCCTGCATCGTCACGCCATAGAGTGCTTGCGCGGCTTCCATAGTGCGCTTGGAGTGGGTGATCATGACGAATTGGGTTTCGGTGGACATTTCCTGAACCATCGAGGTGAGGCGCGCGATGTTCGATTCATCGAGCGGGGCATCCACTTCGTCCATCACGCAGAAAGGGCTGGGCTGATATTTGAAGATCGCCATCAGCAACGCGACCGCCGAGAGAGCCTTTTCGCCGCCAGAAAGCAGCAGCACGTTTTGCAGGCGCTTGCCGGGAGGCGAGCAGATGATATCGATGCCGGATTCGGCGATGTTTTCCTGGTCCGTGAGCCGCATTTCGCCGGAGCCGCCGCCGAACAGCTTTTGGAAGGCTGAGCGGAAATTGTTGTTGATGGCTTCGAAAGCTTCAGAGAAGCGGGTGCGGGAGACCTGGTCAATTTCCTGAATGGCTTTTTCGGTGTCGCGAATGGAATCGATCAGATCCTGGCGTTGGGCGCTCAGGAACTCGTGGCGCTGCTGGGCTTCCTCGAATTCTTCCATGGCGGCGGGATTGACAGCGCCTAAAGCTTCGATACGGTTACGCAGCTCCTGCGCGGCTTGCTCGGCTTCGGCGATGACATCGGGTTCGGGAACGGGATCGTCGGCTGGGGCCAGTTCTTCGACCGGACAGTTCAGCTCCTTCCGGCTGGTTTCATCGAGATACTTCAGCTCGGCTTGTTTGCGGACGAGATCGACCTCGATTTCCGAGCGGCGCAGGTGGCGCTCCTCCAGGCCGGCGCGGAGCGACTTCAGTTCCTCGTCGCTCGCGCGGAGGGCTTCACGGTGCGCGGCATCGGCGGTGGCCATTTCGTTGACGCGGGCTTCGAGCTCCAGAATCTGCTCACCCAGTACGGCAGCTTTGCGATCAAGTTCGACGTTATCGGCGAGCAGGCGGGCGCGGTGTTCGCCCAAGCGATCGATTTCGGCGCCGATTTCGCGGCGGCGGGCGGCTATTTCGCGGAACTGCTGCTCAAGGCGGGCAACCGAGGCCCGTTCGGCCCGGTGGCGCTCTTCAAAGCCGGCCAATTCGGCGCGCACGGCAGCATGCTCTTCGCCAATCACGGCCGCGCGGGTCTGCAACTCTTCGAGTTCCTGCCTTTGAGTATCGAGCACCTGTTCGCGCTCGGCACGGAGGCGCTCTTTTTCCGCCACGGCGGCCTGATTCTTTTCGCGCTGCTCGATGGATTTGGCTGCATCGCGGCGGAGACGTTCGAGTTCCAGGCGCGCGACGGAGATGCGGGAGTTGGCGCGAGCGCGATCGTCAGTGAGCTTGCGCATTTCGTGGTCGAGAGCCACGCGATCTTTCTCGCGGGATTGCTGCAATCCACGCAGGCGCTCCAGTTCGCCTTCGATGCCCGAGATTTCACGGTTCAGGTTTTCGAGTTCCGCCAGTTTGCGATCGAGCGCATCCCGGCGCTGCGCCAGCGCGACGGTCAGTTCGCGGGCTTCGCGCTTCATGGCAAGCGGGCCGGAGCCGGTTTTGCGCCCGCCGGTGACGGTGTGGCCGTGATAGCAGACGCCATCGGGCAGTAGAAAATAGAGATGCGGATACTCGACGGCCAGACGCTGAGCGGCGGCGCGGTCCTCGGCGAGGAAACATTTCGAGACGCGGGGCAGCACTCCGCCGGCGCTATCGCGGAAACCGTTGGTGAGGCGGAGGGAATCGCTCAGGCGCGCGGCCACACCCGCTTCCAGACTTACGGGAGGCTCGGGCAAATGGTGATGGCCATTGGCGCCGGCTTCGGGATGGACAAGGAAAGTGGCGCGGCCATCGGTGCTGGCGCGAAGGAAATTAAGGCCGCGTTCGGCCTGATCCCAGTTTTCGACCACGACGTACTCCAGCTCTTCGTGCAGGAACTCTTCGGCAGGCTTTTCGAACTGCGGGTCCACTTCGACGTAGTCGGCCAGCACGCCTAAAAGGCGCACGTCCTGATCTTGGTTGGAAGCTTGCCGCTTGTCGAGAGAAGCGAACAGGCGCTTGACGGACTCGGCGGTGTAGGTGCGATGGGCCAGCACCTGCTCGAGCGATTCCTTGCGGGCGCGCATGGCGGAGACTTCGGTTTTCAGCGAATCGATTTCGTGGCGCGCGTCGATAGCGGCTTTGCGGCGGGAGGCCAGGTCCTGCTCGGTACGCTGTTTTTCGGCGGCTACGGTTTCGAGTTCAAGCTGGCGCTGGCGAACGGTTTCCGAGAGAGTGCGGGTGGCGGCTTCGAGGCGCTCCATTTCGGCCGCGGCGGTTTGCTCTTCGCGTTCGGTACGCGCCGTTTCGCGCTCGATGGCGGCGAGGTACTCTTCCATCTGGGCGAGCTGATTGTTGAGTGTGGAAGCCTCGCCAAGCAGCCGTAGAATTACCTGACGGCCGGCTTCGATTGCCTGCTCGCGCTGGCGCACCTCGCTTTGCAGGATTTCGCGCTGCTGGTTGATTTCGGTCATGCGTCCGCGGGCTTGGGCAATCTGATTTTCGAGAGCCTGGACGCTATTCTGGTGCAGCGTGGCTTCCTGGCCAACGGCCTGCAAACGGCCATCGAGCTCCTGCAACTCCTTTTCAGCCTGGCCGATGCGCTGCTCGATCGCGGCGCTTTCGCGAACCTGGGCTTCCAGGCGGCCGCGAGTGCGCTCGGTTTCGATGTTGGCTTCGGAGAGCGACTGGCGCGCGGCGGTGAGTTCCTGCTCCAGCTTGTAACAGGAGGCTTGGGCGCGCTCGTGGGCTTCTTCTTTTTCGGCCACCTGCTGGGTGAGAGTTTTTAACTCGGTGGCGGCGAGGGTCAAGTCGATGGCGGTTTTGGTGGCATCACGCTCCAGCAGGCGATATTTGCCGGAGAGGACAACGCGAAGGCGGGCTTCGAGTTCGCCTTTCAGTTCGCCATAGCGGCGAGTCTTGGCCGCCTGCCGCTTGAGGGAATTGACTTGGCGAGTGACCTCTTCGAGGATGTCATAGACGCGCGCCAGGTTCTGCCGGGCACTTTCCAGTTTGGCTTCGGCGAGGCGCTTCTTGGTTTTGAACCGGGTGATGCCGGCGGCCTCTTCGATGACGGCGCGGCGGTCCTGGGGCTTGGAACTGAGAATCTGGCCGATGCGGCCTTGCTCGATGATGGCGTAGCTTTCGGGGCCGAGGCCGGTGCCCATGAAGAGGTCCTGGATATCGCGGAGGCGGGCTGTATGGCCATCGATCAGATATTCGCTTTCTCCCGAGCGGTACAGGCGGCGCGTGATGGTGATCTCGCCCGGAGTTTTTGGCGGGGCCGGCTGGCCGTTTTCGACTACCTGCATCTTGTGGGCTTTGGCTTCGTCGTGGGCTTCGGGATCAACCAAGGTCATTGTGACGTAGGCGAGGCCGATCGGCTTACGGTCTCGGGTTCCGGCGAAGATCACATCTTCCATACGGCTGCCACGGAGACTTTTCGCCGATTGCTCGCCGAGGACCCAACTTATGGCGTCGCTGATGTTGGACTTACCACAGCCGTTGGGTCCAACGATGGCGGCGATCCCCTCGCCGTGGAAGCGCAATTCGGTGCGGTCGCAGAAGGATTTGAAGCCCTGTAACTCGATCCGTTTGAGTCTCAGCAAAGCGGTACCTCGATGATGTTTGGGGGAGTTGTAACTATACTAAACGCGATCCGGCGTAAAGTAAAGCACCCGGACCACAGGATTTGGGAGTTCTCTTGGATTCGCACCAATATCTTGTATGGCACTACCACTCCTCCTCCAGGGAGGGCCATCGCGGACGACGCTTCTCGCGGAAGGCATTCAATCCTTCGGCGAAATCGCGGCTGTTGAAAATCTCGTCGCGAATGCGCCCGGCGATGCGTCCGGCGGTCTCCCAAC
>DATBID010000161.1:0-10249 GCA_036557125.1 Bryobacteraceae bacterium | reverse complement strand
CGGTGGATCCCAATGCCCCCAAGCACCCTCGCGGCTTCCTGAGCCGAATCGCGCCGGGCAGAAGCCCGGCGGCGGCCCGGAAGGGCTGCCCCATATTGGGCTTCACTTTCATCGAGCTCATGGTCGTCATGGCGATCATTGTCATATTGATCTCCATGGCGATCCCGGTTTACCAGAAGTCGATCATTCGCGCCAAAGAGAGCGTGCTCAAAAATAACCTCTTTACCATGCGCACCGTGATCGACAACTACACCTATGACAAACAGAAAGCCCCGCAGACCCTTCAGGACTTGGTTACCGAGGGGTATCTCCGCGAAATTCCTACAGATCCGATGACCAACTCCAACCAGCAGTGGCGCGTCATCATGGAAGACGCTACCCAAGCGGTCAACCAAGATAACCCCGGCATATTTGACGTACGCAGTGGATCGGATAAAATCGGACTCGATGGGACCCCTTATTCGGAGTGGTGAACGATTCCTGGTTTTCGTCACCCTCTTCATCTTAACTATAAGCGCCACTTATGCTCAGTCACAACCAGCCGCCAACTGTGTAGTCTCGGCCGTACCGGCTCAGGTACGTGCCGAGGGCCTCGCCGAGCGGATGGGCGATCTCCTGCTGCAATGTTCCAGTGCTATTCCTGGTGTCGTGATTACGGGCAACTACACTTTGACCCTTCCGGTCAGCGTCACCAACCGGATCGGCCCCAATAATCTGACTACCGACACTGTACTCTACGTTGATTACGGTCTCGGTTTTACTGCCGTGCCAGTCGCGGGACTGGTTAACGGGAACTCCATTGCGTTCAATGGCGTAAGCATTACGGTGCCCGCGAACGGCAATTTCACCTTGAAGTTTTCCAATGTGCGGGGCGACGTCCACCAGTTGGGTGGGTCGGCGCCGGTTCCGGTAGTGGCAAGCCTAAGCGTACCGCTGCAAGTGAACCAGGCGCAGATCGTCGTTGCCAATGCACAGCCGGGACTTTACGCCACACTGTATAGCTCGGGAATCAGTTGCACCGGTTCGCCGCTTCCTGTCAATCTCGATCTGAGTGACCTTTTCGCAGCGAAAACAGCCTTCTTTTCGACGCGAGTGACTGAGGGTTTTGGAAGCGCATTCTCGCCGCAGGGCGCGGGTGAGACGAACGGCGCCCGCTTCCTGGTGACATATTCCGGCTTCCCCGGCAACGCGACGCTATACGTCCCCAACTACGTGGCCGGTTCGGATGCGACCACGCCCACCGCCGGCGGCGATCTGGGTTTACCCCAGGCCGTGGGTCAGTACACGCCCGGCAGCGGCGCGCTATTGCTGGCCCTGGTTACAGGCGCGGACGCAACCGGCACCGGGGGAACTCCGCTTGCCGCACCCAGCGGCACCGGCCCTGTGGCTCTCAATTCCGTGACTCAGGTGCCGCTCACTGAGGGCTCTGGATACGCGGTTTACGAGGTGATCGCCGCTAATTCGACGGTGATCGAAAGCGCGCAGTTCCCGACGTTTCTGGGGCTGCCGCATGTAAGCGCGCCGGCTATCGCCCAAGAGACGATCTCGTTCGCACCCGTCTCGAAGGCTGCTACGGCCACCGCTACCGATCCGGTTCCGCGGTTCGCGGCGGTTACCCCGGCCTCTGATTGCAGCATCGTCGGAGATTGCCAGGCGCCCTACTTCCCCAAGCTGAATGTCTTCAATCAACCGATCCAACTGACTGCCATCGCGGGGGGCGCGATGACCAGCCCTAACCGCTACATCTACGTGCAAAATGCGGGAGGCGGCATTATGAGCTGGGGCGCAACCATCAATTATGTGGGCAGCTCCACCGGTTGGCTCTCACTCTATGTCCCCACCAGCTTGAACGGCGCGACTATTACTGTCAGTGCCAATCCCCAGGGTTTGGCGGCGGGAACCTATCAAGCGAACGTAGTAATTGATGCGGGTCCGCTCGCCGGCAACGCCACCATACCAGTGACTTTGACAGTGCAGGCCTTACCGGAGATCACAACCCCGCCTGCCTCCACAGTGACAGTTAGCAGCGTAGTCAATGCCGCCACGTTCGCGGTGACGCCCCTGGTAGCCGGATCGCTCGCCACGGTGAAAGGCTCGAACCTGGCGGGCGCCAATCTTTCGGTGACATTCGACGGCCTTCCGGCCACACTCCTCTATACCAGCGCCTCGCAGATCAACCTTCAGGTGCCTCCGGGCCTGGGAAACAAGACCGCGGCCAACCTGGTGGTTACGGTGAATGGGACGAGCAGCGCACCCGTTACGGTGCAACTCGCTCCAGCCTGGCCCGCGATCTTTGGCAACGGCGTTCTCAACCAGAACTACAGTGCAAACTCTGGCTCGGCCGCAGCCCCAGCCGGAACAATCCTGCAGATCTTCGCTACCGGAATTCCCACCGGAGCCACAGTCACCGCTCAGATTGGCAATCAGTCCGGTCTGGTCCCGTTATATGCCGGCCCGGCCCCTTCGCTGACCGGTGTGCAACAGGTGAATATCGCCGTTCCAACAGGCTTTTCGCCCCAAGCCACTCAAGTGACTCTCTGCGCGACAATCGGCGGGCAGCAATACTGCTCTCCCGCATACTCGCTCTACACCGATTGAATTAGCGGCTGTCGGTTGCCTGCGGCCACTGACAGCCGTTATCTTTCTCCCCTTCCCGCGCTTCAAAGTGATATTGTGTCTCCTTGGCTGGATTCTCCAGCCAGTAGCCTGATGTCTTCTCCAGGTGCTAGCATCCCAAAGCCCGACTTGAGCGGCTGGTTTACGGACGTCGAAGCGGAGGTTTACCGTTCGCTGGTGAGCGCGATCCGATCCGGGACGATCGTTGAAGTGGGTGTCTGGAAAGGGCGTTCCCTATCGGCGATTCTCGACGTCTGCCGGGCCAATCAGAATCGATTGTATGCTGTCGACACCTGGAGACCGGATCTTCGCGATGCCGGGTACCAGGAAGCTGCTGTACATGATATAGGCAACGTTTTCCTTCAGAATCTATGCCTGCTGGGCCATCGAGCAACTGTCGAGATCATTCGGGAAGACTCCGCCCGGGCGTGCGATCACTTCCCAGACCGTTCCGTAGACCTTGTGTTCCTGGATGCCGATCACTCGTATGAGTCGGTCAGGAAGGACCTGCTGGCCTGGTTTCCAAAAGTTGCGAAAAACGGCGTTCTCTGCGGCCACGACTATACCACACGCATTGGGGTGCGCCGGGCAGTGGATGAGATGTTCGGCGCATGCGCCGCTCTTCCCGGCGGAAGCATCTGGGTGGTTTGGAAGCGAGCGATTGGTCGCCCGAAACTCTACCGGGAAAACTCCTGATAACGAAAAATCTCCTTGACAGAAGATCCGCCGGAGGTATACTTACTCAAATTCTGTTCGGGCCACGGAAAGAGGCGACATGAGCGATTTTGAAAGAGTACTCGACCTCGTCCAGAGTGACTACGACTTCTATTTGAGAGTTCTGTCCAGCCCTAAGGAAGCTCTCGCCTCTTTCTCACTGACGGAAACAGAGAGAGTGGCCCTTACCAGCGATAACCAGATACTTTGGCAACTTGTTCTGCGGGAGCCCGTGGAAAATGGTGGACTTGGAACCTTCGAACCACCGCCGCCTCCCGGACCGCCCGGACCACCACCGGGCCCGCCGCCAGGGCCACCACCCGGTCCACCGCCGCCAGGACCTCCGCCACCAGGACCTCCACCACCACCACCGGGGCCGCCCCCTGGACCGCCGCCCCCTCCCGGTCCACCTCCGCCACCACCCGGACCGCCGCCACCGGGACCACCACCGCCACCACCGGGGCCGCCCCCGCCGCCTCCCGGACCGCCACCGGGGCCGCCGCCTGGACCGCCTCCACCGCCCCCACCAGGGATTATTATTGGGCCGGTTCCGGGACCTCCACCCCCAGGACCACCGCCTGGACCGCCGGGAATTGGAATTGGGCCGGGACCCGGCGTGGGCATCGCGCCTGTTCCTGGGACTCCGCCGCCAGTCGGCATCGTCGGAGTCATCCACTTCGATATCGGGACTGTCCAGCTCGAAGAGACTCCGATTTCGCAGTTGGTGAATGACCCTGCCGTAATCGCGGATGTGAGAGCGGTTGAGGCAGCCACAACAACACAAGCAAGAATCGGCGCAATCGGCCAGTTAATGGAGAGACTCGGATGAGCAGACAGCGTCTTCCTTTTGACATAGGCATCGTCGGCTTAGGTGTGGTAGGAACCTACCAGATGTCGCGGGAGGCCGAGGAAACCGTCCGCAGATCGACACAGACGTTTGTAATCGATAGCGGAGCGGGTGTAATTCATTTTCTGAAGACACTTTGTCCGAAGGTTACTAACCTGCTCACGAGCTCCATACCCGGTGCGCCTCGCCGGGTAATCTACCGCAGGATGGCTAGTATTGTAGTTGCGGCCGCGATGGAAGATCCTCCGGTGTGTTTCGCGGCGTATGGCCATCCAAAAGTGTATTGCCAACCTACCACGCTAATCCAACGGGCGGCGCTGGTACTGAATCTGAAAACCAGCGTTTCTGCGGGCGTCTCGTCACTCGACTCCCTGTTCGTCGATCTGAATATCGATCCCGGCGATGACGGCCTGCAAGTCTACGATGCCACGGATCTGGTAATCCGGCGGCGCCCTTTGCAAACTGACGTGTCTTGCTTGATCATGCAGGCCCCGTTAGTGTTGCAGGCGCTAAACGCACCCGGGGTCCCCAATCTGGAGAATCTGAGAATTCTGCAGAACTATTTGCTGGAGTTCTACCCCGCGCATCACCAGGCAGTAATCGCCATAGGGCGAACCCACCCGCTGCTCTTCACGATAAAAGAGAAGGTACCGTTGGGGCGGCTGGCCCACTTTCTTCAGCAAGCTGCAAAATCAGCGACCGTATACATTCCCCCGGTTCGGCACCGGGAAATCGCGGACGAGGATTTGGCAAAAAAACTCAGACTGGTTCCGGAGGGCCGGGCGGAAACCGGAGGCGTGCCGCGCCGGCCCGGCCGGCCTTCGATCGGCCCGAAGTCTTAAGGGGCAGCGATGGCTCCGAAGCAGAGCTACATCGTGGCGTCATCGCCGCGAACGGGGAGCTATTTGCTCTGCGAAGGCCTGGAGAGCACTGGAATCGCGGGGCGCCCGACGGAAGTCTTCAGCCCGGAGTTTCAATGGATTTGGCGCCGCAGGTGGGCTCTCGGTTCGGCCCCATGTTTTGCGGATTATCTTGCCGCTGCCATTCGGCATGGAACCACGAGCAATGGCGTCTACGGCTTGAAGATTCACTGGATTCACGTAGGCGCACTCGCCAGACAGGCGGATTTTTCGGGCGATTCTTCCGATGTGTTGGAGCATCTGTTTCCTAGGGCAGCTTACATTCGCATCGTCCGCCGCGACCGCCGCGCGCAGGCGCTTTCCTTCTTTCGCGCACGGGCAACGAACGAATGGTGGCGAATCGATGGCGTTCCGAATGACCAGAGCAACGGCTGCCGGCCGGTTTTCGATGCCGGCGCTATTCTGGCGCTGGAGGCCGAGGTGGCTCGCCAGGACCTGGCGTGGGACCAGTATCTCCATAAGCGAGCGATCCAGCCGATGGTCATCGAGTACGAGGCGCTCACTCAGGACTACCGGGGGCAAGTGGCTCGAGTTCTTTCGTTTCTTGGCCTCGACCCGGCTGCGGCTCGGGACATTCCTCCTCCGCGGCTGGTGCGCCAATCCGATAAGCTGACTGACGAGTGGCGCCGGTTATTGGAGGCGGCTTCTGAAAAAGGGCAGCTTTTGAAAAGGGGAAAGCTGTGAAATCAAGGCGTAGCATTATCGTGGTGGAAGGCTTCTACCGGGATGCGCAAGCGGTGCGGAATTACGCGCTTCGGCAGCCCTATTACACGCCGTACCAGGACCCAGCCGTGGTCGAGGCAGGCCTCGAGCCGGCTAAGTGGTGGGCAAGCTGGTTCCGGCCGTTTGACGAGTGTCCGTTTAAATCGTCCAAATGGATAATAGATGCCCTCGAGCAAGCTGTGGAAGAAACCATCGACATGGATCATTGGCGGACCTCGTTTCCGGTTGATGCCAGATCGAAGCCACTGCCCGTTGCCGCCGGGCACAAACATGGCTGCCTCTGGAACTGCTGCTTTCACGTCAAACCGGACAACGGACAGCAGCTCGGCGACGGTGTTCACAACCATGTTACGGATGGCTGGAATTCCGTTGGACCCGAAGGCTGGGCCGGGCTGATCTATCTGGCGCCGAAAGCGCCATTGGACGGTGGTCTCCATCTCTGGCGGAACACCGAACCTTTGCGGAATTTCGATTGGATGACGCCTGCCGAAAATTGGGAGCTGATCGATTCGATGGGGAATCTATTCAACCGGTTGCTTCTGGTGCGCGGAGACATTCCGCACAGCGGAGCCGGAGGCTGGGGGAATTCTCTCGCCGGCGGCAGGATGTATCAGACTTTCTTTTTCCGGACGATTCCCCGAAAGACTTTATGGCCGGTATCGATGGCAGAGATAGGCGGTTAGTGTGTTTTCACTGGCCGACATTGTTGCCAATCGCGCCTGGCTGAGGCGAGAGAACCCTTTTCCGCATATCACCGCCCACAATGTATTCACCGCCGATTTCTACGCGGCACTAGCTGACCAGATGACAACGATTTTGAGCCGCGGTTTAAGCGAGTCTCCCTCCAGGGACCGATTCTCCCGAAGCATTCCAGGGTATGACTCCTATGGGATCGGTTTTCACCGGCCTTTCGAGGGGCCGCTCTCCCTGTTTCTAACAGTCTCCTGGCGCAACATGCTCTCACGACTCTTCGGAGTAGGAGTGACTCCTTATATATTCGCGGGCGCGCACCACCACTCACCGGGCAGCCACAACGGATTCATTCACAACGATCTAAATCCTACCTGGTTCGTGCGCGCGGAAGCAGGTGAAATTCAGACGCCCCACCCGGACTGCTCTTACCGGAATGGGTCCGGCAGATTTGATGAGGCCAGCAAAATCGAAGTCGTACGCGGCGCCGTAATGATCTTCTTTCTCCTGAATGATCATTGGCGCCCTGGAGATGGAGGAGAAACGGCCCTTTACGCTTCCCCCAACTCGCCGATTACTGAGCCCGCGATCTGTTGTCCGCCCGAGAACAATAGCCTGGTGGCGTTTGAGTGCACACCACGTTCGTATCACACCTTCCTGCAAAACCGGCGTCTGCCGCGCACCTCCATCATTATGTGGGTTCACCGTTCAGTGGAGGAGGCGGCGGAGAAGTATGGGCGGGAACGGCTGGAACGGTGGGTCTCGTGAAACGCGTCTGCCTGCTGACGGGAGCCAGCGGATTGCTGGGCAAGGCTTTCATAGAGCGATATGCATGTCACTATCAGATCGTCGCGGTTCATCATCGAACTGCGATCGCGTTCGCGACTCAGGACCAGGAATTCATCGATCCGCTAGAGCCTGAGAGGGAAATCGGGGCGAATAGTCATGCAGTCTATGCTATTCGTGCCGACCTCTCGAAGCAGCATGAGATCGATCGCGTGGTGGCCGAGGCGGCAGCGCAATTTGGGAGAGTGGACCTGCTGATCAATGCGGCGGCGGTGCGCTACTTTTCGCCTGTTTTAAAGCCCGGCGGCCTCGATGGGGCGGAGAGGTTATTCGAGATCAATTTGCAAGCGCCCCTGCGGCTGTCAGTAGGCCTTGCGCAGGCGCTTTGGCGGTCGAATCCCGCAGATAACCTCCGGCTCAATCGCAACATTATCAACCTTTCGAGCACCGCCGGATTGTTCATTTATCCTGACCTTGGGCAGGCTCTTTACGGGACTTCCAAAGCCGCCTTAAATCACCTGACCTATCACTTGGCCAGCGAATTCTGGGACATCGGAGTGCGCGTGAATGCGATCGCGCCGAACACCTTCCCCGGCATTGTCGCAACGGAGCGGGTGCTTGAAGCGATTGCCGCCTTTGACGCCGGGACTCAGACCGGAGAGGTGCTGAGTCTGGATGCTGCGCAAGAGGCGGCGGGAGCTTGACACGATGAATGTGCTTTTTGTGAGCATGCCCTTTGCAGCTATTCGTCCCACCATAGGGGTCAGTCTCCTGAAAAGCCATCTTCACAAGATGGGCATTTCCGCGCGCGTGCTGTATCTCAACATGCGGTTCGCGCGGCGTTTTGGCCCGGGCGACTACCAGTACATAGCTGAGCGCACTCCCACGCAGAGTCTGGCAGGCGACTGGATATTTGGCCGTTGTGCCTTTGGCGCCCGCGACGATGCCGATAATGCATACCTAAGGGCCTTTGACGAGCGCTTCAGCAAATTCGGGCCTACGAGCGCCGGCATTGCCGCGCTTCGGCGCGCCCGGGCCGCGGCGGAACCGTTTCTCCAGTATTGTCTGAATCAGGGGGATTGGAGCCAGTATGACGTGATCGGCTTCACTTCGACTTTCGCTCAGACAACCGCCTCACTGGCACTGGCCCAGCGGATAAAGCAGCGGTTTCCGCGAACGATCATCGTTTTCGGCGGCGCCAACTGCGAAGCGGAAATGGGTCTCCAACTGCACCGCTCGTTTCCATTCATAGATCTGGTTTGCAGTGGTGAGGCTGACTTGAGCTTTCCCCGGCTGATGCGGGCAATCATCGGCGGCGAAGATCCGGGAAACATCCCGGGCGTCATTTCGCGGCGCGAGGGTCGTAGCTGCTACGTGAGCCTCACTCCGGACCGCGTCGAGGACATGGACACCCTGCCTTATCCTGACTACACCGACTACTTCGAGCAATGCGCCAGTGAGTGCCCGTCCTACAGACCACTCTCGGGAGTGCTGGTAGAGTCTTCGCGCGGATGTTGGTGGGGAGAGAAGCACCACTGCACATTTTGCGGTCTGAATGGCACATCCATGGCTTTTCGCAGCAAGACCGCTGCGCGCGTTCTCGATGAGATCACGGAATTGTGTGCCAGATATAAATGTCAGTTTGTGGAGATGGTCGACAACATTCTCGACATGCATTACTTTCGCGACTTGGTTCCGGAACTAGCCAGGCGCAAGCTGAAGTTAGGGCTCTTCTATGAGACTAAAGCGAACCTGAGCAGGGAGCAGTTGCACGCGCTGCATGATGCAGGTATCCACTCAATCCAGCCAGGCATTGAGAGCTTCAGCACGGACATTTTGCGGCGCATGCGCAAAGGCACCAGCGCGGCTCAAAATGTGCAATTGCTGAAGTGGTGCAAGGAACTGGGCGTGAAGCCGTTCTGGAACATCATATACGGCTTCCCGGGAGAGAACCCTACCGATTACGAAGAGACTGTGAAAATTATCGAATCTATAACTCACCTGCAGCCTCCTTTTGGGTTTGGAGCCATTCGGCTGGACCGCTTCAGCCCAAACTTTGTTTCTGCGGGTGAATTGGGAATCTGCAATGTCCGGCCGGACCGAAGCTACGGGCATATCTACGATCTCCGGCAGGAGGAACTGTCAGAGCTTGCCTACTACTTCGAACACGACTATACCGATGGTCGTGATCCGGTCGAGTACACGCACGCTGCGTATACGGCTGTGCGGCGCTGGCAGAGAGAACCAGATCAAAAGGGCTTGTTATTCGCGGACCATGGTGACACGCTGGCTGTCTGGGACTTTCGATCCAATGCCAAGCGCACGCTGACGATTCTGACGGGCTACGAGCGAGTGGCTTATCTCTACTGCGACCAGAGCCGGCCGTTGCGCCAGATTCAATCGTTTCTGGCGGACAATGGGCACGCGGGCGCGCGACTCGAAGAATTCCTGAACCGGCTCACTAGCTCGCGGCTGATGATCCAACTCGACGGCCGGTATCTGAGCCTGGCGGTGCGCTCTCCTGGATCGCAGACGCACCAATTGCCCAGCAGCCCGAGGAAGGCCGATGCGGAGTTGGTAGTGCTATGAGCGAACGGGCCCACGCGCGGATCTGGCTCGTTGGCGTTTGCACGTTATTTGGCGTTCCAGTCGTTTCTCTGGAATTTACTTGGACAGAAGGCGATAATGAAGTCGAAGCTTCCGAATGTCTCTCGAACACGACATTCTGAAAGAGGTTCAGGCGCTACCACCTGAAAAGCAGCGGGAGATCTATGATCATGCGAGAGGTCTCCGCGCCGAAATCGCAAAGAGGCCGCCGTTCGCAAGTATTGAAGGGTTGTGGGCAGACCTGGACATCTCACTCTCCGCGGAAGAGATCGAAGAAATCAGCGCGAGATGTCGTTGTGGATAGCCACACAATCGTATGGTTCTTGTCGCGCGGCGGCCTGCTATC
>DATBID010000160.1:0-6468 GCA_036557125.1 Bryobacteraceae bacterium | reverse complement strand
GGATAACCGGCGGGCGGTTTCGCAAATTTTGGAACCGCCATGAAGAGTGGACCGACGAACGTTGCAATGCTAACCGAGCGATGCGCGAAACAGTCAGCCTTCCGTCTACTATCCAGATGGCCTCCGCAAGGACCTATGTCTTTGGCGGCCTCGATGGCCGAGTTTGACGGGTCGGTAGATGCGGCGGGATCTGCCGGCGCGGATTGCGCTCGAGAGTTTGCTACCGCAAATCCCAGTGCGGCCAAAGCGACGATGACGAGCCGATGATTCATCTTACGGAATCCTCCTGCTGGGCGTTTGCTCATTTTTAATGAGCATATGCTCAGTTTAAAAGATTGCCACAAATTTGGCAAGGTCTTTTTTCCAAAAATCCATCGTGCTAAACTCAGATCCTGTAGTGAGCAGTCGTTCACTCAAATGGAGATTTAGGGTCTGCGGAAAACCAAAGTACGGAAGTCGATGCCAAGCGCAAAGCCGGAAACACGACAGCTTATTCTGGATGGCGCCAAAAAAGTGATTCGGGAAAAAGGGCTGGCGGGTGCGACTACCCGGGAGATCGCCCGACAGGTCGGTTGCGCCGATGGAACTCTGTACGTTCACTTCTCGGACCGAATTGAATTATTCCTGGCGCTCTTGAGGCAGAGTCTTCCACCGATGACGGGCGCGCTTCGCGAGCTTGAATACCTTGCCGGGCGGGGTACGGTTCGATCCAACCTCGAGACCGTTGTTCGAGGCGCGCTGGAGTTCATGCGGGAATTCGTGCCCCTTGCGGCGTCGCTCTTTGCAGAGCCGGAACTTTTGCGCGCTCACCAGGAAGAGCTCCGAAAACACAATGAGGGTCCTCATCTGTCACTAGCCGCAGTGGAAGCTTACCTTCGGGCGGAGCAGCGGCTAGGCCGGGTGGATAAGCATGTGAACCCGAAAGTGGTTTATGCGCTTTTGTTCGGCGCATGCTTACATCGCGTTTTCCTGTCCCACTTCCTGGGGCAATCGTTCGGTCCTTCGGATGAGATGTTTATCAAAGACGTAGTCGGCGCTGCGTTCGCCGGTATGCGTCCAGCGCCGGGCGACGACAATTCGAGCGATGAGTGAGATTCTAGCGATCCGATTGAAATGCTCATCCCCACTTGGCCGTATCGCGTCTCCGCCTTTGCCGAGCAGGTACATCACTCGGCCCGCAGCGCGTCCACCGGAGAAATCGAACTCGCTCGCAACGCGGGAATCAGCGAGGCAACCAGCACCGACAATCCAAGCGCGAAAATGGCTGCGAATACCACCAACGGATTGCGAGGATTCATACCGTAAAGCTGAGTATCCAGCAATCGGCCGGAGGCAAGAGTCAATGGCAACCCGATCAGCACCCCCCAGAGGATAAGAATCAGGGCTCCTCTCAGCACCAATCGAATCACATCGCCCCGGCTTGCGCCTAGCGCCACCCTCACACCGATCTCGCCTCTCCGGCATCCGGCGTTATACGCGGTAACACCGTAAAGCCCGATAGAAGCAAGCAGCAGAGAGAGGATTCCAAAAAGGGATGTGAGGCGGGCGATGAGCCAGGGCTGCGTGAACTGACTGGCTACCTGCTCGCGCAGAGTGCGCATCGAAAGGACCGGCATATTCGGATCCACCGAAGCCATGGCTTGGAGCACGGATCGAGCGGAGATGCCGGCCCCTGGCTTGGCCGCGAGCACAATGTCGTGTAGAAAAAGCGCCCCTGCGTTCCGCGTGTAATCGGCTTGCGCTTCAGGCGTAAAGTACATCGGACCCGTCGGCTGGCCGAGACCATGCGTGAAGTACCGGGCGTCCCTGACCACGCCGGCAATTTCGAAATAGCCGCTCAGTTTCGGTATAGGTCCGAAGTGCTTGCCAATGGGATCTTCGCTTCCAAAAAACTTTCGCGCGAATGTCTCGTTGACCACGGCGATCTTCGGCGATTCCGCCGTATCTCGCTCCGAAATGCCCCGGCCGCGCAGAATCGGAGTCCCCACAGCCTCAAAATACCCCGCCGTCACACGATTCCACGTAGACGTAACATCGTCCCGGCCGGGATGTCCCTGCACAAAGACACCGGAGCCCCAACCTCCGCCGGGCGGGGAGAACAGGCCTAGAGCCACGGAGGAAACACCGGGAATTGTTTCGATCGTCTGCCGAATGCGCTCGTACAGCAGGTGCAGTTGATCGGGCCGGTAGCCGGCAAGCCGCGGATTGATAATTGCTACCAGCCGCCGGTCCAGCTCGAATCCGAAATCTTGATTCTCCAACCGCTGCAAAGCGGCCGTGAGCAGTCCCGAGGCGGATAGCAACACCAGCGAGAGCGCAGCCTGCAACACTACCAGCGCCTTTCTAGGGATGGAGCCGGCGCGAGTGGAGCGGCTTGCCCCCCGCAGCGCTTCGATCGGATCGACTCGCGCGGCCATCGATGCGGGAGCAACGCCAAAGGCGATCCCGGTCAGTAGCGATGCGACGAAGGCGAACAGCAGTACCGGCAGGGAAGGCGACGCGCTGATCGGCGCCCCAGGTAGGCCTGGCAACGAGGGGAATGCGAACTGCAAGATCAGGTGTGTCGCCGCGAACGCTACGGCCAATCCCGCCGTGCCGCCAAACAGTGACAGCAAGATGCTTTCCAGAAGAGGCTCCCGCACCACGCGCGAGACTCGTGCGCCCAATGCCATGCTCAACGAGATCTGCCGCCGCCGCTCCAGCCCACGAACCAGCATCAGGTTGGCGATGTTGGCACAGACCACCAGCAGTACAAACCCCGAAGCCATCATCAGTATCTTCAGCCAGCGTTCGGATTGTTCGCGCATGCTGGTAATCCCGGCGCCGCCTGGGGTGAGGTACAGCGTCTGCTCCGGAAACTTGGCCTGGTCGTTGGCGCTCATCTCGCCCCAGTGCGCCAACAGCCATCGCTTTAAGTTCACGCGCATTTCCCCCTCAATGGCCGCTGGATTTGCACCCGGCTGGATGCGGCCGATCAGGTCGAGCCAATGCTCGAAGGGCACTTTAAGATCCGCTTCGACGTCCACGTATGGCTCCGTGTTCAACGGCAAAAAGAAGTCCGGCGAAGGGTTGCGCAAGCTGTCCCCGAAAAACTCCGGGGGCGCAATTCCCACGATCGTAAATGGCTTGTCGTCGAGATGGAAGACCGCCCCAATTACTGACGGATCCGAATGGTAGCGGTCCCTCCAAAGGCGGTAGCTCATCACCGCTACCGGCGGAGCGTTCGGCTGATCGTCGCCGGGAGTGAGCACTCGCCCCGCATATGCTCCTACGCCGAACATCTTGAAGTAATTTCCGGAAACAAATTCGCCGGGATAGCTCTGGGCGCCGTCCAGGCCCCCGGAACGGCGGACGCCAAGGATTGGTGTCAAATCCTGAAACGCCGCCAGCTCGGTAAAGCCTTTGGTGTTGTCCCGCAGGTACTTGTAAAGATCGTACGAGACGATGCTCCACTCTCCTTGCTGGCTGTACCCGTTGAAGTAGCAGCAGTGCGATTCTCTCCCCAGGCGAAATAATTCGGCCGGCTTCGCCACCGGCAGCGACTTCAGCAAAACCGCATCCACCAGGCTGAAGATCGAAGTGGTGGCGCCGATGCCCAGCGCCAGCGTCAGCACCGTGGCGGCCGTGAACGCCCGAGCTTTTCGCAAACGGCGCAGGGCATGGCGCGTATCCAGGATCAGGCTTTCCAATGACGGCAGGCCTCTTTGTTCCCGGTAGGTTTCCTTGATTGCTTCCACTGCCCCGAACTTCAAGATTGCCTGGCGGCGCGCTTCCGCGGGCGCCAATCCGGCGCGAATGTTCTCGGCGGTCTGGAGCGCGAGATGTGCTTCGATTTCCGTCCGCAGCCGCTCCTCATCCTGCCGCGTTGTCGCCCACCACGCCACCCGTTTCAAGAATCGCCTTAGGATTCTCATTTCAGATCCTCCGCCTTGACGGCAAAAAATCGCGCGATGATCGCCGCCGTCTGCTGCCAACTCTGGGCTTCGGCGTTCAGTTGTTTCCGCCCGGTGCGCGTCAGCCGGTAAAAGCGGGCCCTTCGGTTGTTCTCGGATACGCCCCATTCGGAAGTGATCGATCCTTCCTGCTCCAACTTCAAAAGAACGGGGTAGAGCGTGCCCTGATTGACGGTGAGGAGATCTTCGCTAATTTGCTCGATGCGTCGGGCGATTCCATACCCATGGAGAGGGCCTAGGATATCCAGGGTTTTGAGCACCATCAGCGCCAACGTCCCCTGCCGAACGTCCGTTTCCTTCATATCTCTATTTGGTTCCCCATAGGAAAGCATGCCACGTCTCATTTGGGAAAGCAACAGGAATCCCGCCCGCTGCGCTAGGACATGGCGGGTGAAAACCCCCACCGGTCACGCCCTCCCCAACTTTTTCTTCCCCATGCTTTCAACTACTTCCGATATCCAATTTCAGACTCCCACCTCCCCAAACGCTACCCTGGAACCAGAAAGGCCTTTCTCATGTCCCTGTCTGCCAACTTCCGCCCGGGTTCCCTCCCCAATCACCGCAAACCCAAACCCATCAGCCACGCCGAGCGCTTCTGGTCTCTCCTCGAGGAACGCGCCTTCTTCTCCAATTGATCAGTGCTTATCATTCAATTGCCTCAAGAAACCGAGAGCTAACGGTAGAGTGCGTGCCGCTGACTTCAGATACGCTTCTGCCCTAGACTTGGTCTCGGGGTTCCTTGAAAGCACCAGCCCCATACCCATCTGAGTGAATGCATTGTTCGACATCTGGAGGGCACGACGGGCGTATTCTTCAGCTTCAGATTGCGATCCCCGATCAAGCAGCACGAGCGCCAAGTTGTAGTGAAGGATCCAATAGGATGGATCGAGTCTGATCGCGTCTTTAAATTCGGCTTCGGCCTCCTCGACGCGCCCAAGACGCGCATATTGCACACCAAGTTCCCCATGGGCCTCCGCGAATCCCGGATCACTTCGAATGGCGCTCTCGAGTGCCTCTGCGGCCCGCTCAGGCTGATTGCGGCGAACGAACTCAAAAGCACGGTCGAAGGATCGTTTGGCTTCGCGGGGCGCCCTGTGCCGCAAATGTCCAGACGACACTACTCCCAGGGCTTCTCCTCGGAGCAGCACCTCGCTCTCTTGCCGCACTTCCCCAAAACCCTTCGTCTGCGAACTCGATACGGGCTGAGCTTGTACGATGCAACTGCAGACAATAAGTAACAATAGACGCACGGATAGCGAGTACATTGGCGGTTCCTTTGCAGTTTGTGACTGTTCGCCTATGGCCTTTTCAAGGTCTAGCGAGCCTAATTACCTGTGGCGGGGGAGGTCTGCTAGTTCTCCGAAGGACGCTCCACGTGATCAATGATCAGTGCATCAATGAATCCTTTGCTGGATTCCAGCCGCAGGCCCAACTGCTCCTGCAGGGCTGTGAATAGATCGGGCGCTTCGTTCGAGTCGCGTGGCGCTGGGGAGCCGTTCAGAAGTGAGGCTTGGTAGTCGTCTGGCGTCCAATTCAGCCCAAAGTCATAGCGTCCTGGAATTCCCGTTCGATCCACAACCGGCCGATTCTGCCAGCCTTGCAGTTCGCCCACGAAATCCAGCATCGTGGCGTTTCTCGCCCGAAATCGTCCGCGTGCGGGCAACGCCAGGTTCGGCAGACCTTTCGGATCGCCTGTGCTGGGTGCAAGCAGCTTGGGGCCATTGTTGGCAACAACGAGCGCGTAAATGGAAACTTCTTTTTTCTCTCGATGGTAGGAGAGCCGGAAACGCTCTGCCAACAGCTTCTGTATCATGATTTGCCATTGGTGTAGGCTAGGTTGACCTTCTCCCCCGGGCTGCGCGACGATGTCGTACTTCGTATCAAGCCAGTCCGGTCCGTTCACAACCTCCCTCTGATTGATCGAATAGGCGAAGGTGATGAGATTCATCACGGATTTATTCCACGTCAGTAGACGGCGGTATTGTATTTGGATGGTCGGCGACCGCCGGTCGTCAGGCCGCGACTGCTTGATCGTCGCCACTTCAAACGCGGGGTTCGCATCTGCTGCCATCGGCGTTGGGGGACTTGTCGGTTCCGGTATCGCCCATCCAGTCTCGGCGGTAGCACGCACCAGAGTAAGCGGGACGGTTTCCAACCGTGTCCATATTCCGGTAAGCGAATTTCCGTCGCCACTCAATTTCCCCTGAAATGTGGCGCCCGTCGCTGGAAAAGTGATCTTGACGTTCGAATCCTCCACGGCAGCAACGCTGCTGGGATTGCCCGCAGACCCCAGATCGATGTTGTACATGAGTGCCTTCCAGCCGCCCTTTTCATTGGAGATCTTGATAACAATCCGCGCGGGGTTTCGTGAGCCCGCTCGCAATGTGCCCTGCCACGTACCTGCTAAGCTTTGTTGGGTGGCAGATTGCGCATGTGCTGCCGAGCCCCACACACCGACGGCGACTGGCAGCGCTAGACAAACGATCCCGGCGGCCGCCAACGCGGATTTCTTCAC
>DATBID010000159.1:0-4770 GCA_036557125.1 Bryobacteraceae bacterium | reverse complement strand
TGCAAGGTAGGTGGTGCGCGGCCGCGTATTCAAATCGGCCAGCATCGCATAGTTCAGCTTTTCGGCTTTCAATTTGGCCACGCGGCTGTTGGGGTCGTTGATGTCGCCGAAAATAATGGCTTCGGACGGGCAGGTGGCCTGGCAGGCGGTTTGGATATCGCCATCCCGCACCTTGCGGTCTTGCCGCTCAGCGTCGATTTTCGCGGCATTAATGCGCTGCACGCAGTAGGTACACTTTTCCATGACGCCGCGGCTGCGCACCGAGACATCCGGATTCCGCACCAGCTTCAGGCTGGGGGTTTCCCAATCCTGGAACAAATAGAAGTTGAATCGCCGCACCTTGTAGGGGCAGTTGTTGGAGCAATAGCGCGTACCGACGCAGCGGTTGTAGACCATGTCGTTGAGGCCTTCCGCGCTGTGGGTGGTGGCCTGAACCGGGCAAACCAGTTCGCAGGGGGCGTTTTCGCACTGCATACAGGGAACGGGCTGGTTGCCCATCCGTGGATTGTTCGGGTCGCCGTTATAGTAGGAGTCAACCCGCAGCCACTGCATGTTGCGGCCGCGGCGAACCTGGTCTTTGCCGACCACGGCGATATTGTTCTCCGCCTGGCAGGCCGTAACGCAGGCGCCGCATCCGGTGCAGGCGGTCAGATCGATGGCCATGCCCCAGGCGTATCCGTTGTAAGAATATTCAGGGTAGAGAGTAAGTTCGCGCGAGGGCGCTTCCGCTCCTTCGTGCGGTGCTTCCGGATTCTTCTTATATTCTTCGATATCAGCCGCGCGATAGATGTGCCGGCGTGTATCCAGCGCGTGCTGATTCTGCGTCACCGCCAGATAATATGTGCCGGAGGTCTTTTTCGCCTCGAGGCCGACATCGTGCCACAACGCTTTCGCGGTGCGCAGGCCATAAGGGTTGAAGCCCTGGCCGGCGCCGATTTTACCGCATACGGTTCGCCCATAGCCTAGATACAGCGTTACCGAGCCGTTCGCATGGCCAGGCTGCACAAATACCGGAGCCCGCAACGACCGTCCCTGGTAGGTCAACTCCAGCATGGGCACTCCGGTCATCCCGTAATCGAGCGACTCGTCGGGCACCACGTTCAAACGCTTGGCATCCGCCGGGCTGATGATGGCGGCATTATCCCAGCCCAGTTTGGTGATCGGCTTGGGCCACTCCTGGAGCCAGCCGTTGTTGGCGAAGCGGCCATCGTAGATCGCGGGATCGGGCCGGAAGATGACTTCCAGATTGCCGCCCAACTGCTGCGGCGCTGATGGAGAACCGATCGCTTCTCCGCGAATAGTGGGGTTCTTGGCGGGCAGGGCGGTGCCGGCAATCACGCCGTCATGAACCGCGCGCCGCCACCATTGTTCAAAGTCCGCGCCCTTGTGCTGCGTTGCCCAATAGCCCTTCACCAGATCATAGGAGCCGAGCAGCGGATTGTCGGTCAGCATGTTGACAATCTGCAGCACTGAGCGGCTCTGATAGAGCGGCTCGATCAGCGGCTGCTGCAAACTGACGGTGCCGTCGAATGCGCGCGCATCGCCCCAGGTTTCCAAATAATGTGTTTCCGGAAGCTGCCATTGGCAAACTTCCGAAGTCTCATCTGCCACAGAACTGAGGTGCGCACGCATCCGGGCCTTGCGGAGACGATCCCGCATGCCCAGTTCAACCGGCGCGTTGAAGGCCGGATTGCCGCCCAAAATCAGCAGCAGATCGACCGAGCCCGAATCGAGCGCGCTCACCAGATCCATAAGCGAGCCCAACTGATCGGTCTGGTTGGCCTCGATCGGGTCGGTATAAAAAACGGTCTTGCCGACATTGCCCAGACTGGCATTCATTGCGTGAGCCAGCGTGTGGACGATCGGCGGCTGACATTCGCCAGCAATTACCAGGCATGCGCCTTTGTGCGCCTGAAGATCGCGGGCAATCGGGCCGGCACTCCGATAAATGATTCCGTTCTCCCCAGTCTTGGGTCCATTAGCCGCCCCCAGCGAGGTCGCCAGCGCCCAGGCGAACGCTTCCACTTCGGCCGCACGGAGCGGAATATGGTGATCGGCCTTGCTGCCGGTGGGCGAAGGCATAGGCTCGACCACGTACAGCCGGTTCATGGCAGTTTGATCGCCGCGCACCCGGCGCCGCGCGGCAAATTGGCGCGCGTAGCGGAACGCAGCGGGACCCTGTGCCAGGAAATCGGCATCGAGCGAAACGATTACGTCCGCCGCTGCTACATCGTAATACGTATTGACGGGCTGCCCGAATGCCTGGGCCGCGCCCGCGCGCGCGCTGTGCGGACCCGCCGGCTCCCACTGGTGCCACTTCAGCGCTGGATATTGCTTTTGAAGCCCCTGGAGCTGATCGGCCAAAGTGGGGGAGGTAACGGTTTCCGTGAGGATGTGAATGCCGGCGCCTTGTTGGGGAACGTGTTCCGCAAGGATTTGTCGCAGCGCGGTGTAGAAATCGCCCCAGGAGCGAATCTCACCTTGATAGAAAACATTGCGCAGACGGTCCGGATCGTAGAGGTCCAGCACCGAAGCTTGCATCTGCGCATCGGCCGCGCCGAGTGTTGCGGGGTGCTCGGGGTTGCCTTCAATTTTGGTGGGGCGGCCTTCATGGCTCTCCGCCAGGACGCCTTTCGCCACGCCGTTCAAGGTCATCGACGTGGCATAGAACAGCGGGCGTCCGGGAATCAACTCCTCCGGCTGGCGGACGTAAGGCGTGATGTGCTCGGTGGGCTGGCGGGTGCATGCGGCGAGTCCGCCGAGGGCCAGCGAAGCGCCCATCAGTTTGAGGAAATTGCGCCTGCCTTCTACGCGGTCTTCATCATCGCTCCAGCCAATGGCCTGCTGCGGAAACTCGCGCTCGAGCAAGTCGAGGAATTCGGGCGTCGAGGCGAGATCGTCGAGGCTCGTCCAATACTCGCGCCCGGTGGTGGCTTCGAGCCGCTTGCGGGCGGCGGCGAGATCTAATTTTTGGGGTGCTTTATCGCTCGACATTTCTTGGTGATTCGCTTCGTTCATCGGTGACACGTGGAACAACTGGTCAAGGTGCGGGCGTCCTGGATGTGATACTCCTGGACAAGCCGCTTTCCAATTTCTTCCTGATCGCCGTCCGGCACGTAGCCCATCGTCGTGACGAGCTCCTTCGGACGGACGTACCGCTCCGGATGGCGGTGGCAGTTGAGGCACCATTCCATCTGCAGCGTGTTTTCCTGCAGCATGAGCGGCATCCGGTCGACGCGCCCGTGGCAGCTTTCGCAGCCCACGCCCTTAGCCACATGGATGCTGTGGTTGAAGTAGACGAAATCCGGCAGATCGTGCACGCGCGTCCAACTGATCGATTCGCCGGTGCGGTAGCTGGCGCGAACCGGCTCGAGCGCGGGACTCGTACGCCAGATTTGCGAGTGGCAGTTCATGCAGATTTCGGTGGCTGGAAGGCCGGCAAAGCTGGAGTTCTCCACGCTGGTGTGGCAGTAGCGGCAATCGAAGCCTTCACCGCCCACATGATGCGCATGACTGAAAGGAATCGGTTGTTCGCGCGGAACGTGCTGCCGCGTGGACCAGTGGGACCGGTCTAGCTGATACCCGGCCCATGAGATAAAGGCGACAAAAAAGATCGCGCCATACAACGTCATGCGCGCGAACGTATTGCTACTGTGATGAAAAATCTGAGCCATAGCTCCGTTTGACTTTCGATGGCTTCATTCAACCGCTATGAAGGGGGCACTCGGAATACAAGCTTCGAGAAATACCCACTCACACAACCCGGCCCGGCCGGGTAATTCACCCTCTGGGAAAACTCCACAACCGGGCGAGGAATTTCTTATTGTAAACGAAAGCTCTCATAAAATCTCGTACCGGCTGGCAGCGGGAATGGGGGGCAATGCCACTCGGCAGGCGATACCGGGAGAAAAAGAGTTCGTGTCCAAAGACCATTCATTATGGCACACGGAAATAGGGAGGGAGGAGTCCGGTTTCCGCGGCTCACGGACGTGTGGAGGGAACGATGGTGAAACGGCGGCGGCCGCCGATACGGTAGGTTTCGAAATCAGCATCCACTGTGAAGATTCTGGTGATCGATTCGCGCTGCGCCAGGCGCACTAGCGTCGCATCCGCGAAATCCATAGGGTGGTCCTCATATTGGGACATCAGGGAATAAAGATGCGGGAAATCTTCGTTTGTGATTGGCCCAATGGCTAACGCCCCGGAGCGAACAAATCTCCACACGATTGCCAGTTCGACAGGCCGCCTCGACATCATGTGAAAGAGTTCCGTGAGAACTGCGGTGGAGGTGAGCAGCGGCAATGGCAGATGCGGGTAGGCTGCGAAACAGTGCTTGTGCCATTGGTCGTCGCGGTCCAGATAGGCAACAATCGCCCCTGTATCAACGAGGTAACTTGCCGTCGCCATATTTCTGAACGAGCCGATCGCGAACGATTTGGCTTACGGATTCAGAGCGACGGGGATTGCCGCCTCGAATCGAGCCCGCCAATTTCAGTGTCTCCCTGCGAATCCTGGCCTGCTCAGCTTCGTCCTTTAATCTTTCCGCTTCATGCTCTCTGATCCATCCGCGCGCGATTTTATCCAGCAGCGCCGAAACGGAAATGTCGCGCCGGCGAGCTTCAGCTTCCAGATCGGCCTTCAGATCTGCCGAAACTCGCCAGCTATAGACTTCGGTCTTCATTGGTAGATTATGGCGCGGTATCAGCACGAAGGCTGACCCGTTTCCATGTAACCCCCTTTCAAACTGTGCGTGCGGTTTTCCCGCACACA
>DATBID010000158.1:0-42684 GCA_036557125.1 Bryobacteraceae bacterium | reverse complement strand
GCTTTCGCTTTCCGACCGGCTGGCGGTAATGAATCGGGGCGCGATTGAACAGATTGGCGAACCACAAGAAGTGTATCTGCGGCCGCGGACGCGATTTGTGGCCGGATTTCTGGGCGAGGTGAACTGGCTGGATGGCGTTGGTGTGCGGCCGGAAGCGATGCGGATCGCGCGGGACGCGGCGGCGGAATGTAATGGCATGCGGCGGCGGGAAGGCGAGGTCACAGGGATGGTCTTTCTGGGTGACCGGAGTCGCGTGCAGGTGCGCCTCAAGAGTGGTGAGCAGGTTGTGGCGCAAGTGGCGCGGGACTTTGGGAGTGGTGGCGGGAGTTTTTGCGCCGGCCAGCGGGTGGAACTGTTCTGGCTGGCCGGCGACGAGATGCGCTTCGATTAGCCGAAGGGATTTTCGTCGGCCGAAGGACCGTAAATGGACGGCACGGCAATATCGTTGAGGCGGAGATAGACGCCGAGTTGGGCGCGGTGGTGGATGATGTGGTTCATGACAAAGTTGCGGAGGACCACGGCCCGAGGCATAGTCATGAGAACCTGGCCGCCGTTGAGTAGGGACCACGGTTTCAGGAGGTGCTCGTCGCTCGCGCCGGCAATGGCCGCGCGAGCTTTGGCGACGCCCTGATCGAAGGTGGAAAGCAAGTCGGCGCGGTTGTTCGCTTCTGGCGGCCGGGAGGCCTGTCCGCCAGGAGGCGCGAGGTCGAAGCTTTCTTTTTCAATCGTATCTGCCGTCCATCCAACCAGGGTCGCGACATGGTTCGCGAGCGGGCCGAGGGCGAAGGACTTGGGATGCGGTTTCCAGGCGAATTTGTCGTCCGGCACGCGCTCGAGGGTTTTGCGCGTGTTGGCCATTTCGTTATCGAACTCGGGCAAGAGAGATTGGCTGATGGTCATAGATTACTCCTGTTTGAGGCTAGGAAGTTCGCTTTATCTTCGCCATGGTAAGGGAGAGTGGGAGTGAATGTCAAGCCAACCGTTGCTAAATAATTGTGATGCTAAAATGTATCACATGGAGAGGGCTTCGGTGCGGGACCTACGTTATAACTTCCAAAAAATCGAGCGGCTGCTGGAGAAGGGAGAAGAGATCGAAATTACCAAGCGGCGGAAGCCCATCGCGCGCCTGGCGCCGGTGAAGCGGCAGAGAAAGCTGCCTGATTACAAGGCTCAGTTGCGTGCCATTTACGGCGATCGGGTGCTGCCAACCACTGGCGCGGAGATCGTGGCTTGGGACCGCGACCGGTATTGAGAATCTACCTGGACAGCAGCTTTCTGGTATCGCTTTACAGCACGGATGCGAATTCGGACTTGGCAATCGAGACAATGGATTCCGCAGGCGGCGAGGTGGTGGTGAGCGCTTTTGCGGAGCTGGAAATGGTGAATGCTCTGGAGCTGCGGGTATTCCGCAAGGAGATTTCGAGCGCCGAAGCCGCGGCCTCACTGGCGATTTTCAAGAAGAATGCGGGCTCCGGGGCCTTTCAGTTTCGAGCATTGCCGGAAGGTATTTTCGAGCGAGGACTGAAGTTAGCGCGCCAAACTACCGCAAGACTGGGAACGCGCACAGCGGACCTGTTCCACGTGGCCGCGGCGCTGGAGATGGCCGCGGACTACCTGTACAGCTTCGACCGGCAGCAACGCAAGTTAGCGCGCGCGGTTGGGCTGAAGCTGAATCGAATCGTGGCGAGATAACGCGGATTTTATTTCAATATCTGAAATAAATTCGAATAATCGTCCGTCCAGAGGCGGATCTGGCGCGCATGGGCAAGGTCGTAGGAGCGGCTCAGGATCTCCTGACTGAAGGGACTCCCAGGGGAACGAATAAGCACCCAAGTCGTACCGAACAGGTCCTGGGAATCGTCGTCTTCGGTTTCGACAACCCGGCCGATTTTGCCCGTGACTTTGGCTTCGCCGGCGAGCACGGGAGCGAGGTCAAGGTAGCGATTGGAAATGTGCACGGCGAGAATGCCATCGGGCTTGAGATGGCGGAAGTAGAGCGAGATAGCCTCGCGCGTCAGCAGGTGGACGGGGATGGCGTCGCTCGAGAAAGCATCGACCACTAAGACGTCGAAATTTTCGGGTTGCTCGCGCTCGAGCGAGAGGCGGGCATCGCCCATGGCGATATCGACCTTGGCCTTCGAGTCGGGGACGAAGTAGAACTGGCTCCGCGCGATCATCGGGACGAGGGGGTTGATTTCATAGAAACGGACGTAATCGCCGGCGCGGCTGAAGGCGGCCATGGTGCCGGTTCCGAGGCCGATCACGCCGAGCCGGATCGGGCCTTTGGCTTGGCGGTCATGCACGGCGAGCGCTGCGCCGGTAAAGCCGCCATAGTAAGTGATGGGAATATCGCGCTTCGAGGGCGCGAGGTATTCTTCGCCGTGGTTGATGGTGCCGTGAATAAGGGTGCGGACGGTATCGAGCGCGGCTGGGGGTCCCGAATCGCGCACACGCAGACCGCCATAGAAATTGCGAACCATGAGGCGGGTATTTCTGCCGTTGTCGCGAATCTGCATGCCGAGATACGCGGCTAAGGCGATCGCAAGGATGGAGGCGACCAGGGGAGCGGGCTGGCGCCAGCGGGCGAACCAGCCGGTTTCCGGGTCATGTTTGAGAGCGATAATCACCATGACTGCGCAGGCAGCCATACCCAATGGGAGTTCGTAATACGCATTGAACAGGTGCGGCGCGATGAGGCCGACGAGAATTCCGCCCACTGCGCCGCCGACCGAAACCATGAGATAGAACTGAGTGAGATAGCGGGGGTGCGGCTTCATGCGCGCCAACTCGCCATGGCACGCCATGCAGCAGGTGAACAAGCCGAGGGAGAAGAGCGTGATGGGGACGGCGAGGCCCGAAATGTGCAACTGGCCGAAGACAGGGAGCTTGATATTGCGAGAGAAATCGAGCTCGCTATTCATGCTGTACGCCATGGCGCCGAGGGCCACGGCGAGGAGTTGCAGGTAAGGGTTGCGCCGGTACCAGCCGCTGCCTTCGAAGCACAGGATGAAGGTGAGCAGATAGATACTGAGGGGAAGAACCCAGAGGAACGGGATGGCTGCGATGTTCTGCGACATGTGGTTGGTGATGGCCAGCAAGAGGATGGAGGCGCAGGCGGCCAGACCCATCCAAACGAAATATTCCGACGTGCGCGGCCTTTCCGAGGCTTCGGCTTCCTGCGGGGTTTCCGCAACCAGCGCGCCACCGGAACGCAGCGCTGTGACGCCGCACAACACGATGAACGCGCCATAGGCGATGGACCATATATCGGCCTGCTGGCGGGTGGTGTAAACGGGTTCGAAGAGAAACGGGTAGCTGACCAAAGCGAACAGCGAGCCGGCGTTGGAGATAGCGAAGAGGCGATACGGGAGGGCCGCTTTATGGCCGCGGGCGTACCAGGCTTGCAACAGCGGGCCGGTGGTGGAGAGGAGAAAGTACGGTAAGCCGACGGTGAGAGCGAGCAGCGCGAGGATGCCTAAAATCGGGTCTTCGGTGCCGGAGGGTTTCCAGGCAGCTTTAGGGAGGATCGGTAGGGCGAGGGCGCTGACCAGCAGCAGGCCTGCGTGGACTAGCGATTGCGCGCGCGGTTTCAGATGACGCACGGTGGCGTGGGCGTAGAGATAGCCCAGCACGAGCACGCTTTGGAAGAACAGCAGGCACGTAGTCCAGACAGCCGCCGAGCCGCCGAACCACGGCAGAATAATTTTGGCGATTACCGGCTGCACCTGGAAGAGCAAGAAGGCGCTTACCAGAATCGTCATGGCGTAAAGAATCATGAGGTAACAACTCCTGACGGATTGGCAGGCTGAAGCCTGCCCCACTACTTATAAGCGGCGATTCCTGTGATTTTCTCCCCAATCACCAGCGCGTGGATATGGTCGGTGCCTTCGTAGGTCTTGACGGTTTCGAGGTTGCAAAGGTGACGCATGATGGGGTATTCGTCGGTGATTCCGTTGGCGCCCAGAAGGTCTCGGCTCAAGCGGGCGCATTCGAGCGCGATGGCAACGTTATTGCGTTTCAGCATGGAAACCTGCGCCGGTTCCAGTTTGCCCTGATCTTTTAGGCGCCCGGCGTGGAGGGCCAGCAGTTGCGCCTTGGTGATTTCGGTAATCATCCAGGCCAATTTTTCCTGGACGAGCTGATGAGAAGCAATCGGGCGGCCCTCGAACTGCTTGCGTACGGTGGCATACAGGCGGGCGGTTTCGTAGCAATCCATGGCCGCGCCTACAGCGCCCCAGCCGATGCCGAAGCGGGCCTGCGTGAGGCAGCTCAGCGGGGCCTTTAAGCCTTGCGCGGCGGGAAGCATGGCCGACTCGGGAACACGGCAATCGGAGAGGAAGAGGCTGGAGGTGACCGAAGCGCGCATGGACCACTTGCCGTGAATATCGGAGGAGGTGAAGCCGGAGGTTCCTCGTTCGACTAGGAAACCGCGGATGGCGGAGGACGAGGTGGATTCGGAGGCGCGCGCCCAAACGACGGCGACGTCTGCAAGGGTGCCGTTGGTGATCCAGGTCTTTTCGCCGTTTAAGACCCAGCAGGCGCCCTCTTTGCGGGCGGTGGTGCGCATGCCGGCAGGGTTGGAGCCGAAATCGGGTTCGGTGAGGCCGAAGCAGCCGATGGCGCGTCCGGTTTGCAGCAACGGAAGCCAGTGCTGCTTTTGCTCCGGTGAGCCGTAGGTGTAGATGGGATACATGACCAGCGCGCCCTGGACGGAGGCGAAGCTGCGCAGGCCCGAATCGGCGCGTTCCAGTTCCTGCATGATGAGGCCGTACTCGACGTTGCTCATCCCGGCGCAGCCGTAGCCTTCGAGATTGGCGCCGAAGAAACCGAGCTCGGCCATTTCGGCAACCAGCTCCTGCGGAAAGCGGCCTTCGCGAAAGCAGTCGCGCATCAGCGGGATGGCGCGGTCGTCGGCGAAACGGCGGGCGGTCTGGCGCACGAGCAGTTCCTGTTCGCCCAGGAGTGAATCGACCGCGAAATAGTCGACACCTTTAAAGGCCATTCGGGTAATCTCCTATTGTAGTGGGGCGGGATTGGGGCTGCAGGGAGCGGAATGTTCAGAATCAGGCCACGGCGGGCGACCGCAGAAGTAGTTGGCGATCGCCGTGCTCCTACAGTCACTCCGGTATGATCAAGGGGGCAGAGTATGAATCTTGAAGAAGCGATCCTCGAGAAAGTCCGCCGCCTCCCGCCATCGGATCAGGAGGAGGTCTTACGTTTCGCAAATGGGCTGGCGCGAAGGCTGACCGTTCGCGTGCCGCCAGAGACGAATCGGTTCCTCGAGATCCAATGGATCGACGAAAACCGTGAGGCATATGCGGGTCAATGGGTGGCTATAGAAGGCGACCGCTTGATCTCGGCAGGCAGCGACCCAATGCCGGTGTTTGCGGCGGCGAGAGCACAGGGTATCCAAATTCCTTTTGTGGTCCACGTACTTCCTGAGGACCCGCTCCCTTTCGTTCCGGGATGGTGAGAATGCCTTCCAGGCTCGAAATTCGAGAGGAGCCATTGCTATGCGGAGGCTGGCGAAGATAGATACAGACGCGGCACACAGCATCTTTGAGCGTAAGCATGCCGAGATCCTTGGATTAGAAGTTTAATCCGGCCGGTCCCAGCGCTTTCGGACCGTGGCTGGATATTTCGAAGCGTACGAGCACGAGGTTACGATCCAGACGCTCGGCATAGAGTTTGCGGCAATCGTGTATTTCGTCCAGGACCAGAATTTCAGCAGGAACTTCCTAGGCCGCTTGGGCTGGCTGGATCGCCTTCGTGTCGGCATAATAGATTACGCAAACGGTCCTCTCCAACGAGATTCGTGTGAGCGGCGGCTGGTCCAGCAGATCGGCGGTTACGCTTTCGAGCTGAAGAAGACTGCGCCGGGCTTGGAATTTCCGTACGGGCAGCGGTGGCTGCGTGCAAATTTTTGGGCGATTTCCTTTTTCGCCTCCGCTAAGCCCGGCGGACCCGCCCCGCTGCGCGCGGTTGACAGGTTGAAGCCTGTCCCACCCTGCGAGTGTGAGATATTGACGGATTGAGCCTCCCACAATCCGCCATGAAAAAATATCAAATGTTGATCGGCGGCGCCTGGGCCGATCCGGCTTCGGGCGATTGGTTTGAATCAGTGAACCCATTCACCGCCTCGCCTTGGGCGCTGATCCCGCGGGGCACGGCCACGGATGTAGAGCGCGCCGTCGAAGCGGCGAAATCGGCCTTCTACTGCGGCGCTTGGCGCTCGCTTACGGCTACGGCTCGCGGCGCGCTCCTGCGGCGGCTGGGCGATTTGATTGCCGCGGATGCGGCCCGCCTGGCGGAAATCGAAACCCGCGACAACGGCAAACTGCTGGCCGAGATGCGGGCGCAGTTGAATTACATCCCGCAGTGGTTTTACTATTTCGGCGGTCTGGCGGACAAGATCGAAGGGCGCGTGATTCCTATCGATAAGCAGGGCGTGTTCAACTTCACGCGCGAGGAACCGCTGGGCGTGGTGGCTGCAATTACTCCATGGAACTCGCCGCTGCTATTGGCCACCTGGAAACTCGCGCCCGCGCTGGCCGCGGGCAATACGGTAGTGTGGAAACCGTCCGAATTTTCCTCGGTTTCGGCGCTGGAATTCGGAGCGTTGTTTGAAAAGGCCGGTTTCCCGCCGGGAGTGGTGAACATCGTCACCGGGTTCGGTAACGATGTGGGCGAGCCGCTGGTGACGCATAAGGATGTCGCCAAGGTTGCCTTCACCGGCGGCGATCGCACCGGCGAATTTGTCTACCAGCAGGCGGCACGTGGCTTGAAGCACGTGACGTTAGAACTGGGAGGCAAATCGGCAAATATCGTTTTCGATGATGCCGATCTGGATGGCGCAGTAAAAGGCGTGGTTTCCGGCATCTTCGCAGCTACGGGCCAGACTTGCATCGCAGGCTCGCGCGCTTTGATCCATCGGCCGATTTACGAGGATTTTGTAGATCGCCTGATGGAGCTGGCGCGGACGGCGCAGATGGGTGATCCGCTCGAAGCTACCACGCAGGTTGGGCCAATTACGACTCAGCCGCAATATCAGAAGGTGCTCGACTATTTACGGATCGCAAAGGAGGAAGGCGCGGTCTGCCGGCTGGGCGGTGGGCCTGCTAAGCGGCCGGAATGCGGCTCGGGCTGGTTTGTCGAACCGACCATTTTTACGGATGTGCGCCCGGAAATGCGCATCGCCAACGAAGAAGTTTTCGGCCCGGTGCTCTCGATCATCCCGTTCGAAGATGAAGACGACGCGGTGCGCATCGCCAACGGCACAGTGTACGGCCTGGCGGCGGGTGTTTGGACAAAGAGCATTCAGCGGGCGCTGACGATGTCGGAGCGCCTGGAAGCCGGAACGGTTTGGGTGAACACCTATCGCGCGGTAAGCTACATGTCGCCGTTTGGCGGGTACAAACGCTCCGGGATCGGCCGCGAGAGCGGTGTGGAGGCCATTCGGGAATACTTGCAGACGAAAAGCGTATGGATCGATATTTCGGGAAACACTCCGAACCCCTTCGTGCTCCGGTAGACGACGAAACCGCCGCTTACATTGTGGAGGCGCGGCGGCAGTTCGAAGACCTGCGGCAGGTGTCGGCACAACTGGCGGGGCTGATGGTGCTGGCAGCGGCGGGATCGGGATGCGCGGGGCCGCATCATCCCATGCTCACTTCCGCTCGCCGGCTGCATGGAGAAGCGAGCGATGGGGTCGAACGGGCACGCGTGCCGGAGCGGGCGCGGCGGCATCATTGGTATCTGCTGGCGGCGGCGAAAGCGCTTGAGGACGCTCTGGAGGCTGCGCAAAGCGGTTTAGCCATCGACCCGGTATTGATCCCGCTGCGCGCGGCTTATGGCGAATTGCAGCGGGCATCGAATGAACTGCCCGGCTTTCCGATGATCGCTTTTGAGCAGGGTTGTTGCGGAAACAAATTATGAACCGCTACTCCATTTGGGTTCTCGAATATGCGTGGGTTGCCAAATACCACCTAAGCGGCCTGGTTTACGGTGCGCACAACCAGGGCCATCGCAAACTGCCCTACGGATATGTGCTGATCAAAGGCGGCGGGCATGTGACGCTGGTTGATGTCGGCTACAACCACAAAGCCTATGGCGAAGTTTTGGCCAACACCTACGGCGTGGAGAACTGGCATCCTCCGCGCACGGTGCTGGCGGAATGCGGCATTCAGCCGGAGGATGTCACCACGATTTTCATCACGCATGCGCATTTCGATCACATGGGCAACATTGAAGACTTTCCGAATGCGACTTTTTATCTCCAGGAGCGGGAGCTTTCGAAATGGGTGTGGGCGATGGCGCTCGACCGGCGGTTCCGCTGGTTTATGGGCGGGGTCGATCCGGCGGACATCCTGCGCGCGGTAGATCTGGGGCGGCAGGGTAGGCTCGTTTGCGTGAACGGCGACCGCGAGAACGTGCTGCCGGGCATTGATCTTCGGGCGGCATTCGATACACACACGTGGGGATCGATGTTCGTGCACGTCCGCAATGACCTGGCAAACAACTCCGGGAACTCCTGGGTGTTCGCCGGGGACCTCGTATACACACATGAAAACCTCCGCGGCGACGACACGGCCGATCCGCAATACATCCCTGTGGGCCTCGCGACCGGCAGCCAGTACAACCTGGTGATGACCACGGACGCAATGGTGAAAGCTGTGGATGGCAATTGTTACCGCGTTATTCCGGTTCACGAGGAGCGGTTGAAGGATCTGTATCCTTCGCGCATCAGTAAACAAGGGCTGCGCATTACCGAACTCGCGCTGGCCGATGGCGAATCGAGCAAGGTGCGGTGAGTGAGCGGCTGCTCGACGGGAAGTGCGCGCTGATCACGGGCTCCACGCAGGGTCTTGGACTGGCGGCGGCGCGCCGGTTCGCGGCGGCGGGATGCCATGTGGTGTTGAACGGTTTTGCCAACGCGGAGGTCATCTCTGCCATTCGCTCGGCAATCGAGGTCGAACACAATGTGCGCACGCTTTACTGCGGCACGGATTTGCGATGGCATGAAGAGATCGAAACCATGGTGAGGGAAGCGGACGAGACCTTTGGGGCCGTGGATATCGTGGTAAACAACGCTGTAGTTCGTCACAGCGCTCCCATAGAAAAATTCTTTCCGGGCGAATGGGATGAGGCGATCGCGGTGAACCTTTCCGCCGCATTCCACACAATTCGTCTGACTCTGCCGAAGATGCGCGAGCGCAACTGGGGACGCATCATCAACGTTTCCTCCATTTACGGCTTTCGCGGCGCGCCGAATCGAGCGGCATATGTTACAACCAAAACCGCTCTGTTAGGTTTGACTCGCGCGGTGGCCGTGGAAACGATTGGCTGGAACATAACTTGTAATGCTGTGTGCCCCGGAACCGTGCCCACGCCGGTGCATGAAACCAGAATGGCGCAAATGATGGCCGAACAATTTATCCCGCGCGCGGCGGCGGAGCAGCAGTTTCTTGCGGGCAAGCAACCAACAGGCCGGTTTATTCAACCGGATGACGTAGCGGCGTTGATGGTGTTCCTGTGCGGGCCGGAGAGCCGCGACATCACCGGAGCGGCATTGCCGATCGATGGCGGATGGTCGGCTGCATGACTCTCTCGGAGGTGCTGGCCCGCTGGGTTTGCGCCACACGCTTCGAAGACCTGCCGGCCGATGTGGTGGCGGCCACGCGGTTTCGAGTGCTCGATGTTATCGGTCTTGCGCTGGCGGGCGCCGGAACGGAGTTTGGAAGCTCGGTGCGGCAGGCCGCGCTGGCTATGGCTTCGCCGGGACCGTGCCATGTGTTGGCAACTGGCGACGCGGCCGCTTTGACTGCGGCGGCTTTCGCGAATGGGGCTTTCCCGCAAGCGCTGGAGTTCGATGACACGCACGTCGAATCGATCGTCCACATGAGCAGCCCGGCGGTTGCGGCGGCGCTGGCGCTTTCGGAGATCGTACCGGTTTCCGGCCGCGATTTGATTACCGCTGTGGCCATCGCCAATGAAATTTCGTGCCGCGTGGGCAGCGTGTCTTCAGGCGAGCTGCATCGCCGCGGGTTTCATCCTACCGGTCTGTTTGCGCCATTCGGAGCTGCTTACCTGACGTCCAAATTGCTCGGCCTGGATGTTTCAACCATGAAGCACGCAGCCGGTGTTTGCGGCAGTCTCGCCGCCGGATTACTCGAATGCTGGGTGGATGGGACCCAGGCAAAGTTTCTGCATTCGGGTTTTGCCGCGCAAAGTGGCATCACGGCAGCGCTGCTGGCGCGTTCCGGAAACACCGGCCCGGCGCAGGTGTTCGAAGGCCGCTTCGGCTTGTTTGCTGCGCACGTGCAGGACCCGGCCGCGCACCGCGATTTCAGCCGCATCGATAATGGCCTTGGCACACATTGGGAGAGCCGCAATTCGTCGTTCAAGCCCTTTCCCGCCGCGCACGTAATTCATCCATATATCAGCGCGCTGCTGCGGATACGCGAGCGCCACGCCATTACGGCGGAAGATGTGGAGCTGATTGAGTGCCCGGTGGCGCCGTTCATCGTGGGAATTGTATGCGAGCCGGTGGAAGAGAAGTGGGCACCCGCATCTGATTCCCACGGGCGCGTTAGCCTGCAATATACGCTGGCGGAAACGCTCTACTGCGGCGAACTTGGCAAACACGCCTATCGCGCCGATAAGGTACGTCATCCCGAGATTCTAGACCTGGCGCGGCGGGTATCTTACTACGCCGATCCCGAATTGCCCGGCCCCGGCCGCTTCAAGGGTATCGTACGCATCACCCTGCGCGACGGTCGCAGCTTCGAAGAAGTGGAAGAATACAACCGCGGCTCTCTCCAAAACCCGATGAGCGAAGCCGAACTGCTCGACAAGTTCCACGACAATGCCGCTTCGTTCCTGCTCTCCCATGAGCGGCACGCGCTCGCTCAACTCATTCTCAAACTGGAAGAACTTCCCGACGCGAGCGCGCTGATTTCGCTTGCTGCGCCTTCAAACAATCCGCAATAGCTTCGCCGCGTTGCCGCCGAGAATTGCGCGGCGATCATCGTCGGTGAGGCCGGGCGTTTTCAGGACATGATCGACGGTGGTGGTGCTCCAGGGGTACGGATAGTCGGTGCCGATCATGATCTGGCTGACGCCGGACTCCGCGACCAGGTGGCGGAGGCCCTCCGGCGTGAACACCATAGAATCGAAATAGAGCTGCCGCAGATATTCAGAGGGGTGTTTGCGGATCGACTTACAGGCTTGCGGGAAGCGATTGCACCCGTAATCGGAGCGCGCTGCGTAGGAAGGCAGGTAGCCGCCGCCGTGCGCCGCGCAGATTTTCAGCTTGGGGAATTTGTCGAGTGTGCCATCGAAAATCAGGTGCGAGAGGAAGATGGTGGTTTCGAGCGGATTGCCGATGACATTGGTCAATCCGCCGTTTCCCGCGAGCCGCTTATTCATCTCCGGAATGCCCTGCGGATGCATGAACACCACGCAATCGAGTTCTTCCGCCTTCTTCCAGAAGGGATCGAACTTGGGGTTGGAGAGTTCGTCGCCATTCACGTGCCCGCCGATGGCGGCGCCGCGGAGCTTGTATTTCTTCACGCCTTGTTCCAACTGCTCGGCCGCCATTTCCGGGAACTGCAGGGCGACCGACGCGAAAGCCACGAAGCGGTCCGGATACTTCGCGCAAATTTCGGCCAGCTTTTCGTTTTGAATGCGGATGACCTGGTCCGCAAGGTCGCGATCGAGCGCGTACCAGTTGGCGTTGATGCTGAGTGCCTGCATGTCCGTGCCCCACTCGTCCATAGTTTCGAAGCGCTTCGGTAGGATGAGCGCGGGGTTATCAGGCGCGGTCTTGGTAGCCATGAGGGCTGTGGCTTCGGGGACGACGACGTGCGCGTGGACATCGATGGTTTTGATGCGTTTACCACCGACCGTCACTTCGCGGCGTTTGGGCGCGCCCTGCGCGAATGCGGGCCTGGAACACAGACTGCAACCGGCAAACATCACACCGGCAGCGCTTTTCACAAACTGTCTGCGAGTATTCATAAAGAAGCTCTCAGCGATCAGCCTTCAGCAATCAGCTAAGGCGAGTTGGGAGCTGACTGCTGAACGCTTTGTTTTCGGAAAGTCTATCCAATTCCGGTGAGGGTTGCACCCGCCTGTTAGACTGCGGGCGGTGCGGCTTGAGCTTGTTCGAGCGCCCAGGTGCCTTCAAAATCGACGAAGTACGCCTGAACATCGATTTCGGGGAGGGCGTTTTTCAGGAACGCCGCGGCGCGCCGCAATTCTTCTTCGTGGTGCTGGGCCTCGGCGCGCGCGTCGCCGCCGAACTGCTCCAGCCCGCCGTACCCGCCGCAATCGGAATGCAGCATCAGAATAACGCGCTTGGTTCCGTGCAGCCGGATCGATAGGCGAATCTGTTCGAGGAGGAATTGCCGGTCGGTTTCGGAGGCCGGAGATGCCAGATCCTTGGCGCCGCCGGCGATTTTGATGATGTCTGGGGCCGCGATTCCCAGCCGCTTCAGGAACTTGCCAAAGCTCAGATGGAAGCGGTTATCGAAACACCACACAACGGCGGCATCGGCTTGGTAGTGCTCGCGGGGCGCCTGGAAATGGAAGACTTTTGTCAGCATCCACTGCTTTTCAGTATCGCCTATTTGCTCCGGCCGTATGGCTCGGCCATCTTTCGCAACCGTTCGCGCTCCACTTCATGCTTCAATTCTGCGAGAATTTGCGTTGCGTGCGCACTATCTCACGAGAGAAATATGCGTGCGGTCGCATTGTTCGCCGCGTTGTGCTTGGCCGGCTCTGCCTGCGCCCAGACCACCGACCCAGCCTATGAGCCGCTCGCGCAGGCCTACGAAGCGCTCAAAGCGCGCGACTATGACACTGCTATTGATGGCTTCCTGAGAGCAATTGAGTTGGCGCCGGCGCGCGCTTCCATTCGCAAGGACCTGGGTTACGCATACTTGCGCATTGGAGAGAACGAACGGGCTCGCGACCAGTTTCAGGAAGCCATGCGCTTAGAGCCGGACGACACTCAGGTGGCCTTGGAATACGCGTTCCTCTGTTACGAAACCAAGCAGCAGGCGGAAGCGCGGCGAATCTTCGATCGCATCCGCAAAACAGGGAATCCCATTGCGGAGCAGGCGTTTCACAACATTGACGATCCGCTGGCGGCGGGCATTGCACGCTGGAAAGATGCTATCGGGAACGGCGCCAACGACTTCAATGCTCATTATGAGCTGGCCACATTAGCCGAGCAGCGGGACGAACTGGAACTGGCGGCCGAGCACTACGAGAAAGCCTGGCGCATTCATCCGGACCGGCGCACAGTGCTGGTTGATTTGGGACGCGTGTGGAAGGCGTTGAATCGAGTCGATGAAGCGAACGCCGCGCTGCTGGCAGCCTGGCGGGGCGGAGAGCCGCGGGCCGCGGAAATGGCTCGCGAGCTGCTTCCGGACCGGTATCCGTACGTTTCCGAATTTCAAAAGGCGCTCGAACTCGATCCGGAGAACGTGGATCTGCGGCGGGAGCTGGCTTATCTTCTGCTCCGATTGGAACGCGAGCCGGAGGCGGAGCAGCAATTTTCCATCATTACCAAAGCGGCTCCCGACGATCTACTCTCGGCTACGCAGCTTGGATTTCTGCTATTCGGCCGCGGCGATGTAAACGATGCTATGCCGCTCTTCGACCGCGTGCTATCCGGCCCCGACGAGGACCTGGCGAATCGCGTGCGGGCGGTACTGCGCAGGCCCCAGGTGCTGCGCCAGCGCAACCCGGAAGAAACTGCCGTAGTGGTGGACGCGAAGGTAATGGCGGAGCGCAGCATGAAGGCCGGCTACACGAAGGACGCGCTCAAGTACCTGGAGATTGCGCACGAGGCTGAACCGGGCGATTTTGACGTGATGCTGCGCATGGGTTGGGCGTACAACATTCTGCACCAGGATGGCGAAGCCGTTCGCTGGTTCGACCTGGCCAGGCACTCGACGGACGAGAAGATTGCGGCGGAAGCGCTGAAGGCCTGGAAGAACCTGCGTAGTTCGAACGAACCGTTTCAAACTACGGTCTGGGCTTACCCACTGTTCTCGACGCGTTGGCACGATCTGTTTTCCTACGCGCAGGCGAAGGCCGAATGGCGGAAAGGGCCGCTGGCCCGATTGCACATTCGTCCTTACTTGAGCCTGCGATTCATAGGGGACACCCGGGTGACGATCGGCGCCGTTTCCCCGCAGTATCTTTCGCAAAGCTCATTCATCGTCGGGGCGGGGCTGACTACGATTCCATGGCGTGGAATCACGGCTTGGGGCGAAGCCGGGTCGGCGATGAGCTACGTCACAGGCCATATAGTGCCGGATTATCGCGGCGGCGTCAGTGCGGCGCGAAACTTTGGCGCGACGCTGACTTCCGAATCTTCGGGAATTTTCACGGCGATCAATACGGACGGCGTTTTCGTCAGCCAATTCGGAAACGATTTTCTGCTTTATCAACAGACGCGGTTGGGGTTCAGTTCCGGCGCGAAACTTCTGCGCGCGCAGGTGTACTGGAATTTCAATACGACAGTTGATGCGCAACGCCAGGGCTGGGCAAATTTCGTAGAAACAGGCCCCGGAATCCGCATTCACGGAGACTTCATGCCGCCTTCCATGTATCTGCTGCTTGATTCGATGCGAGGTTGGTACCTGATTCACGGCGCATACCCCGTGGCGCATTTTACGGATATTCGGGCGGGAATTTGGTATGCGGTTACGCGCTAGCCTTTTCGCAGCCTGTGCGCTTGTGGCGGCCGGAGCTCGGGGCGCGGATTTGCCGTACTTCAGCGTGCTTTCGCAGGAGTCGGGATCGTGGCCCGCGATTCTTTCGTCGATCGGATTCGAGGCGAAGCCACCCGGGATGGCTCACATCTTCGTAGCACGGAGCGGCGCCGCGGCTTCGAGCGAATGGGAGACGCGCGTAGAAAACGGCGCGGTGCTGATTTTAGAGGGCGAATCGTCGTTGGCCGAGTTGTTCGGCTTTCACCGCGGTAAAGAGAATGCGCGGGTCGGTAGCCTCACGGACGTTCATAACCCGAAGTTCCCGATTATTTGGGAGAAGGCCCTCGAGCTGCCGGTTTTCGAGATACCGGAAAACGCGCGGGTCTTCGCGCGTGACCGCTGGAGCAGCGCTCCGATGGTCGCCGGTATGCGGCGCGGGGCTGGCGCAGTGTTGTGGGTTGCGGTCTCGCCGGGAGAGCGGGGTTATGAGCGGTTTCCGTATTTACTGGCAGCGCTCAGCGATTTGGGCGTCGAGCCTCCTTTCCGCACGACCGGCTACTGGGCATTCTTCGATTCGGGATATCGCGCTCGCGTCGATCTGGATTATTTCGCGGATCGCTGGCACAAAGCCGGCATTAGCGCACTGCAGGTGGCTGCCTGGCACTTTTATGATCCGACCGAGGAAGGCGATGCATACTTGCGTAGGCTGATCGAAGCGTGCCACCGCGCAGGCATTTTGGTCTATGCGTGGTTCGAACTGCCGCACGTCAGTGACAAATTCTGGAACGACCATCCGGAATGGCGCGAGAAAACCGGCGTTCTGCAGGATGCGCAGCTCGATTGGCGCAAGCTGATGAACCTGACCAATCGCGATTGCTTCCGCGCGGCATCGAAAGGCGTGCGAAGCCTGCTGGAGCGGTTCGACTGGGATGGCGCCAACCTTGCGGAATTGTATTTCGAGTCGCTTGAGGGAATCGGGAACCCCTCCCGGTTTACGCCCATGAACGACGATGTGCGGAAGCTTTTTCAGGCGGAAAAAGGGTTCGATCCGATCGAAATCTTCCGTTCCCGGAAGGATGCGGCGTCACAAAGGGCATTCCTCGATTTTCGCAGTGAGTTGGCAGGGCGGATCGAAGAGGAGTGGTTGGGGGTCATGGAGTCGGCGCGGGCATCGAAACCTGACCTCGACCTAGTCCTGACGCATGTGGACGACCGGTTCGACAAGAACATGCGCGACGCGATTGGCGCGGACGCGAGCCGGGTTTTGCCTCTGCTGGACAGGCATTCGTTTACTTTTCTCGTCGAGGACCCGGCCACCATCTGGAACCAGGGACCGCAGCGATATCATGCGATCGCCGAGGCCTATCGGCCGCTGACGGCGCATCGCGAGAAACTAGCCATCGATCTGAATATCGTCGATCGCTACCAGGATGTTTACCCGACCAAGCAACAGACGGGAACGGAGCTTTTCGAGCTGGTTCATCAGGCGGCACTCAATTTCCGCAGGACTGCGTTGTACTTCGAAAGCTCCCTGCTCGCGCCCGATTTGGGACTGCTACCTGCGGCGGCTAGTGCCGTGAAACGGATTGAGGCGATCGGGCCGACGACGGTAGTCGAATCCGAAAACGGTGTCGGGGTGCGATGGAAGGGCGGAGCGGTGGTGGATGGGCATCCATGGCCGGTGGCCAACGACGAAGTGGTTTGGCTCCCGGCGGGGGTACACACGGTTGCTCCAGCCGCGAGTCAGCAAGAGCTTCGGCTCTTATACTTGAATGGCGAATTACGCAGTGCGCGGGCGCGCTCGACATCCATAGAGTTTTCTTATTGGAGCGGTTCGCGCGCAATAGCCGTCCTAAACCGCAGCCCCCGAAAGGTTGAGATTGATGGAAGACCGGAGTCGCCACAGAGCGCCGGGCCCGCGACGTTGCTTTTGCCCAGGGGCCAGCATCTCGTAGCGATCAGCGCGGAGTGACTTTGCGCACAGCCTGAGCTAGGATGGCACTTGGCGATGACGGACGGCGCCCGAGAACCGGATGCTCCGGAAATTCCCGACAAGCTATATTTCCGGATCGGCGAAGTGAGTGAGATTGTGGCAGTCGAGCCGTACGTCCTGCGGTATTGGGAGAGCGAATTTCCGCAGTTGTCGCCTAAGAAATCGGGGACGGGCCATCGGCTCTATCGACGCAAGGACGTTGAGCTGCTGCTTCGCATCAAGCACCTTCTCTATGAGAAACGCTTTACGATAGAAGGGGCGCGGCAAAACCTGCGGGACGAGGCAGTGACTACAAAAGCTCCTGAGGAGGCCTCGGCGCAGCGGTCGCTGTTTCCCGCGGATCCGCTGCCGGAAATTCGGCGGGAGCTGGTCGAGATCCTGGAAATACTAAAGTAATCAGAGCTGGCCGACGATTGTATTGTAGATGCGATCGAGGTCTTCGCCAGAGTAATATTCGATTTCGATTCGGCCTTTTTCCCTAGCCTTTTCAACGATTCGGACTCTGGTACCCAAGACTCGCTCGAGCTCCTGAATGGCGGCTTTGACGTTTGGGTCGGTGTCGACTTCGTCTACGTGTTTCGGTTTGCGGCCCTCAAGCATGCGCTGGGTGGTGCGTTCGATCTGGCGGACGGACCAGCCTTGTGCCACCGAACGTTCGGCGACTTCGCGTTGGAGGTCGGCGGAAGGAAGGGATAGGAGGCAGCGGGCGTGTCCGGCGGAGAGGCGACGTTCGGCCACCAGTTGTTGAATATCCGGCGGGAGCTGTAGGAGGCGGACGGAGTTGACAATTGTTGTCCGGTCCTTACCTGTGCGTTGACCGATTTCCTCGGCGTCGAGGCTGAGTTCCTTCATCATCCGGTCGAACGCGATGGCGGTTTCAATCGCATTCAGGTCTTCGCGCTGAATATTTTCGACCAGTGTGATTTCGAGCAGGCGTTCATCCGGTATCTGGCGAACAACGACCGGCACGTGCGCGACCCCGGCCAATTTCGATGCGCGCCAACGCCTCTCGCCGGCGACAAGCTGGTAGCGAGTACCCGCTTTCCGAACTACGAGTGGTTGAATGATGCCATTGGTCCGGATCGACTGAGCCAGTTCTTCCAGGCGCTCCGAGTGAAAGAGCCTGCGAGGCTGCAGGGGATTCGGATCGATGGAATCGACCGGCACGGTCTGGGGCTCCTCGGCTTGGCCATTCAGAGGCGGGGACAGGGGCTTGGTCGGAAGGAGCGCCCCGAGTCCTCTACCGAGCGCCTTGCGCGGGTTGTCGGCCTTGGTGTTCATGGTCGAGAATCTCCTTCGCGAGTTTGATATAGCTTTCGGCGCCTCGGGAGCGGGGGTCATAGCCGAGAATGGGCTTACCGAAGCTCGGAGCCTCCGCCAAGCGGATACTTCGTGGAATGACTGTGCGAAATACCTGACGGCCGAAAAATTCCTTGAGGTCTGCGGCGACTTGGCGCGTGAGGTTTGTGCGCTCGTCGAACATGGTGAGCAGGATGCCCTCCAGAGCGAGGCGATGTTTGAAGGAGTCCCGGACGCGGTCAATTGTGTCCATTAGCTCCGAGACACCTTCGAGCGCGAAAAACTCACATTGAATCGGTACCAGCACGGAATCGGCGGCAACCAGAGCGTTCAGCGTCAACAAATCAAGGGCAGGGGGACAATCAATTAGAATAAACGCGAAGTCGTTGCGAATCTCGCGGATCGCGTGGCGAAGGCGCATTTCGCGTTCGGGCAGGTCAATAAGTTCCAGGTTAGCGCCGACTAGGTTCTTGTCCGCAGGGATTACACTTAATCCTTCCAAGCTGGTTGGAATAATAGCGGTTTGGATAGGAGTGTCGCCCAGCAAGACGTTGTATAAGCTGGGTTTTTCCGGATCTTTCGCAATGCCAAGGCCCGTAGTGGCATTTCCTTGAGGATCGGCATCTATTACGAGAACGGTTACTTCACTGGCGGCGAGTGAAGCGCCCAAATTGATAGCGGTGGTAGTTTTCCCGACGCCACCCTTTTGATTGCTAACTGCGATGACGCGACTCAACCGGTTCATCCTACCACGTGTGCGCGCAGATACGGGTTTAGTGAAGGTGTTTCACGTGAAACTCTGTCCAGGTGAAACACTATTTTCTTCCGTCCGAACCCCAGATCGCAAAAACCGGTTCCGCCCCCAGGGCAATTTCACTGGATCGCTCCATTGAAATCCCAGCGATGCCTGCGGGGCTTCTATTCCAGTCAATAGATCGGCAGCCGGCGCGAGACACTTTAGGATCCCCGCCAGATCTTCGTAACTGACCGCTCGCGAAATCACGCGGTCGAACGGCTCCTTGACTTCCTCGGCCCGCATCGCCAAGACACGGACGTTGGGCAGCGTCCGTGTCGCTTCGCACAGAAATACCGCCTTCCGCTGGTGCGATTCGATTAGGACGACTTCGCAATCCGGCCGCATTACCGCAACCGGCACACCAGGAAACCCGGCCCCCGAGCCGACGTCGGCTATTCGTAAGCGTCCGCTAGGGAGGTTAACCGCAAGGAAAACGGACTCGCAGTAGTGCCGCTCGACAGCGTCTTCAATATCGCCAATTGCTGTCAGATTGAGCTTCCGATTCCACCGCACGAGCAGCTCGTAATGCGCTTCCAGAGCCGCCAACTCTGTGCCGCTGAGCTCGGCCACGTCGGCTAGCTTACGGGCAAGTAGCTCACGAAACACGAGAAAGGCTTAGGTATACGTCCAGCACCGCGACCGCCGCTGGTGTGACGCCGGGAATTCGTGCAGCTTGTCCCAGCGTGTCGGGCCGAACATGCTCCAGTTTCTGCTGCACCTCGCGCGATAGCCCCGGGATATCGTCATATGTGAATCCCGCAGGAATTCTTCTCCGCTCAGCCCCTTGCAGCCGTTCGACCTGCCGCTGTTGTTGGCCGATGTAGCCGCTGTACTTGATTTCGGTTTCCACGGTTTCGAGCACTCCGGCCGCCGGCTCGTCGCGCAAAACCCCACGGATCCACTGCCGGATTTCTCCTATCCGAGATTCGGGCCGCTTCAGCCACTGCCCGTTCCGGTCATTCGCGAGCGCAGCGGTCAGTTGCTCGCGCTGCCGCTGTTTCCGGACGTGTCGTGTCCACCGGTCGTCGCTAACCAAGCTGACCTCCCGGCCAATTGGGGTTAACCGCTCGTCGGCATTATCGATCCGCAGCCGCAGCCGGAACTCCGCGCGCGATGTGAACATGCGATATGGCTCATCGGCGCCCTTAGTAACTAGGTCGTCGATCAGAATTCCCGTGTAAGCATCTGTCCGCGCCAGAATGACAGGTTCCTTGCCGCCGAGCCGCGTGGCAGCGTTCAGCCCCGCAACGAGTCCTTGGCAGGCAGCTTCCTCATAGCCGGAAGTGCCATTGATCTGCCCAGCCAGATAAAGTCCCCGAATCGACTTCACCTCGAGCGTGTGCTGTAATTCGCGAGGGTCGATGGCATCGTATTCAATCGCGTATCCCGGCCGGATCATTTCGGCGTGTTCCAAGCCCGGAACGGATGCCAGCATCCTGACTTGCACGTCGATGGGCATGCTGGTCGACATTCCGTTCACATAGACTTCATTAGTATCCAGACCTTCCGGCTCGAGAAATATCTGGTGCCGCAGCTTGTCGGGGAACTTGACGATCTTGTCCTCGATCGACGGGCAATAGCGGGGGCCGACTCCTTCGATTTGCCCACTATAGAGCGGGGATCGCGGAATCGCTTCCCGCAGAACCTGGTGTGTTCGTTCATTCGTGTACCCGATGTGGCACTCGATCTGCGGCCGGTCGATCCGGTCCGTCATGAACGAAAACGGTGTCGGTTCGACGTCGCCAGGCTGCCGTTCGAACTGGCTCCAGTCGATGGTCCGCCCATCGAGTCTCGGCGGCGTGCCGGTCTTCAGGCGTGTCCAGCTTAGGCCTAGTGTTCGCAGTTGATCGCCGAGTAGCTGAGAGGAGGCTTCTCCGTTCCGCCCGCAGCTATATTTCGCTTCGCCGACGTGGGCGAGCCCGTTCAAAAACGTTCCGGTAGTGACCACCACCGCCCCCGCTGCCACGGTCCGCCCATCGCGGAGATTCACACCCAGCACACGGTGGAAAGCCGGGTCAATGGCAAGCCCGGCGACCTCCGCCTGTTTAATCCGGAGATTCGGCTCCTTCTCGAGTACTTCGCGCATGCGCAGGCGGTACTGCTTCTTATCCATTTGCGCGCGAGGGGACCATACGGCCGGCCCGCGGCTGGTGTTTAGTAGGCGAAATTGGATGCCGACCGCATCAGCTACTTCACCCATGACGCCGCCGAGGGCATCAATTTCCCGAACCAGGTGCCCCTTGGCGATGCCTCCGATTGCCGGATTACACGACATCTGGGCGATCAGGTCCAGGTTCATGGTCACCAGGGCGGTTTTCAAACCCAGGCGGGCGCAGGCCCGCGCAGCCTCGCAACCCGCATGCCCGGCCCCAACTACCACCACGTCATAGTTTTCCGCCATTGGATATCATTGTACCGGCCCATGAAAATTCTTGTGATCGGAGGCGGCGGCAGGGAACATGCGCTCGCCTGGAAACTGGCCCAATCGCCCGGAGTCGAAGTCTTCGCAGTGCCCGGAAATCCGGGAATAGCACAAGTCGCCAAGTGTGTGAGCGGGGATCCGCTGGATGTTGCTCTCTCGACCGGTGCTGACCTGACCGTGGTCGGGCCCGAGGCGCCGCTGGTTTCCGGCATTGTGGATCGGTTTCGGGCCCGCGGTTTGAAAATTGTCGGGCCGGCAGCCGAAGACGCCAGGCTCGAGGGCAGCAAGATTTTCGCAAAGAACTTTTTCAAACGAAGTAATATCCCGACGGCCGCCTTCGCCACCGCCGAAAATGCCGCCGAGGCGCGCCGGCTGCTCGATTGCTTCGGCTTTCCCGTCGTGCTAAAAGCAGACGGTCTGGCCGCCGGCAAGGGGGTTGTTATCGCACACGACGATAAGCAGGCCGAGGCTACGCTGGCGACTTTCTCCGGACCTCTTGTGGTTGAAGAGTTCCTCCAGGGAGAGGAAGTCAGCTTCATCGCCCTATGCGATGGCAAAACGGCTCTGCCGCTTGCTCCCACGCAAGACCATAAAGCCGCATTCGACGGCGACCGCGGGCCGAACACCGGCGGGATGGGTGCGTACTGCGATTCCTCAATTCTGAGCGCTCGACAAATCGAAGAGATTCTCTGCCGCATCATTCTGCCGACCGTCGAAGCCACGAGGTTTACAGGGTTCCTCTACGCCGGGCTGATGATAACCGCGGACGGACCGAAGGTCCTCGAATTCAACGTCCGCCTGGGCGACCCCGAAACTCAGCCGCTCATGCACCGCATGGCAACCAATCTGGCGCCCGTCCTCGTCGCGGCTGCGAACAGCGAGCTAGGGTCCGTTAAACTCGAATGGCGTCCCGGTCCGAGTGTCTGTGTGGTGCTGGCGTCGGGCGGATACCCTGGCTCCTACGAAATTGGCAAGCCGATTCACGGCATCCCTGACGCTGAGGCAGTTGGAGCGACTGTGTTTCACGCCGGTACCCGGCAAGGGCCGAATGGCATCGAGACGGCGGGCGGCCGTGTCCTCGGCGTTACCGCGGCGGGCAATGATCTTCCTTCGGCCATCAACCGCGCTTACACCGCCGTGCGCGTCATTCATTTCGAAGGCATGCACCATCGGACGGATATCGGATGGCGAGGGCTCCGTCGTTATAATGATGAGTGGCGCAAGCGGGCACGTAGCTCAGATGGATAGAGCGGTCGCCTCCTAAGCGACAGGTCGGCAGTTCGAATCTGCCCGTGCCTACCAATGCTTACTTCAAGGGCTGCTTCGGCTGCGCAGGCTTGGTTGCCTGATGCAAGGTCGCGAGCGCCTTGCGAATCACGTACTCGCGGTCTCCGTTCGTCCAACGGCTTTGGATTTCTTGTTCCGGCAGACCCGCGATCCGGCCAACCAGCATGAATGGCGGCAGCGCGTAGAACAGCGACTTCCAGCGGGCCATCTCGATCAGCGTTGGCAGCGCTTCGGACCGCATCAACGCGATCGCTTGAGGGTTCCCGTCGTCGGTCACAGTCACCAGCATGTCGGCTGCTTCCACGCGATCGCTCAAGACCACGGAGTGAAGCAGATCGACCAAAGTGGTGAACGGGACGGGAACGGCTTGGCTAGGAGTATCCGCTTTCATTACGGCCGCGTGCAGCGAGCGGATGGCGTTTCCGCGCACGGCTTCATCAGGATCCCGCATGGCGTATTGCAAATCGGCGGCGATCGCGCTTTTGTCCTGCGCGTAGCCGATCACGACCGCAGCAGCAGCTCGCTCTTCCGGGTCGGGACTGTCCCGTAGCGCGTTTCGCAACTCTGGAAGCTTATTGGAAGCGAACGAGGTAAATTTCTCCGTGATCGCGGCCAATTCCGGATCCCGTTCCCGCGGCTTGTCCTGGTTAACTGCCGCGCCTCGCCGCAATGCGGTGAGGAACTGATGATAAGCATCCATGATCTCTTCGGGAAGACTGGCAGTTCCGGAAGGCTGCGGGTGAAACTCCATGTGAGGACCGGTCCGCTCCTCGATGCCGACGAACAAAACTGCGTATTTGCCCTCACAGCAAATCGCCTCGACGCGCGCGCGCATCACACCAGGCAATTTCGCGATCGACTCTTCCATCTCCCCCTTGGAAGGAGGTAAGGGCTGGCCGGTTTGCAACTTCGCGGCCTGGAGCACACGTTCCGGGGAGACTTTTTCAAGGCCATAAAGATTGATTTCGCGGACACTGGGAACCTGCGCCGTGACGGAATGAGCTGCCGCGAGCAGGGAACCGATCGTGATCGCAAGAGAAAAACGCTTCAAAAGGCCGCCTATTCGTCGAACATTACCGTCCCGGCGGTCCGAGGAGTATCAGGGGCAAGACGGCTCCCACAGCCGCACCGATGATCAGTCCGAGGTTTCCAGCTCCCAAAAACGCCACCAGCAGGCCCGCAAGCGAACCCATGCCGGCTCCGACGATCATCACGAGCAGTCGCTTGGCCATACAAACGGAAGGGACACTTCTACGATAGCAGCATCGGGAACACAATACCGACTTAGCGTTCCATCTGCCGCTGCGCTTCAGCCAGGGTTCCGGTTTTGTCCTATGCGGCGTTACGCCCGGCCGGTTAGGACTGTGTCTCGCCGGCCAGGAACGTCCGCTCTTCGATCTCGTTGGGCCAGACCTGTTCGCTGGTTCGAGACGAAAGATAATCGCGCAGGTTATCAACATAGATTTGAATCCCCTTGCGCGAATAACGCAGCAGACCCTTTTGCCGCAAATAGTTCATTTGAAAAGTCACGATTTCCCGGGAAGTGCCTACGTATTCAGAGATGACCTGATGTGTGAGGGCCGGAATCTTCACGGATCCATCTTCGGTCCGTGTGCCCAGCCGGTCCGCGAACCGCAACAGCGATCGCACTACGCGTTCCGGAGTTTTGTCGAGAGCGAAACTTTGCAGCCGCTCTTCATAGTCGAGCCCGCGTTTTACCAGCATTTGCAGCAAAGCGATTCCAAGGCGGGGCTGCCGCTCCACCTGTTCCTCAATCTCCGCACTGGTCCAGGACATTAGCGTGACATTGTCCAAGGCCATAGCCCGCTCCGGCGATTGGCTGCCGCCTAGCAGCGAACTCTCGCCGAAGAAATCATCGGTTGTGAAAATGTCTACCACGGTCTGGCTGCCATCGTGAAGGGGGATTGCCACTTTAACGCGGCCTTGGACCACCAAGTGCAAGCCCCTGGAAGGCTGATTTTCATCGAAGATGATTTGACCTCTCCGGTAATCCGTTACACCTTTGCGGGGGAGGTACATGAGGGCATCTTCAATTTCCCTCGTCTGTGTTAATTTTGCGCCGTTCGGCATGTCATACTCCACATAAGCGTCAGGAGACGCTTACTACTCCAAAGATGAGCTCGGTCGCCCGAGGTGGAGGGCTTTGGTTCGTTGGCTTTCGGTGGCGCAAGGTAGAGTGGAGCGTCCTCTCTGGACGTTCCCGGCGTGTAACTGAGGGCTGCCCTTCTTGAATCGGTGCGACTTTCTGCGTCTAATTCACAGCGTACGCCATGGAGAGGGTAAAATCATCAGCGCCAACCGCCGATTTAGTGCAAAAATGAACAGATGGGAATTTTGCTGGACTAAGAAAAATTTCCCGCTTGGTTACTAAGGGTTCTACTAACTCATCCGATTAAGTTTGTGTGGATGTTTTTATCGCTCGTCAGCCGATCCTAGATGGCGATCTAAAGACGTTTGGCCACGAACTGCTCTACCGTTCCGGTACGGCTAATTTTTACGCCGGCGCCAATCCCACCCTGGCGAGCCTGGAAGTGATCAATAACAGCTTGTTTTCTTTCGACATCGGGCAACTCGTCGGGGAAAAAAGGGCCTTCATCAATTTCGACCGCGATCTGCTGCTTCAAGACGCCGCTTTCATCCTTCCTCCCGAGGCTGTTGTGCTCGAAATTCTTGAAACCACCGAACTCGACAGCGAAGTCATAGCGGCTTGCGGAAGGCTTCACGACCGTGGATACCTCCTGGCTGCGGACGACGTTGCCGCAGCCGATCAAATGCAGCCGTTGCTCGAGATCGCCGATTTCATCAAAGTAGATTTCCGTCTGGCGCCCTCGGAGGAGCGCAAGAAAATCATTGACCGCTACGGCGCGCGCCATATCTGCCTGGCCGAGAAACTGGAAACCTACGAAGAATTTGAAGGAGCCAAACGGCTGGGATACCGGCTGTTTCAAGGCTACTTCTTTGCCCGGCCGGCCGTGCTGAAGGGCCACCAAATCCCCGGCTACAAGCTGAACTACCTCCGCATTCTCAGTGCGGTGCAGCGCACCGACATCGAATTCACCGAGCTGGAAAAGCTGATTTTACAGGAGCCTTCGGTTACTTATAAGCTTCTCCGTTATGCCAATTCCGCCCTGTTTGCGCAGCGCTCCAAGGTCGATTCCATTAAGCGCGCGCTCATCATCCTCGGCGAGCGGGAGCTGCGCAAATGGGCCTCGATCGTGCTGCTTCTCCACCTGGCGAGCGATAGGCCCGATGCTTTAATCAACTGCGCGCTTATCCGTGCGCACTTTTGCGAAACACTCGCCCAGCTATCGGGCAACGGCGGAAGAAAGTCGGACTTTTTTCTATTGGGAATGTTCTCGCTATTGGATGCCATGACCGGCTCTGCTCTGGAAAGCGCGCTCCGCCAGATCTCTTTGCCCGCTGAAGTCGAGGCAGTACTGCTAGGTGGAGATCCGCCACGTTCTCCGTTTAGCGCAGCATACGGGCTTGTGCAAGCCTATGAACAAGGCAACTGGCAGGCGGTGGGCAACAAGGCGAGCGCCTTGGGTGTGGAAGGCGAGGAGGTCCGCGATACTTATCTCGAAGCTGTGACCTGGTGCGAGACGGTCTTCCGTTTGCTCCCCGAATTCGGCGGCGCTCCGTATGCGTCTGGCACTCTTCAAAAACCTGCCGTCCCTGCAGTCAAAAACGCACCAGTTTATTCACGTCGTTGAACATGCTCTATTGCCCGAGCTTGTGCAGCACGTCCAGCGCTTCGGCACGGACCTCCGGGTCCGTGCCGTCCGCCGCGATTTTCAAATGAGGGATTGCTGCCGACGGGTTGCCGTTCCTACCCAAGGCCATGGCCAGTTCGAAGTGCGCCCTAGAGAGACCGGGCTGAGAGCGTAGCGCAGTCTCCAATTCCCGAATCGCCGCCGCGATTTCCCCACGATCTTCCAAGAACCGCCCGTAGTCCACCCGCGCTTCCGCAAAATCCGGCTTTAGGCGAATGGCCTGCTGGAATTCGAAACCCGCCTCCGCTATTTCACCCCGTGTAGCCAGCACACGTGCAAGGTTCAGGCGCCATTCGGCGATTCCGGGTTGAATGCGCAGCGCCTCGCGGAATTGCGCTTCGGCCGCGGCCTGATCTCCCGCGCCCCATTCGACGTTTCCCAGGTTATTGTGCAGTTCCGGTAAATCGGGGTCGAGTGTCACCGCCTTTTCCAGCGCTGCGCGAGCTTCTCCGCCCTTATCTTCCTGCCATAGCGTCCAGCCCAACGTTCCCCAGCTCATCGGCTCGTTAGGACCGAGAGCGGTGGCCCGCCGCAGTGTGATTTCAGCCTGCGCAAACTCCCGCGCCTCCATCTGAGCGTTGCCCAACTGGATCAGCCGCAAAGCTGTGGGTTCGCGCCGCGCCGCCTCTTCGAAATACGGGATTGCCTTGGTAAGATCGCCCGCCGCGCGATATCCCTGCGCTAACTCCGCGTAGAACCCGGCCTGCTGCGGGTGGTATCGTTCCACCAAGCCTGCGAGGCGCGGCAAACCTCCCGCCAGGTTTTTCTCGTAGCGAACCTGCGCCAGAGCCGTATAGAGTGCGTTCTCCGGAGTGTCGGGCAGCGGCGCGGGATAATACGGGACCACTTCGCCGTGATATGCGTCGGCGGCTCTTTCGACCACTTCCGCTTTCGGCGCGAGCGGGTCGCCTTGCGGTTTATGCCGCTGGATGAGATGATCCGTCATCACGACGTGCACCACGTCATCGGTTCGGCGCTTGGGCATGTGACAGGCGATGCAATCAGCCCCGGCCGTATGAGGTCCCGCGGTTGCTGTCTGCTGAACAATCGCCATGTGGCAGGTTTGGCAAATGCCGTTATAGTGAGCAGTGGCCGCCGCTCCCCGCGGAATATCGTGCGGATTGTGGCAGGTGGTGCAGCGAAGTTTTCCGGCACTCTTGAGGAAGCACTGCGACTCGCGCAGCCGGTACGCGGTGTTAGCGATTTCGAACCGGTTCCCTTGGCCATCCGCTCGGTCGAACTCGATCTGAAAATCGCTCAGCGGCTGGCCGGGCACATAGGAGAATGGTCCCCGGTCGAAGCGCCGGATGGAGTGCGGCAGATCGAGGCTGGTGGTTTCCAGGTGGCACTGCATGCACACTTCGAGTTCGCGGTTAGGATCGAGGCGTTTCGGGTTCACGATGGCCGCCCGGATCTCGTCTAGCGAGGCGCCTTTTGAGGCTGCCGCCACATGGCGCGCGCCGGGTCCATGACATCTTTGACAATCGATGCCTTCCGGCAGCGGCTCCTCAAAAACTAGCTCGGCATTTGCGGTATGTGCCATCGCCTCCGGAATTTTCGGATACGCGTTATGGCAGAACATGCACTCGTAGTGCACCGGGCGTGCCGGCCCGGGATTGTCCGGCTGATCGTAGCCTGGGCTCATGTCCCAATAGCCGCCCTTTTCTGAATACCAGCTAAGCGGGAGCACCTCGAGCGTGCCGAGCTTTGTCAGGTGCAGATAGGTGCGCGAATGATTGCCCGACCCGATGACGTAATTCACCTCGCGCTCATCGACATTGGTTCCCTTGCCATCGAAGCCGATCTGCCAGCGCCGCTGGTAGTGCTTGCCGTCGCGAATGATCATGGTGAAGTAGCTGTCAGACGCCTTGTTGTAGAAAGGCTTCCCGAATTCGATGGAGTCTTCGGGGCGCACGCGCGCGAACGATCGGCCCATGCCGGTCTTGCGGAAGCCGGCGGCGACATCCGCATGGCAGGTGGCGCAAACTGCCGCATCCACGTACGAATTTGCCGGCGCAGCAGCGGGGCGGCGGTGGCGTTCCGCATAGCCGCGTTCTGCATAAAACAAGGCGCCTACCGTCCCGCCTGCCAGAGCTACGGCCGCGACCGCCAGCCCCGCTTTAGATAACCGGATCACGATAAGACGAATCCTTACGCTGTCGCAGGCGTTTGGAACGGCTCGTCCGCGCTGCCGCCGTAGATGCTGGGGACGTGCGCGTTCATGGCCCTCAGATAGGCGCTCAACTGCCCACGGTGGTGAATGCTGTGATTGTTCCAAAAGCTCATGTACGTGACATTCGGCATCTTCATAACCCCGAAGAAGTTTAGCTCCTTGGCCAACTGCTCGCCGGAAAGAGCCTTAATGCTCTCGAAGCCCGCCGGGATCTCCTTCTGGTAGAACGCTACGATATCGGCAGTCGTGGCCTTCGGAGGCATGGGGGCCTCTTCGTAGGAAAAGTCTCCGCTCACAATGGCCTTCGCGAACCACGCTTCGGACGCAGCCAGATGCCAGGCCAGTTCGCGCGCCGTGCGGCCCTTCTCGCCAAGCTTAAAATCGAGCTGATCCTCGGGCACGGCCGACAAAACTTTAAGCGTGATCGGATACTCGCTTTCCAACCCGCCCAGTAACATGCTTGCAATCGATTTGGCTTCCGCCGGATTCATAAGTTGCCTCCCGCGATATGGTACAACACCGGCTGCCCCCTCCCGCCAATCAGCGGCATCATATAAGTATGCCGGCTGAAATTTTGTACCTCGACGTTCGCGGAATGAGCTGCGCGAATTGTGCCCGCAGCATCGAAAAGAAGCTTGCCTCCACGCCCGGTGTGACCAAAGCATCGGTAGATCTCGACTCCGCCCGGGCGACGGTGGAATACGATACGGACTTGGTCAAGCCTGATACGCTCGCCAAGGCCGTGCGCGATCTCGGTTACGAGGTAGCCGCGTGACAGCATGACAAAAAGCCCGGTTGCGCCTGAACGCGTGGACTTGCCTCTCTCGGGCATGACCTGCACTGCGTGCGCCCGCGCGATCGAGCGAACGCTGGCGGGCACCGCGGGAGTGGAGCGCGCACATGTAAACTACGCTACGGCTACCGCGACCGTTGAATTTCACCCGGACCGCGCCCGCGTCGGTGACCTCATCGAGGCGATCGAAGACCTGGGCTACGGTGTACCGGAAAGCGAGCCTGAGCCGGACGCCGAGGCGCTCGCGTATCGCCGGCGCCTGATTGTCGCGCTCCTCTTTGCACTCCCCGTGCTCGTGCTCGGCATGCTCCACCGCCTGGTGTGGGTGCAACTGGCGCTGACGCTGCCCGTGGTCTTCTACGCCGGCGCGCCTTTCTACCTGGCTGCCTGGAGCGGGTTGCGCCACCGCTCCGCCAACATGAACACCCTGATTGCGTTGGGAACAGGAGCGGCGTTTCTGTATTCCCTGGTGGAGACGCTGCGTGGCGGTCATGAGGTTTACTTCGAAGCGGCGGCGGTGATTATTGCGCTTATTCTGTTGGGTCGCACCTTGGAGGCGCGGGCGCGGGGCAAAGCTTCGGAGGCAATCCGCCGGTTGATGAATTTGCAACCGCCTACGGCCCGAATTTTGCGGGGCGGTGAGGAGATGGAGGTTCCGCTCGCCGAAGTGCAGGTGGGCGATATCGTGGCGGTCCGGCCGGGAGAACGCATCCCGGTGGATGGCACGCTACTGGAGGGCGGCTCGGCGGTAGACGAATCGATGCTGACGGGGGAGAGTTTGCCCGTGGATAAAGGGCCGGGAGCCGGCGTTTTTGCCGGAACCATGAACCGCTCGGGCGCGTTCCGATTCGAAGCGAAAAAAATAGGTCGGGGGACTGTGCTGAGGCAGATGATCGAGATGGTCAAGCAGGCACAGGGATCGAGGGCCCCGGTAGCGAGGCTGGCCGATGTAGTAAGCGCGTGGTTCACGCTGGGAGTGCTAATCGCCGCCGCCGCCACCTTCATCGGATGGCTTTTCGTCGGGCCGTTTGCCGCGGCGCTCGTGAACGCTGTTGCGGTCTTGATAATTGCGTGCCCGTGCGCCCTTGGGTTGGCGACGCCTACGGCGATTATGGTGGGAACCGGACGCGGCGCGCAGCATGGCATTCTCATCAAGGGCGGGGAGGCGCTCGAAACAGCGCAGAGGATTGACACCATTCTGCTGGACAAGACCGGCACTCTGACGCTGGGCCGGCCGCAAGTCACCTCGGTTGACGCGGCGGAAGGCTACACGGAAGATGAGCTGCTTCGGCTGGCCGCTTCGGCTGAGCGCTACTCGGAGCACCCGATCGCCAAAGCTATCGTGGACGCCGCGCGTGCAAGCGGCATCGAACCGGCCTCCGCTACGGCTTTCTCCTCGGAAGCCGGCCACGGGGTTTGCGCCAACGTGGATGGGCGGCTGGTGACGGTTGGCCGGCCGGGGATTAGCGTAACGGTAGATGGTGTGGCGGCGGGATCGATCGAAGTTGCGGACGTCAACAAGCCGGAAGCGGCTCAAGCGGTGGCGAAGCTGAAGAAGATGGGCCTGGAAGTGTGGCTCATTACCGGCGATCGCAAAGAGGCGGCAGAAGCCGCTGCGCGCGCGGCTGGCATCGATCACATGATCGCGGAAGTGCTGCCCGATCGCAAAGTGGCCAAAGTTCGCGAACTCCAAGCTGCCGGCAAACGCGTTGCTATGGTGGGCGATGGCATCAACGACGCCCCCGCGCTCGCCCAAGCCGACTTGGGAATTGCGATGGGGACGGGCACGGATGTAGCACTCGAAGCCGGGCACGTCACGCTGATGCGCGGCGACCTCAATGGCGTGGCTGATGCGATCGAGCTTTCCCGCCGCACCATGCGCGTGATCAGGCAGAACCTGTTTTGGGCTTTTGCGTATAACACCATCGGTATCCCCGTGGCGGCGCTGGGGCTCCTTTCGCCCATGGTGGCTTCGGCGGCGATGGCGCTTTCAAGCGTGACGGTGGTGACGAATAGTTTGCGGTTGAAGTGAGGCTGAGAGCTGGCTGCTGATAACTGACAGCTTGCAGTTATAATCTCGTTTGACTCCCAAGATCGCATTCCTTTTCCCCGGACAGGGGTCGCAGTCTACGGGCATGGGCAAAGCTCTCGCGGAGACATTTCCCGGCGCGCGGCGCATTTTTGAGGAGGCGGATGAAGTTCTTGGTTTCAGCCTCTCGCGCTTGTGCTTCGAAGGGCCGGAAGAGCAGCTTCGCCTGACCGAGAATCAACAGCCCGCTCTGCTCGCCGTTTCCACGGCAGCGTTCCAGGTGCTGCAGGAGATCGGCTGGAAAGCGGATTACGTGGCCGGCCATAGCCTAGGCGAGTATTCGGCATTAGTGGCCGCCGGAAGCTTGGGCTTTGCCGATGCGCTGCGTCTGGTTCGCAAACGCGGGCAGTATATGCAGACGGCGGTTCCGGAGGGCGTTGGCGCGATGGCAGCGCTGGTACGGTTGCCCGCAGAAAAGCTGGCAGCAGTCCTGGAAGAGGCGGCGCAGGGGGAAGTGGTCACGGCGGCAAATTTGAATTCGGTAGACCAGGTCGCGATCGCCGGCCACGTGGGCGCGGTGCGGCGCGCCGCCGATCTTGCTAAGGCCGCGGGTGCGCGCCATGCGGTGCTGCTGCCGGTGAGCGCGCCGTTCCATTCGCCGCTCATGCTGCCCGCTCAGGAGCGCTTGCGCGCCGATCTGGACGCTACCAAATTTCATGACCTCTCCTGCCCGCTGGTGAACAACTTTCAGGCGCGCGAGATTCTCACCGGCCGAGAGGCGCGAGAAGGGCTGTACCACCAGGTGCCGAATCCGGTACGTTGGGTGGATTCGATGCGGTACCTGGCGAGCCAAGGCGTAAGCAGGGCCATTGAGGTCGGAGCCGGAGCGGTGCTTACAGGCTTGCTACGCGGCATCCAGCCGCCGATCGAGTGTCTCCGGTTTGGTGAACCGGCGGATGCGGAGAAGCTGAAGAAGTGGGCGGCTGCTCCGGCCGCAATGTGACTCGCGGGCGAAAACGCTTGTTGGCGCTAGTACCTTTATGCAGCAGCAAATGATTACAAGCCTTCGAATATGTCTGTTTCGGGCAAGCGCGAGGTTACTGTGCTGTAGGCCAGGCGCAAGAGTACGTGGCCTCGATCGATGGCCAAAATGGTGTGAATGCGGCGCATCAGATCGGGTGTCCACTGCGAACGGTAACATTCGATTGATCGCTGCGCGGCTTCCACGTAGTTGCCACAGTCGATATCAGTAGTGATGAATTCGCGGCTCACTCGTGTTTCCGATGCCCAGTCGGGCCCCGAGCCGTTCGGCGATTCGACGAACGCTGCGTAGTATAACTTTCGCGGCCGATACATGAGCAACGAACGCTGTTGGAATGCCTGCACCACAATGCTGCTGGTCGCTCTGTGGTCGATGTGTCCGGTGCCTCCTTCCGGCCCCCACGTTACGATCACGTCGGGACGCAAACGGCCGATTGCCGCCCTCACCTCGGAAACGGCTTCTTTCCAGATCGGATGCTTGTTTCCTGCCGAAAAGCCTTGGTCCGGAAACCCGAGAAGCGTGTGACCGGCAATTCCTAGCGCGGCGGCGGAGCACGTAAGTTCCTGCGTGCGGACGGATCGAAGCGCCTCGCCGCCGGGAATCTTAGCGTGCTCTCTGACACCTTTCTCACCTGCGGTCAAGATCAGGAGATGAACCGAATGCCCCTCTTGGGCATACTTAGCGAGTAGTGGAGCGACGATGGTTTCATCGTCCGGATGGGAGAAGACAGCGAGCAAGGTGGAGTGTGGCACGGTTCCATTTTGCCGTTTCTACGGAGCGGTGAAACAGCAGAGAGTTGCGGGGCGCGCGGCGTGCAGGGCCGCACAGATAGGCTGAATTCGGCGTAAAGGCGCGAACACTGGGCTATATCGTGCCGAAATAGCCAGTATGAAGAGGCTATCGTCGCCAAACGGATGCCCAACCATTCTCGTGGCCGACAGCGATGTATTTGCCCGCAATCTCTTAAGCCGCGAATTGAGCCGCGATGGATATTTCATTCTGTGCGCCGCCAACTGTGAAGAAGCCATAGCGCTTTCCCATAACTTCACCGGCAAGATCCAGTTGTTTTTGTCCCCCTCCGATCTGCCGGGCAGGACAACTTTGGCTGAGAGAATGATTCGCGACCACCCCGGCATCCGGGTGCTCATAATTTCTGCCGCCACGCACACGAATCTAATTGGCGGCAACCGGGTACGTGGTGCCCCATCCGGTGAAAAAACGGCGTTGCCCGAGACTTTACTCAGCGAGATCCAGCGTGCCCTCGCGGATACTGAATTTTCCGGCGCCGCGGAAGTTTAATTCCGATTGTGCTTCACTGGATGCGCGGTTCGAGAATGCTTCTGACGGTGTCCAGAAGTTGCGCCGCGGCGAACGGCCCCTGCAGAAAGCAGCCGTCTTTCGGTATTCCATTTTCTTCAACGACCACCTGGTAGGGGCACTCGGAAATCACCAGGACCTTGATGGTGGGCGCCTGGCTGAGGAGTCGCTCCACGAAATGGATATTCTGCAGCGGGTCCCCGCCCCCCGCGGAGGCGTGACCGAGGATCAACAGATCCACCGGCGGGTTGAGCACTAGGTCGGTAAGCGCATGGGCCTCCGCCACATTGGCGGCATCCACGATTTCAAACCCTTGCGCGGTAAGCACGCTTCGGATGATATTGCGGAGCACAGCATCGCGTTCGACAACCAGGGCAGCCGGCACGTTCTTGACTCAGGGGGCTCGCAACGCCAGGTACAGTTTGCCCGATGCGCCCCCGTGGCGCAATCGGTTTGGGGCTTTATTATGACGATCCTTTACTATAATGAGGATTTTTGCAAGGAGCCGTTGTGCTGCTGCTGACGATTGATTCTCCGGATTTATCGCACGGGGGCGGGCAGCCCGTAATTTTGGTTGCCGAAGACGAGGTCCTCGTGCGCAATTTTGTGTGTTTACAGCTACAGCGGGACGGTTACCAAGTGCTCGCGGCGGCCGACGGCGTCGAGGCGCTGCAGGTGGCGCGCGCGTACACCGGGACGATTCACATGCTTCTTACAGATGTCGTCATGCCGCGGATGGACGGGCTGGCGCTCGCGAGCCAAATGCTGGAAGAGCGGCCGGGCACCAGGATTTTAGTGATGTCCGGAAGAGTTGTCATCGAAGGGCAGGAACAGACGATCGATCTTCCATTCATCAAAAAGCCGTTCCTCGCTAAGGCCCTGCGGGATAAAGTGAAGGAGGTGCTGAAGAACCCTCCACCGGAAGGAAAGCGAGCGTAGCTTGCTTCCTGAGACCGCGAGTGGGGTCAGGCTTTTAGCCTGCCGCCGGGCTTCTGCCCGGCGCAATGGAGCGGTCAATTTACGCTGGTTCCGCACCCCTGACATCAAGCTAAATCGCTTCCAACTCTTCCTCCAGCATTTGCTTTTGCGAGAGCGAAGCATAATAGCCGCCGACCGCGAGTAGTTCACTGTGGGTGCCCTCTTCCACAATCCGGCCGTGTTCCAAAACGATAATCCGATCGGCGTTTTTTACAGTGGAGACGCGATGGGAAATCAGAATCACGGTGCGGCCGCGCATGACTGCTTCCAAGTGATTGAGAATGCGCTCTTCGGTCAAGGTGTCTACGCTCGAAAGCGCGTCATCCAGAATCAGGATTGCCGGATTGCGGAGCACGGCGCGTGCAATGGCGGTGCGCTGCTTCTGGCCGCCGGAGAGGGTGATGCCGCGCTCGCCCACCATGGTCTGGTAGCCTTCGGGAAAACCCTCAATATCCCCCGCAAGACCCGCGAGTTCGGCCGCCCGCCGGATCTCTTCGTCCGTTGCGTCTTCCACGCCGAAGGCAATGTTTTCGGCGATAGTCGCGCTGAAGAGAAATGTTTCCTGTGGGACAAAACCGATATAGCGCCGCAAGTCCGCCGGATCGAGGGTGCGCAGTTCCGCGCCATCCAGCAAAACCCCGCCGGCAGTCGCGTCCATGAGCCGGGGAACCAGATTTACCAGGGTGCTCTTGCCGGAGCCGGTATGGCCCACCACGGCCACGGTGGAAGCGGCGGGAATTCGCAGATCGATCCGGCTGAGCACATTTCCAGAACCGTAATTCATGGAAACACCGCGAAACTCGATTTCCCCGGCTACACTGGGCAGCCGCGGCGGGTTCGCGGGCGCCGCGATGGTCGGCTTCTCGTGGAAGATTTGATTGATGCGTCCGAGGGAAGCGCTGCCGCGCTGCATGAGGTTCACCACCCAGCCTAACGCGATCATGGGCCAGACCAGCTTGCCCATGTAGGTGTTGAACATGATGAAACTGCCCAGTGTGATCCGCCCGCGCAGGACCTGATAGCCTCCCACCCACAAAACCACCAGGAACGTCACACCAATGAGCGCTTCGAGGAGGGGTTGAAACACGCCTTGAATCCGCACCAATTTCAGATTTTGAGCGATGTATTCTTTGTTGAGACTTTCGAAGCGCCGGAGCTCGGGCTCTTCCTGTGCGAAAGCGCGCACCATGCGCACGCCGGCCAGGTTTTCCTGCACGCGGCTGGAAATATCCGAGAACTTTGCCTGGATACGCTCAAATTCGGTGTGAATGATGCGTCCGAAGAAGATGACGGCTAGGCTCACGGCAGGGGCCGGAAGAATCGAAAAGAATGCGAGGCGCCAGTCCCTGGAAACCATGACGGCGAGGGCCAGCACAAAGGTGAGGCTGGTTTCGACCCAGTACATCACACCCGGCCCCAGCATCATGCGAACGGCATTGAGGTCGTTGGTAGCGCGCGCCATAATGTCACCCGTGCGCGTGCGGTGGTAGTAGTCAGGAGAAAGAGAGACTAAATGGCCAAATAAATCGTTGCGCAAGTCGTATTCAATATCGCGGGAAATGCCGATGATGATTACGCGCATCCAGTACTGAAAAATACCCTGTATAATCGACAACGCCACCAGATAGGCCGCGTAGCGCGCGAACAGATTTCCGGGAAGGGCGCGGGTGAGCGCATCGATGGTATCGCCGATCATCAGAGGCTGTGCGGCAGAGGCGAAATCTTTCACCACCAGGCAAATCAGGCCGATCGCCAGGCCACCCCGGTAGCGCCAGAGATAGGGACGAAGGGTGGCTAACGATTTCCACATAGTGACGAGACTACAAACCGAGGGCTGTGGCTACGGTTTTGCTCCATTCCATGAATGCGATTTTTTGTCCCTGGCGGTTCTTCCACCAGGAATCGGGGTGAAAGTCGGGGTCGGGCGCGCCGATGGCGCGAATTTCTATCGCGAATCCCATTTGCCGTGCCGCTTTCGCCCAAATGCGGCGGGCGCGGGCGGTGTGGTAATCACTGGTGACAAGCAGCATGTGGTGCAGGCGCCGGCGGCGCAATTCGGGCAAGATATCCCAGGCTTCCTCCTGGGTGGATCGGGCGTTTAGGGGAAAGGGAATAAAGAACGAGGCCGGGTAACCCTGGTGCACCGCAAAGTCGATTGCGAGATCGCATTCGTTGTGGCCGTACGCCCCAGTGGGGCCGCTGATCAATGCTGCGGGGACATATCCTTGGCGCACCAGGTCGCCGCCTTTCTCAATCCGATTCCCCCAAAAGTCACCGGCCAGAACGACGGCGATCTCCGATTTTACGGGTGCATCTTCGTGGATCAAGGCGTAGCCCATGCCGCGCAGCCACCAGTTTCGCGTGCCTATAGCAGCGAGTGCGACTGCGGCCAGGACCACGAGGCATTTGAGGGCTAAGGAAGACCGGCGCCGCGCCACGAACTACTTCTCGTCCGTGGATTTCTGATCTAGGTTCCCCACCGTTTTGAGACGCTGGTAAAGACGTTCGACCTCGGCTTCATCCTCAGGCCGGAGAACTTTGTAACGCGGCGGAGGCTGCACCAGCTTCCTCTCGGGACCGGGGGATAGCAGTTCTCCCCAGTATTGCCGGTACGGAATGCCATCGATCAAAGCATCGGTGGCGAGGCGGCGGAGATGGCGCAGAAGGCTATTGCAGGAATCGAGATCGCCAGGATAGATCAGCAGGATGCGGGTATCGTCGTAGAGGGTAAGGTGCAGAATCAACGGGGAAATCCAGCCGGTGCGGTCAAGCCGGCGGATGTCCATCCACGGAATATTGCGCTTTCCGATGGAGAGATAAGCTTCATTGACTTCGATCACTGGGCGCAACGCCATTGCTAACAACCCCGCAGCCGTGAGCAGGAAAAGACCCGCGGGAATGAAAGCGGGCGCCCATTCCCACCCAAGCCTTGCGGCCATGGCTGCTAACACGACAGCGGTGATACCGAACCACAGATAATGCCGCGCCGGGGAATAGCGAGTCATGGAGAGGTCCTGACACCTATAGACTACTCCCGAGCGCAGGGGCAGTCAATGCGCGCGGGCCGAATGGGTGCGAGCTAAGCCCAGCCCCCTCCAGGTGTAATACACGCCGCTCCAGACGGTGAAAGCAGCGCACGGCCAAAGCATAGCCCCAGCAAGGGTTTCGAGCAATGAGGTATCGGTAGCGTTAGCGGCCAGCCATATGGTGGCAGTGACCACCTGCACGAAGGTGGATACTTTCCCCCAGACGCTAGGGGGAAAGCTTCGGACCGGGGTGAGCCACAGCAGGAAGGCCGCGGCGGCCAGAATGTAAAGATCCCGCCCGAAGATCACCGCAACGAACCACACAGGCACGAGGCCGGCCGCGGCAAGCGCCAAAAAAACTCCGCTGAGCAGACACTTATCGGCGACAGGATCGAGGTATGCGCCCAACCGTGAAATCGAACCGGTAGCCCTGGCGGCTATGCCATCCAGCCCGTCGGTGGCCGCGGCGGACGCAAACAGCACGATCGCGCGCACAGGATTGTGTTCTACGATGGCATCAATAATGAACGGCACTAGGACAATGCGAAGTGCGGTGAGAAGGTTGGCAAGATTGGCCCAGGACGGCATCTCACATTGAGTGTAGCGCGTGACGATTCGTGGCCCGGTGCAGAGTCCCTCGGCCGAGGGCTCCCATTAGCAGGGCAATCATGACTCCGGATTGCCCCGCCACGGAGGACATTCCCTAATGGGTTTGCACTGTTAGTCACTGAACGGCTGGAATTGTCTCATTTTTTGTGACTTGCGCCGCGCCCGCGGACGGGCGGCAGGGATAGATTTCCGGCGCAATACCGAAACGGTCTCGGTATACGCGCCTGATGCGCTCCTCAAACCCGGATTGTATTTCGGGAGAAAGCATCGCCACAATAGACCCGCCGAATCCTCCTCCGGTCATACGGGCGCCGCATACACCATCGATTGAAATCGCAGTGTCAACCAGGAAATCCAGCTCGGGGCAACTAACCTCATAATCGTTTTGCAAACTGCGATGGGACTCGATCAGCAGCGCGCCCATGGCCGGGAGATCTGCGCGGGCGGCCCCATCTACGAACGATTCTACCCGGGCATTCTCCGTGATTACGTGCCGGGCTCGCCGCCGGAGAGTTTCCGGTAACTGCGCGGCGGCAGCTTCAAATTGTTCGAACGAGACATCGCGCAAGCTATGGATGGAAGGATACTGTTGCCGCAACTGTTCCACGGCTGACGCGCACTCGGCCACGCGATCTTTGTAGGCCGAAGCCGCCAGCCCGTGCTTCACCATGGTATTCACAGCCAGGAACACGGCTCCTTCCGGAAGGTAGACCGGCCGATGCCGTAAGCTGCGGCAATCGAGTTCGATGGCCGAGTGCTCGTGGCCAAAGATGGACACGTATTGGTCCATAATGCCGGAAGGAATGCCGACGAAATTGCGCTCGGCCCGCTGGCAAAGCTGCGCCAGTTCGAGACGTCCGATGCGGCGGCCCTGCAAAAACGCCAGCGCGCAGGAGACCTCCAGAGCGGCCGAAGAACTTAGCCCGGAACCTTCTGGAACCGTGCTCCGGACGAGCAGGTTGGCAGGCCGGATCGCAAAACCCGCGCGAATCAGCTCCCGCGCTACACCGATCGGATAATCGGTCCAGTGGCGCTCGCGTTCGAGAAATGGAATGGACGCGACGCTCCAATCGCGCATTTCCTGTTTGTGTTCGGAGTAAATACGAAGCCTGCCATCGGGCGAGGGCGCGGTAGCCACGAACGTGGCGAGTTCAAGCGCGGCCGGCAGGACAAATCCGAGGTTGTAATCCGTGTGCTCGCCGATGAGGTTCACGCGGCCGGGCGCGCGGTAGGTCAGAATTTCGTTGGCGGGACCGTAAAGGCTCTGGAATGCATCCAACATGGCGGGAAAGCTTTAGCTTAATCCGGCTTGCGCCCTCCCTTTCCACATTCCGCCTGTTCCGCGACGCCAAGCCCAGGCCGAGTGTAACGTTGCACTCAAATAGAAAATCGCAACCAGCGGTAGCAGCGGCGCCCAGAGGATGGAGCGACTGTAAAAGCGAAGTATCGGCGAATACCCGATACACATAAACAGCCATGCGGCCAAACCAAAGCGGCTGCCCAGGAAAGCTGTGATGGGAGGAACGAAAAACGTGAGCGCTAAACCCAAAACGGCAACGGCCAGGAGTAATGGCGAATGCCGCAGCTCGGTGTAAGCGGTGCGGGAAATCATGCGGAAAATCTCACCGAAAGTTACATATTCGCGAATGCTGCGCGCCTGGCGGTTAAGTTCCAGGCGCACTCGGCCGCCGGCTTGCTTGATGGCGCTGGCGAGGGCGCAATCGTCGATCAATTCGCCGCGAATCCGCTCGATGCCGCCGATATGCTCGAGCAAAGCGCGGCGTACGAGCATGCAGCCGCCGGCCGCGCCCGCGGTCCGATGACGGGGGCTGGCAATCCAGGCCGGCGGGTAGAGCATTAGAAAGAAGAACACGAAAGCGGGCATGAGAGCGCGCTCGGCGAGCGATTCGCATCGCAGAGTTACCATCCAGGAAACCAAGTCGTAGCCCTCGCCGGCCTGAGTGGCGAGCCATTCGAGCCCGCCGGGAGGGTGAACGATGTCGGCATCGGTCAGCAGTAGGAGATCGGGGACGTCCCGGGCCGCTTCGGTCACGCCTTGAGCGACAGCCCAGAGTTTGCCTGTCCAGCCGGGCGGCAAAGGCGCGCCTCGAATCACTTTAAGCAGACCGGGCGGGGCGGCGGCGCGAGCGATGTCGGCAGTACCATCTTGGCTGCCGTCATCCACCAGCACAACGTGAAATTCGCCACCGTATTTCTGAGCCGCGAGTGAGCGAACCGCCTGGCCGACACTAGCCGCTTCATTACGGGCGGGAATGACGGCAGTGATGGACGGAGCAGGGTGAGGCAGCGCGGCCACGGACTGCTTATGCCTTCTGACGACCCAGAAGCTGCCTCGTCCCAGCAGAAGATACATCCAGATCAAAAGCGCTGCGGCGCCAATACACTGGACCAGCATCTACGCCAGAGCCGCGAAGACGCGCATCATGTCGCGATGCGCCAGCACCGCGCCGGGATCGCGCTGCATGGCTTCGAAATAGCTGCGCGCGAAACGTGCTCCGTTCTCCGAAGGCGAAATCAAGTCCCGCGCCCGCCCAATCAGCCGGTCGGCGTCCTCCGGAGTGGCCGGATCTTCGAAGTCTAGAGTTTCGTCAATCAGCACGATGAACTCCGAAAGCTCGTGCAGCCAGCCGAACCAGGGATCGTTCAGCACGAGGTTGAAATATTGGCCCGTGGAAGTGATCCGCGCTACGTCCCGTTCGTAGGCCGCGCGTTCGGAATCGAGCAACGCCTTATGAAGCTTGAGTAAGCCATCGCGCAGGTTAGAAAGGCGCTCCCGTACCCGGTCAGCCATTGCGTCTCCATCGTAGCGCGAACGCGGCAAACCGCGTAAGCGCGAAGAAAGTAAAGCTGCCGTATATTCGGTACTGTATGAAAAAACCTGGCTATGACCCCGGCTTGACCGAGAAGTTTGCCGGGCCGGTGGACCGGATCATCAACCCCGATGGCACGTTCAACATCCGTCGCAACGGTACTACGTTACGCGACTTTCATCCTTACCTGGCGCTCATCAATATGTCGTGGCCCGGTTTTCTAGGCGCCTTGTTTCTGGGCTACCTGGCGGTGAACATCATGTTTGCGGCCCTTTATTTCTCCCTACCTGCCGGAGAGATTCATGGCGGAGAAACCACCGGCCACATGTCTCCATTCGTTCAGGACTTCTTTTTCAGCGCCGACACGCTCACCACGTTGGGCTACGGAAATATCTCGCCCGTAAGCGTGAGAGCCAATGCGATCGCTTCGTTTGAGGCATTTTTGGGCGTTCTCGGTCTGGCGGTGGCTACGGGCCTGCTATTCGGCCGCGTTGCCCGCCCTTCCGCGCGCATCGGCTTCAGTGACAATATGCTGATCAGCCCGTACCTGAATGGTTCGAGCCTGCAATTCCGGGTGGTCAACCGCCGCAGAAACTCGATCGTTGAGCTGGAAGCGCGCGTCATGCTGATGTTGGTCAAAGACGAAAACGGTGAAGCCCGCCGCTCCTATGAGGTGCTCCGCCTGGAACGCGACAGAGTCCTGTTCTTACCGCTCACCTGGACTGTGGTGCACCCCATTGACGAAGACAGTCCCATATGGGGGAAGACTACTGAGGAGTTGGCCCGCATGCAAGCGGAAATCCTGATCCTCATCAAGGGCCACGACGATACTTTCAACCAGACGGTATTTGCCCGGCGCTCTTACCGCCATGACGAGATCGTGTGGGGCGCACGCTTCGCACCGGCATTCCATGCCGGCCCCGGAGGAAGGTTGGTTCTGGAGCTGCGCAAAGTGGGCGAATTAGCTGGTGAGTAAGGCACACCGGCGGCAAGACCGCGCCCTGCTATCTGCGGCTAGCGGGCGGGATGATTCCGTTCATGCGCAGGTACTCAACCATCTGCCCATAGTGGTCGAAGTTGTGATACATCATGAACACGGCGGCGCTGATGCGCGGCGTGGGCCGGCCTTCAAATGGCACCGGCTCCATCTGGTTCTTTTCGGTCAGTGACAGCAGGGCCTTGTGGCCATAGGCAAAAGCCCCTTTCACGTAATCGACAATCTGCTCCTTGGTACGAACGGAATCCGGCCCATTGTCACCACCAGTGTCGACCGGTGGTTTCTGTTGAAGGACAGCGGCCGAGGCGAGATAAACATACGTGGCAAGATGCTTTGCCTGCTGGCCAAAAGTGCGGACGCCGGTAAACTCACCGCTCGTGGGGGCGAAGTTCATTTTCTCGGCCGGCATGGCTTGTACGGCCGAGGTGATTTCCCGGTCCGCGTTACGGAAAGCCTGGTCGAGAGCTTGCCCGACTGTTGGGGCATCAGCGCAGAATGCGGCCATATGGAAGAGTGTGATCCCGAGCAAACTGATAAGTGTTCGCGTCATTTCTTTGGTATACCATTGACGC
>DATBID010000157.1:0-7272 GCA_036557125.1 Bryobacteraceae bacterium | reverse complement strand
GTCAGAAATGTCATTAGTGGAGCCGATGGCAGCTACGTGCTGGCTAATCTTCCCATCGGGCCGTACACATTGGAAGTCACCAAAGAAGGCTTCACAAGGTTCGTCCAGACCAGAATCGTGTTGCAAGTGGACGTAAACCCGTCGATTGACGTTCCTCTAAAAGTGGGCTCGGTCAACGAACAAGTTCAGGTGGAGGCGGAGGCGGGCCAGGTAGAGACCCACAGCACCGGGGTCGGGAACGTAGTGGATAACCAACGCGTGGTGGAAATGCCGTTGAATGGCCGAAACCCGCTGGAGTTAGTGCTGCTCAACGGGATGGCGACGTTGCCCGGTCCGGGGGCAATCAATAACGTTCGCAACTACCCCACGATTGTCATTTCCGTCGCGGGCGGTCAGGGAGGCAACAGCGCGACCTATCTGTTGGATGGCGCTCTTTTCGAAGACCCGTACAATAACTTAAGCCTGCCTTTGCCGTTCCCGGACGCTCTTCAAGAATTCAAGGTGGAAACCAGCGCGTTGCCGGCACAGTACGGATACCATTCCGGCGCCGCCATCAATGCCGTGACCAAATCCGGTACCAATGAGTTTCATGGCGATCTTTTCGAATTCCTCCGCAATGGAGATTTCAACGCCCGAGACTTCTTTGCGGCACAGCGCGATACTTTGAAACGGAACCAGTACGGAGGTGTGATTGGCGGCCCCGTGAAGAAAGATAAGCTATTCTTCTTCGCCGGATTGCAGCACACCTCACAGCGTTCGGACCCGAATTCGCTCACAGCCTTTGTCCCCACGGCCCAGATGCTGGCGGGCGATTTCACCGCGGTTACCTCGCCGGCCTGCCAACAAGGCAGGCAGATCAATTTGAGTTCGGCGGCGGGGTTCGCGAATAATCAGCTTCCCGTGTCACGGTTGAATCCGGTCGCGCTCAACATCGCGAAAACCATGCCCATTTCGCCGGATCCGTGCGGGCGAACGTTGTACGGGTTTGACGCCGGGCTCGACGAGACTCTGGGTGTGGTCAGGATTGACTACCAAAAGAGTGCGAAGAACACCATATTCGGCCGCTATTCTGTGGGCTATCTAAACAACCACTCGACCTACGACGGAAAGAATCCTCTATCGATTAACAACTATGGTGTCAATGACTTGAATTATCAATTTGCGATCGGCGATACATATCTAATCAGCTCCAACATCGTTAGCTCACTTCGCCTCTCGGCCAGCCGAACCAACGTAGTAAAGCTTCCCGACGCGTACAAGTCCCTGGCGGAGTTCGGTGCAAATTATACGCCTATTGGCGGACACGTCATCGATTTGACTGTCGCCGGAGTCGGCGGAGGATTTGCGATCGGTTCGACTGCATCGGTTCCCGGCGAAGCGCACACCGGAGCAAATCCATCGCTCTCCGAAGATGTGAGCTGGGTTAAAGGCTCTCATCAGATCCAGTTCGGAGGGAACATCTACAAACGCATCATGAACTACTGGTCGGGAGTGAATGCAGTTGGCACTGTCAGCTTCAATGGAACTATCACCGGTCTGGCACTGGCGGACTTTCTCACCGGCAATGCCATCTCTTTTGGCCAAGGCACCAATTATGGCATGTACCTGTACCAGTATTACGCCTCGCTGTATCTACAGGATTCCTGGAAGCTGTCGCGGCGCCTCTCGCTGAATTACGGCGTGAGGTGGGAGCCCTATCTCTCGAATCAGAACAAGTATGGGCAGCTCGATCACTTCGATCCCACCTTGTTTGCCCAGGGCTTTCACAGCAGCACCTTTACTTCCGCTCCCATCGGGATGGCCTTTGCGGGCGACCCGCAATACAACTGCGGAACCGGTTACAACTGTAACACTTGGGATAAATTCTTCCCGCGCGTAGGATTGGTTTGGGATCCCACTGGACAGGGAAACATGTCGGTGCGTGCATCGTATGGCATGTTTGGCGACCGGCTGCACCAGTTTTTCCCGAATCAGATGGGATTCGGACCTCCGTTCGGCAGCAATGTCGGTCTCTCCAACGTGAACCTTTCCGATCCCTGGGCCAACTACCCAGGCGGCAATGCGATTCCGACGCTGTCCGCGTGTAATCCGATCGGTCACGCCAGCCACACCTGCGCCTTCCCCACCGCAGGCCAATATGTGACGTTTAATCTCAGCGATTATCATCCCATGTACGTCAATGCGTGGAATTTGAGCATCCAGCGGCAGGTCGGGAGCTGGCTCTTTTCCGCGAATTATTTGGGCAATAGCTCGATTCATCTCGGGACTTCGGAACCACTGAACCCGGCCGTCTTCATGGGGCTGGGAGCCTGCACTCTGAATGTCGTCAATGGCGCCGGCCAGGTGGTCCCTACGAGTTTCCCCACCTGCTCAACAACTGCCAACCAGAACCAGCGCCGCGTCTTTTATCTGCAAAATCCGCTGGCCGGACAATACTTCGCGGGAATCGGGGCCTATGATCCCGGCGGCACGGGCACCTACAGCGGCCTCTATCTCTCCGCGAATAAGAGGCTGAGCCACGGGGTCGCGGTGACTGCAAATTACACCTGGTCACACTGCATTAGCGACCTCTACGATCAGCAGACTGGGTCCGGTGGCGTCTCTCCCTACCAAAACCGGAGGCAGGCCCGCTCCAATTGCACCGGCGCGGACCAGCGTCAACTGTTTACCCTGAATGCGGTCGCCCAGACACCGAAATTCTCCGCCCGGGCGCTGCGCATGTTGGCCAGCAATTGGCAGGTCGCTCCGATCCTTCAGATCAAGTCTGCCCAATTCTTCACCATCACCGCAGGAACCGATCGCGCCCTCACAACGGCTCCTCCTCTGACGCAGACGGGAGTTCTCTTGAGCCCGGACCAGATCTATCCCAGCAATCAAAGCGTGTCGCATTGGATCAATACCTCGGCCTTCGCCCTGCCTGCGCTAGGCACTTATGGCAATCTGGGACTAAACAACATCAAAGGCCCCGGGGTGTTCCAATTCAACATGGCCTTGTCGCGCACCTTCGCGGTTGCGGAACGAAAAACGATCCAAGTGCGGGCTGAGTCGTTTAACCTGCCCAATCATCTGAATCCCTCCGTGCCCGGCTCCCTTAGTAGTGTCGGCACGAATTCGTTGAGTTCCTCGAGTTTCGGGCAAATCCTGGGAGACATTAGCGGGAACAACGGCCTTGATGCCGGCGATCCCCGCATCATTCAATTCGCGATGAAGTTTGTCTTCTAACGCGAGGGGCATCCTCGTTCACCCCGCCGGCGGCCAAGGCTCACAAAACAGGCGGGATAATCCAAACGGATCATGGCGCTAAATAGCCCCGATGGCATAAAATAGCGGCCAGCACCCGAGGAGGGATTCCTTTGAAGATGTCGATGCCGCGGATTGTCGTCCCAAGCTTCTCGGTAGCCGTCGCTTTCCTGCTGGCTTCCAGTCCGGTATCGGGGCAGACCGTTTCCCCGAAAGTGTCCGCGCCCGCTTCTGGTTCGGCTGCCGCGGAGCGCGCGTTGCTCGACCAATACTGCGTAGCGTGCCATAACAACAAGCTCAAGACGGCCAACTTGTCGCTTCAGAACCTCGATCTGGCATCCGCCGGCGATCACCCGGAAATTTGGGAGCAGGTGATCCGCAAATTGCGCGCCGGCATGATGCCGCCTCCCGGCATGCCGCGACCCCCACTTGCCCAGTACGAACAACTGCGCGACTGGCTGGAGGCCGAGCTCGACCGGAATGCGGCGGCTCATCCAAACCCCGGCTCGGTTGTGCTTCACCGCCTGAATCGCACCGAATACGCCAATGCGATCCGCGATCTTTTAGATCTGCAGGTGGACGTCAGCACGCTCCTCCCGCCGGACGATTCCGCGCGCGGCTTTGATAACGTGGCCGGCTCGTTGACAATCTCGCCCACTCTGCTCGAGGCCTACACAACCGCCGCCACCCGCATCGCACGCATGGCCGTCGGTTTTTGGAAATCGCCGACGGCGGCCGCGTACATTGCTCCTCCGGATTCGTCGCAAAACCAGCACATCGAAGGCCTGCCTTTGGGCACGCGCGGCGGTATGGCGGTGCGTCATACGTTCCCCGCCGATGGGGAATATCACTTCTCGGTCCAGAACCTGGGTATCGGCAAATTCATTCCCGGCGAGAAGCTGCAATTCCTCATTGACAACGAAAGAGCCGCGGTCCGCGACTACAAGGGCGTCGGCCTAAGCGCCAACAATTCTTCCGACAACGACGGTTCCATCGACGTGTCTCTGCCGGTGAGGGCCGGCACTCATCTGGTCGGCGTCACCTTCCTCGCCACGAATTATCGTCCGTCCCTCGATTTCATCCGCCAATACGAGCGAAAGTCGCTTGAAGACAACCCCATCCCGCAACTCGAATATCATCCGGCTATCGGAATTCTGCGCATTCAGGGGCCGTTCAACCCGACCGAGCCGACCGACTCGCGCTCACTCCGCAAAGTCTTTACCTGCCAGCCGGCCAGCGAAGGACAGGAAAGCGCCTGCGCCAAAGAGATTCTCAATACGCTCATGCGCCGCGCGTACCGGCGGCCGGTGACGGCGACGGATTGGGAGTGGGTCCAGACCTTTTATCTGGAAGGCCGGCGGGAAGGGACGTTTCGCGATGGAATCGAACTCGGTCTGCGCCGCATCCTCGCCAGCCCGCCGTTTCTCGTGCGGGCCGAGCGAGAACCCGCGAACGTGCCGGTAGGCCAGCCGTACCGGATTACCGACCTGGAACTCGCGTCCCGCTTGTCATTTCTCATCTGGAGCAGCATTCCAGACGATGAACTCATCCAGGTTGCCAGCCAGAACAAACTGCACCTGGCGCCCGTGCTGGAACAGCAGGTGCACCGGATGCTTGCCGATCCCAAAGCCGCAGCTCTGGTCGAAAACTTCGGGGACCAGTTGCTGTATCTGCGGAATCTGCCGGCCACTTCCCCGGACGGAGTCTATTATCCGGATTGGGACGATGAGTTGCGCAAGGGGTTCCGCCGGGAAACTGAATTGCTGTTTGAGAGCATCATTAAGGAAAACCGCAGTGTCCTCGATCTTCTGACGGCGGACTACACGTTCCTGAACGAACGGCTCGCCAAGCATTACGGCATTCCGAACATCTACGGCTCGCAATTCCGGCGTGTGACGCTCGGGCCGGATCTTGCGTATCGCCGGGGTCTGCTGGGACAGGGCAGCGTCCTCTCGCTCACTTGGGTCCAGAACTTCCGGACCTCTCCGGTGAAGCGCGGTGTCTGGGTGTTGGAGAACATTCTGGGAACGCCGCCTCCGGAACCGCCTCCCAACGTACCGCCGCTGGAAGACACCAAGGGCGACAGCAAGATCATGACCTTGCGCGAGCAGATGACTCTGCACCGCAAGAATGAACCGTGCGCCGGGTGCCACAAGCTCATGGATCCGATCGGATTCGCGCTCGAAAACTTCGACGCCGACGCGAAATGGCGGACCAAGCAGGGCGGTGAGGGCGGAGTCCCGCTCGATACTTCGGCGGTTCTGTGGGACGGCACCAAAGTCAACGGCCCGATCGAGCTCCGGCAGGCCCTCCTGCATTATGCGCCGCAGTTCGTCCGAACGATCACAGAAAAGCTGATGACGTTCGCGCTGGGGCGCGGCGTCGAATACGAGGATATGCCGGTCATCCGCTCCATCGTCCGCGACGCCGACCGCGATCACGACCGGTTTGTGTCGATTCTGCTGGGTATTGTGAAGAGCGCGCCGTTCCAGATGCGCGTCAAAGAGGTCGAAGAACAGACACAGGTGGCGCAAACCACGCCGATTTCGAAGGAGGCCAAATGAACTTTATCGAAAAGAAATTCATCCCGCGCCGCACGTTCATCCGGGGCGCCGGTGTTGTTTTGGGGCTGCCGCTGCTCGATTCGATGGTCCCCGCGCAAACTCCTTTGCACGAAACGGCCGCCGTCCCGGCCCGGCGATTTTTGGGCATTTGGCATCCCCACGGCGCGGCCCCCGGCTATTGGAGCCCCTTGCAGGAAGGCGCGAATTTCGAGTTTTCGTTTATCACCAAGCCGCTGGAGCCGTTCCGCAAGTATGTCACTCTCATCACCGGCATGGATATGCCCGAGGCGATGGCGACTACCGAGGAACCGGGCGGAGACCACGCCCGCGGCGCCGTGTTGCTGTCGGGTTCCCGGCCCCGCCGGAACGCGGTCAGCCCGTACTTGGGTGTGACGATGGATCAGCTCATCGCGAAGAAATACGGCCGCGATACGATCCTCGAATCGATTCAGCTCGGCGTCGAGCAGGACGGCAACTATGGCAATTGCAACTGGGGCTATAGTTGCGCGTACACCAACTCCATTTCCTGGACGTCGCCCGTCCAGCCGCTGCCCACCGAGGTGAACCCGCGCGTGGCGTTTGAGCGCTTGTTTGGTGACGGAACCAACCCTGAGGAAAGAAAAGCAGGGCGCAAGCAAAATGCCAGCATCCTGGATTCGGTTGCGCAGCAGATTTCGTATTTCAAGAAACCTTTGGGCGCCGTGGACCAGGCGCGCCTGGACACCTATCTCGAGAACATTCGAGAGATCGAGCGCCGCATCCGCATTGCGGCCGAACGCTCCATCCAGGAGCCTTCGGAGGAGATTCCCTTCGGGCTGCCGGAAAACAAGCACCTGCATTACCGCCTGATGTACGATCTGCTGGCATTAGCCTTCGAAGGCGACCTGACTCGCTCCGCCACATTTATGCTCGGGAAGGATCTCTCGGGCGCCAGTTTCCCGGAATCCGGTTTCAACGGCGGGTGGCACGGCTCTTCCCATCACGGCGATAAGCCGGACAACGTCGCCAATTACGCCAAGATGAATCGCTACCACGTGCAAAATCTCGCGTATTTTGCGGAGAAGTTGAGTAAGACACCCGACGGCGACGGCACGCTCCTCGATCATGTCCTGATCTACAAAGGGAGCAACATGGGCAACTCGCACCGGCATGCGCATGTCAAGGTGCCGGTCATCTTGCTGGGCGGCCTGGACGGCAAGTTCAAAGGCAACCGTCATATCGTGTTTCCCGACAACACGGAGCGCACTTCGAATATGCTGCTCGCCGTGTTGCACAAGTACGGCATTGAAGACATCCCCAAGTACGATGTCGCCGGCCGCCAGGTTGGCGTTTCCAAGGCCTTCGGTTCCAGCACGACGCCCATCGCGTTATGAATCTCCCCCGGACCACGCAGGTTGTTATCGGGACGGTGGCTGTACTCCTCTGTTTTGCTGGCCCGGCCGCAGCCCAACTCAGACGGATGACGAGG
>DATBID010000156.1:0-4610 GCA_036557125.1 Bryobacteraceae bacterium | reverse complement strand
GAGGATCCGGAATTCTTTGCTGCTATAGGGCGTATACGCACCCAGGTTGTGAATGCCGCCGATCTTCTCCACCAGGTCGCGACAGAACTTCTCGTGTTCTGGTTCGCCAGTGAAGATCTCCTCCGGCCGGATGCCGAGCCGCGCCAGCGGCGGAGGCTTGAGCGGAAAGGGCTGCGTGGGCGACGTCGCTTCGCCGGGAATATCGCTCTGCGGCACGGGCCGCTCCTCTACCGGATAAACCGACTTGCCCGTCTCGCGATCGAGGAAGAACATCAGTCCCGGCTTCGAGACCGCCACCACCACGGGGATTTTCTTTCCGTCGCGCGTCACTTCCATCAGCGACGGCGCGGCTTCGGCGTCGTAGTCCCAAACGTCGTGATGGGTCAATTGAAAATGCCAGCGCGGGTTACCCGTCTTTGCATCGAGCGCCACAATCGAAGAGGAGTACAGATTCTGTCCGGGACGCGCGCCACCGTAATATTGGGCGGCCGGCTGGCCGATGGGAAGAAACACGAGGCCGCGCTGCGCGTCGACGGTCGCCGCGCCCCAGTTGGCCGGCGTTCCTGCGGTTCGCCAGTAGTCCTTCGGCCACGTCTCGTAGCCGGGCTCACCGGGACGCGGAATGGTGTGAAAGGTCCAGACCAGGCGGCCCGTGTGCAGATCCCAGGCGCGGACATCCATGGCCGGACCTTCCGCGTCGTCTTCTTTTCCCTGCGCGCCCGTGATGATCAGGTTTCGGAAGATGACCCCGGGAGAAGCCATGTGGTACGCCGCGTTGGGGAATTGATCGGCCACTCCCACCCGCAGATTCACGGCGCCTTCATTGCCGAATCCCGGCACCGGCTTGCCGGTCTTGGCATTCAACGAAATCAAACGCCCATCGCTCAGGCCGGCCAGAATCTGCGCGGGACTCTGCCGGTCGCCTTGCCAGTACGTCACACCGCGAAGCGGCGCAGACGCTTGTCCCAGGTCGTACTTCCAGATTTCCTTTCCTGTCTCCGGCTCGAGCGCGACGATCGTGTGCCGCACCGTCGGCGCGTATAAAACACCGCCGACCATGATGGGCACCGCTTCGGTTGAGGTCAAAACGCGATTGGCGGCGCTCAGATCGATGCCCCGCGGGTCGATGCCATATTGCCACGCCAGCTTCAGTTTCGAGACATTCTTCGCATTGATCTCGGCCGCCGGCGAATACCGTTGACCGCCGGCGTCGCCGCCGTAAACAGGCCATTCCTGTCCGTAAAGCGCCGCAGCCACCAAAGCGCCCCAAAAAATGCATCGCGCTATTTTCATCGCCGTAGTATATCGGGAATAAACTCGCCGTCCAACCGGCAAGCAAAGGCGGGAGTGCCGCAAATTGAACCCACGATGACTACCGAGCCCGAGTGGCATCGGTCTGCGCGGCAAGAAGCCTGAGCCGCACCGCTTGCGCGCACTCGTCTTCGATCTTGAAATACCGTGCTACCGCCGCCGCGCCGACTTCGAGGGGATGCGACTCGCCAGGCCGCCGGCCGGCCAGCATCCGAAGCTTCCCAGCCGCACCATCAAACTGAGACTGATTTCCCAAGATGACGGTGGCGCCGGCCGCCGCCGCGATCGCGGCAAACTTTCGTTCCGACGCGAGATAGGTATCAAAATGCGCTACGTCATTGACGAAATTGAATTCGGTACCGCCTGAATAGGCGACAGTCAGTGGCTTGCCGTGATCATGCACTTCGAAGACGCCGGAGATTGTCCCGGGGGTGTGGCCCGGCATTAAATAGAGAATCACCGTTCGACCGCCCAGCGTGATCTTCATTCCGTCGGTGGCGACAATGTCACGCGTGGGTTTGCCTTTCGGGAAACCATTGACCGATTCGGCAACCATATCCCAATCGCCCGATCCCATGACGACGTGCGCGCCATAGCGTTCCTGCATCAGCTTCGCGCCGCCGATCTCGTTTTCATGGGCGTGGGAGACAATCACGTACTTCACGGCGGCGGGATCGAGCCCAAGCTTTTTCAAGCCGCCGACAATGACATCCTCCGCGTCGTAAACACTCTGCGTGTCATACAGGATGATTCCGTCGCCGGTAGTGAGCGCCCACGTCGAGCGGGAAGGCGTGCCCATCCAATACAGCTCGTCAAAGGCTTTCTTGGGTTCGAGGTATGTGCTTGCCCGATTGGGATTCATCCTCGGCGCGGGAGCATCGGGGCGAACCGGTGCATTCAGCGGAGCGACGCAGAGTGCCGTCACCAGACCATAGAAATCGGCGGTGTTGTCGCGGCCTCCCGCGGCGTTTTTGCCGGCGGCAAGATGACCCTCGATCGAGTCCGGCGGCGCCGGCCGCGCCTGGGCATGGGCCGCGCTCATGAGAGCCAGCGAGGCAAGCAAGGCTGTGAGCTTCGTGTCCACGGCGCCTCCTGGGATGCCATAGTAACAGCCCGTCAGCGTGACGACTCAAACTCGCGGGACAGCGCGCGGAATTTATCCGCGCCATAGGCCGCAAACGCGCGCAGACTCGCCAAATCGAGATCCGGCGGGGCGATGGGATGGATGGCGTGGAAGGCTTTGGCGGCATCGCGCAGCACGGCATCGAGGCGGAGTTGCAACTCGATGACATCGGCGGGAGGCCGCGAATCTTCCGAAGGGTGCTGGATCTGGCGGCGCAGCAACTGAATGGCGGCGCGGATTTTGGGCGCATTTTCGGGGGTGAGGGCGAGCGGCTGACCGTTGATCTCGATGGTGTCGGGTGTGACCTGCGCGACGATCTGCTGAAAAGTTTTGGGCGAGACGGGGGCGATTTCGGTAAGGCGGAAGTAGGCGTCGCCGAAGCGTTCGTACTGATGGATGAGATTATCGGCGTGACGGCGGCTGATGCCGGCGTGGAGGGTGCAGAACTCTTCCCAGGTGAAGCCGAGATCGTTGAGCATGTGGGAATCGCGGACCTGCTTGAGGCATTGAGCGCGGGCGGCGGAGCAGCCGCTGGAGACGTTGGCGAAGGCCTTTTGGAGGCCGACCCAGGAACCGAGATCGAGTTGTTTTTGCGAGTCCATGAGGGCTTTTCGGAAACGCGTTTCCGGTTTCTTGAAGAGGTTTGTTGCAAACCGAGGAGTTGGCGGGGCGAATCCGGAAATGCGTAGCCGAAACCGAGTTGGTGGCCCGGCGACCCGCGACCTTCTCCTCGTCTTGATTGTCGCGCGGGGGTGCGAAAAAGCAGGGGTGGTGAAGGAGTGGAGATGGGTGGATTGAGGTTTGTTTTGTTGGGGGAAGAAATATTTTAAAAATCGGTGAATGATGCGGCAGGAGCCGGGCGTCAGAAGCTACCCAGCAGAAAATCTCTTGTGCTTGTCAGCACTTTCTGTCGCATCGCCCGTTCCGGGAGCAGTCGAGCAATTGCAATTGCCCCGATCATCGTTGAAAAAATGACGAAGAAAGCGCGTTGTTTGTCCGCGCTTCGCCGGCCCGGCATGAACGGCAACATTCGGTCCTTGTAGTTCACCAACTCGGCCGCAATCTGCGGCTTCATGTTCGGATCTGCCCGTGCCAGTTCCGACGCAAGCGCCGCCAGGGGGCACCCGCGCCCGGGATCTTCACAGAGGTCCAGGCTCAAGTAGAGCCTGACAATGGCCTTCCATGCCTCCCCGGACGGCGACTGTTCCGCGGCATGAGCAAGGGCATCCTCAATCTCCCGGAAGCCTTCGCGCAGCGACTCCAGAAGCAAGTCGTCTTTGCTGCCGAAGTGTTTGTAAAACCCGCCGTGGGTCAGGCCGGCGTCTTTCATCACGGCTGAAACCGCAGCACCGTTCAGGCCTTCAGCCCGGACGCGGCGCGAGGCGTCTTTCACGATCTTCTGACGAGTCTCGAGTTTATGTTCGGGGCGGTAACGCATCAATTATAGGATGCTGTAAATCATCCAAACGTGCAATTTTCCGGGCCAGCGGAAAAACGGAGGAAAAATCCGAATCCATAGGATTATATGCATCATCCTATTGAGGGAAAGGAGAACTTCCATGGCGCATCCAATTCTGGTGACCGGGGCAGCAGGTGGAACGCAAGGCTCAACCGGCCGCCTGATCACAACGCTTCTGTCGGCACAAGGCATCCCGGTTCGCGCACTAGTCCATAAGCTGGACTCGAGGTCGGTTGAACTCCGTCAACGGGGTGCGGAAGTGGTGGAGGGCGATCTTCTCAACCCGGCTTCCGTTGTGGCCGCAATGCAGAACGTGAAACGGGCCTACTTTACCTACCCGGTAGCCGACGGGTTGCTGGAGGCCGCCACGATCTTCGCCGCAGCCGCTCGCGAGGCGGCTCTGGAACTGGTGGTAAACAATTCGCAGTATCAGGGCAGGACGGATGACCCCACGTTTCGCGACCCGAAGCGCTTTGCCAGCTTCCGCAATTTGCAGCATCGGCTGGCCGATCGCATTTTCGACTGGGCGCAGGTGAATGCCGTTCATCTCCAGGCGCCCCCCTACTACGAGAACGTGCGCGCTCTGGTCAGCCAAAGCGTCTCCGAGCAAAATACGGTCTTCCTGCCGTGGGGCGCGGATACGACTGTGATTCCGCTCGTCGGCGCGCAAGATGTATCCCGTGTGGCCGCAACCCTTTTGGCGAATCCTGGCGTACC
>DATBID010000155.1:0-2563 GCA_036557125.1 Bryobacteraceae bacterium | reverse complement strand
ATGCCATTGCGCGGGTTTTCGCCGGCAAAGCGCCGCTCCGCGAATTGCCCAAGATGCTGGCGCACGACGATCTCTATCCCGATCCTGCCGACCTCGTCACATTCATTGGGCTCCACGATATGCCGCGCTTTCTGTTTAGGCAGGGTGCGACGCCCGAGGCGCTTCGGCAGGCGTTCACATTTCTTCTGACGGCGCGCGGGATCCCTATGATCTACTATGGCGACGAAGTTGGCATGACCGGCGGTGACGATCCCGATAATCGCCGCGACTTTCCCGGCGGGTGGAAGGAAGACGCCGCCAACGCGTTTGAAGCGTCCGGCCGGGCGAAGGTGCAGGAAGACCTGGTCCAAGCCGTCCGCAAGCTGGCGCACCTTCGGGCGGCGACACCCGCGCTTCGGCGCGGGGCAATGATCGACCTCATGGTAGACGACAATGCCTACGCGTTCGCCCGCATCACTGCTGATTCCCACGTGCTCGTCGTTTTCAATCACGCCGCGGGTTCAGCCCGCCTGCATATTCCGCTTGATCAGTCCGGCATCCCGAGTGGCGCGCGTCTGCAGAATCTGCTCGAAACGACGCCGCCGGTGGAAGTCCGGCAAGGCGCTCTGGAAATCGAATTACCGCCGCACTCCGCCGCCGTTTATCGCTAAGTCGGGAGCGATCGCGAAACCCGTACGGGCCAGAGGTCCCGTCGCCATTGCTCGCAAGCGCGGGTGGATCGCTCCATGTCCCCGTGCTTCGCTAGGCCGCGTCCAACGCGACAGCCTTCGTGCGCAAGCCCTTACAATTTCCCTGTTCTACCATTTGAAACACGCGCGGCGTGAGGACGATTCCCTTTCGAGAGTAATCGAGAAGGCCGTCGCGCCGGAATTGACTCATCATATGCGTGACGATTTCTCGCGTGCTTCCGATGTACTCCGAAAGCAATCGATGAGTAATGGGCTGGAGTTGAACTGTTCCGCCATCTCCCGCAACCCCGTACCGTTCCGAGAAGTGCACCAGGCAACGCAACACGCGTCCGGCGGTCTTCTCGCCCAGACAATCCTGCAGCCTCGTTCCAAAATCGACAGCCCGGCGCGCCAATATTTGTGTGAGCGCCACACCCAGTCGCGGACGCTCCAGAATCAGGTCCTCGATTTCCTTCCGTGTCCAGCACATTACTTCCGTGGGCTCCAGCGCTACCGCTTTCTCGGGCGCGTGCTCGGTGTCCATCAGTGCGCACTCGCCAAAAAAATCATCGGGACCGTACAAACCGATGATGATCGGGCGACGCCCGCGTGCCGTGACAGTTACTGAGACCTTTCCGCGGATCACCAGATTGAGATGAGACGGTCTTCTCAGTTTTGAATAGATGACCGAACCCTTTGAATACTGGACTGGAATTGTAGCCGGCAAAAGGGCGAGCGGATTTTCCGGTCCGCTGAGTGTGCGAACAGGACTCTGTGTCATGTTGACCTCTTGTGAAACAATACCGGTCCATTTCATAGCATTCGTGGTCGGCTGGCGCTGATCCTTGCAAACGGACGCCCAAAACGAAAGCCGCATTCTCATTAAGTTGCGCCGGTCAGATGTCCGCAGCGTGTCGAAAAAATGTACTCTCGCGACGAGCGACCGACACGCGCGTGCACACATTCTCCGGCGGAACAGCCATGCTGTCCGTCCACGCCGTCGGGCTCCGGCATGCGATCGCCTCGGCATCCGTCATTCCTTACGGCGAGTGCCCGGCAGTGACCGCCAGATGCCGGCTTTCCGACACTTGCTGGCGGCCGGCCGCCAACCCGCTGCGGCCTAAATAACTCACATCATTTGAACGGAGTCCGCAGTTGCGCAGCTTTTAAATGGCCCCTTCGCTGCTTAGGAAATGGAAGCAGGGTCTGGCTTTTGCTTCGACGACGCAATCATCATCAGAATGGTCTGGTCCAATGTCACCAAGAACAAGTTCAAGCGCGGAGGACGGCTCCTTTGAAGATTAGAGGACGCTGGCTGGCGGCATTCATCGCCGTGGGCTGGGCATGCCCTGTGGCCGCGCCGTTCACTCAGCCTGCACTTGTCGACGGGGATATGGTCGTGAATGCCGGCCCTGCGCCGGCGATCGTCCTGGCGCGCTTCGTGGCGAGACAACAGGCCGCCGACGGTTGGGGGATAGAAACGATGCAGGTCGACGCATCGTTGCCGGGTTTGAAGAAGGAAGGCCGGTTTCGCGCCATCCGCCGCATTTTGCCGGGTGGCCGTCGAAACTATGACGTCTTGGAAAAGTCCGGCGATGCCACCGTTTTCAAACAAGTGATCGCAAGATACGTAAACGCCGATGAGGAAGCGGCTGACATTCCGGCTTCTTCCTTTGCGATCACTCCGGAAAATTACAAGATCCGATACCTGGGTGACTTGCGCCTCACGACCGGCATCGCCTATGCCTTTCGCATCGTTCCGAGGAAGAAGGCCGAGGGACTGATAAACGGTGTCTTATGGTTGGACGGCGGCACCGCAGTAGCCGTGCGGGAATCGGGCTATCTGGCTAAGAGCCCCTCCATCTTCCTGAAGCGGGTCTATGTGACTCGCGAAA
>DATBID010000154.1:0-9410 GCA_036557125.1 Bryobacteraceae bacterium | reverse complement strand
GCCCGCCGCTTCCGCGACCTTCAAGGCTTCCTCAACCAGCACTGCGCCGCCCGCGCCGATCGCGTCTTCCTCACCATCGCCGGAATCCCGGTCCCCATCAAGCCGGCTCGGACCTGATCGTGTCACCCGAACCCGCCGCTTCCCGCACCTGCTCCTCCAACTCCTCCAGAGCACCTGCAAAAAAGTGATCCGCCGATTCGATCCAGATCACCTTCTTCGGCTCCGCGAATTTCGCATAGGCCTCTTTGAACTCCCCGCGCGGCCCGAATTGATCGTTCGTGCTCTGCAGAAAAATCTTCGGCGTGCGGCAGTGCTCTAAGCGATGGACCGCCCCCCACGTCACAGCATCGCCACGCGTAGGAAACCCCGCCGCCATCAAAAACACTGCGCTCTCCACCTGGCAGCCGAGCGTCATAATCACGCGAGCGCCGAAAGAAAATCCCGCCAACGCAAATCCCAGTTCGGGATAGCGCGCCCGCAGCCAATCGAGCGCCGCGCGCGCATCCTCCACTTCCCCCACCATGTGCGCGTGCTCGCCTTCGCTCGCTCCTACTCCGCGAAAGTTAAACCGCAGCACCACCGCTCCAGCCCGCCGCAGCCCGCGCGCCAGCCGGAAAACCACTTTGTTGTGCATGGTCCCCCCATGCAGCGGATGCGGATGGCATACTACGGCGGCAAACCGCGGCTCCCCCTCTTCCGGCGCTTCCATCAGGGCCTCCAGCCGCCCCGCCGGCCCCGGCACAAAATACGTCTCAATCCGCCGCGCCACGCTAAATCCTCACCGCAGAGACACAGAGACGCAGAGAAAGCAAAATACTACTCTGCGCTCTCTGCCCCCTCCGCGTCTCAGGTTTTGACTTTTATTCTTGGTGTTCTCTGCGTCTCTGCGTCTCTGCGGTGAGAACATAGCCCACTAGAAGGTACGGTAATTCGTAAACTGCATATCGATGCCGAAATCCGTCTCCCGCAGCAGCTTGATCACGTTCTGCAGAATATCGCGGTCGCGGCTCGATACCCGCACAAAATCCCCCTGAATCGATGCCTGCGCCTTCAGCTTGCTGTCTTTAATCTTCTTCACGATCTCGCGCGCCTTCTCCGTCGAGATCCCCTGCTGCAGCGTAATCTCCTGCCGCACCGTGGAGCCGGCCGCCGGTATTATCTGGCCATAGGAAAGCCCCTTCAGCGGCACCTTCCGCTTCACCAGCTTGCCTTCCAGAATTTCGATCACCGCCTTCAGCTTGAACTCGTCTTTACTCGCAAGCGTGATCTTATTGTCCTTCTCATTCAATTCGATATTGGAATGCGAGTCCTTCAGATCGAATCGCTGATGAATCTCCTTGAGTGCCTGCTGGATGGAATTCACCACTTCGGGCATTTCGATTTTCGAAACCACGTCGAACGAGTTGTCGGGCATAAGTGGTTAACGAGGCTCCATTCTAGTCCAACACGTATCACACCGCAGAGACACAAAGGCGGAGAATAAAAAGAATCCTCTGCGCTCTCTGCCCCCTCCGCGCCTCAGGTTTTGAATTTTAATATTGTTTTCTCCGCGCCTCTGCGGTGAACTCATTCGGCCGCTAGTTGGATTTCGGAGGCGCCGGTGTGTTCTCCGGTTCCATCGGCGGGAGATCGAGGCCCAGAATCGAACCGGAACGGACCCGCACCGGTGTCACCCGCCGGATCGTTTCCGGCGCCGGCATCGAGGGCGCGCTCGGCGGCGCGGCCGCTTCGACCCCTGCCGTCGATGTCACCGCCGGCTCGGCGTCAGCCTGCCGAGGAATCTCCACGTTAGCTTCGCTCGCCTGTGCCGGTTTCGCGGTCAGCGTTTCCAGAACGCGCCGCGTAATCTCTTCCACCATGCTCTCCATCGCGGCATCGAGCGCAATCGTCACCGCCGCCCGCACCTGTTCCGCATCCAGAATCGTGACGAATGGCGCGATGCTCTTTGGACGAGCAGGCGCCACTTCCGGCATCGCCGCGCGCGCGGGAATCCCTTTGAGCGCCCGCTCCGCCGCCACCGCTTCCGCCAGCGGCTTCACCGCCGTCACCAGCGCCGTCGCTTCAAACGGTTTGCGCAGCGTCCCATCGGCTCCCACGCGCTTCAGTTCGGCTTCATCCAGCTCATCCAGCACCCCTGCCGTCAAAATCACGCGCACGTGCCGGTGCCGCGGGCTCAGCTTCAAGTAATGGCAGATATCGTAACCGTTGCGCCCCGGCATCACCGTGTCCGCCACCACGACGTCCGGGTCTACATCGCCCAGGCGGATCAGCGCCGCCTCTCCGCTGCTCACAGTTACGACTTCGAAGCCTTCGCCGGCCAGAATCCGCTCGCCGATTCGCTGCGCGTGCGGGCTGTCATCCACCAGCAGGATGCGGCTCATTGCTGGGGCTGCGTTGCCGGCTGGTTTGCGGAAGGCGCCGTGGCTGCGGGCGTAGCCGGCGGGTTCGTTGTAGCCGCCGGCGCCTGATTCGTCTTCTTGCTCTTCTTCTGCTTCCTAGCCTTCACCGGATGGTTCGTCGGCAGCGGCTGCTGCGCGGCCGTCGGCGCCTGCGCTGCCTCGCCGGTTCCACCAGCCGGCGCGGAAGCCGCATTCTGCCCCGGAGTCAGCGCCCGCGCATCCTTCCCCTGGTCGAGCGTGTTGGTATTGGTCACCACTGCCGCGGAAACTTCCGCTCCCACCGTGCTCGTGCCTGGAGCAGCGGCCGGCCCGTTCGCCGGCGGCACGCTCACCGGCACTGTCGGCTGGAACGTCTGCAGGTTCGGGTTTCCCGTCTTCGCCGCCGCCCGCACGTCCGGACGGCTCTCAAACGGCCCCACCGCCTTCGCTAAAATTCCCTTCTTCTGCCGGTTTTCCAGATTGTATCTCTCCAGCGCGAGCGCTTCGGGGTCCGCCGCCGGCACTGGCCGGTTCATTGCCTGCAAGCGGTCTTTGGCGTCGTCCGCCCACGAGCTCAAGGGATAATCTTTCACGATCCGCGAGTACGCCGCCGCTTCCTGGTTCTCGAACCGGTCGCCCATCCGGCGGTACGAATCCGCCAGTTCCCACAGCGCCTCATCGCTTCCGCTGAAAAGCGGATAGTGGTCTGCCACTGCTTGCAGCCGGTTCGCAGCCGCCGGAAAACTGCCGCGCTGATGGTAGAAATCGCCTACTTTGTACTCCGCCTGCGCCAGCACCTCCTGAATGTCCCGCAGTTTCTGCTGCGCCACCGGCGCGTATTTGCTGTTCGGATAGTGCATCAGCAGTTCTTTGCACTCCTGCTGCGCCCGCAGTGCCTCGTTGGTGTCCCGGTCCGGCTTCTCCATCTGCCGGTAGTGGATATCGCACACCCGTTCCTGCGCTTCGGCCGATTCCTCCATTTGCGGATAGAAGAGAATGAAATCTTTATATTCCGCTTCCGCCTGCGCCAGCCCGTGCGCGCCGCCTTCCTTGTACCAGCTATCCGCAATCGCCAGCTTCGCCTTTGCCAGATACTCGCTGGTGTCGTAGGTATTGATCAAAGTCTGCAGGGTAAGCCGCGCTATCTCATACCGGCTGTGCTCCAAATCGTGCACAGCTTTGTCGAACAGCACCTTGTCAGGTTGCTGCGTATTCTTGGTAATCGGGTTTTCGTACGGATGCCGTTTCAACCCGCATGAGGCCAACAAACCGGCCAGCGCTAACAGCGCCGGCGTGTACCGCATCGTATGATAAAGCTGCATCAAATCACCCAAAAAACCAATTAATCAAACCCTGTGGGGCAGGCGCTCTCGTCTGCCAACCTAAACCCTCACCGCCAGCGCATTCGCCGCGATCTCCCGCATCTGCCGCACCGTCGCCTCCGCGTTCCGGCTGTGAAAGATGGCAGACCCTGTGACGATCCAGTCACACCCAGCCCGCACCACTTCCGCGAGATTGTCCAGGTGCACTCCGCCGTCAATCTCGATCGGCATCTCCGGCTTCCTCTTCCGCTGCCGCATCTGACACAGTTGCCCCACCTTCTCCAAAACGTACGGGATAAACTCCTGCCCGCCGAAGCCGGGATTGACGCTCATGAGCAGCACGTAATCAGCCACTTCAATCGCGTTTTCGAGCGCCGCTACCGGCGTCGCCGGGTTCAGCACCACGCCCGCCTGCGCCCCTTCCGCTCGAATCTGGTGTAGCACCCCGTCCAGATGGTGGCAGGCCTCCAGATGCACGGAAATCGAATCCGCCCCCGCCTGCGCGAACGCCGGAACGTACCGCTCCGGATTCTCAATCATCAGGTGGCAATCCAGATGAGCCCGCGTCGCCTTCCGCAGCGATTCCACCACCGGCGGCCCGATCGTGATGTTGGGCACGAAACGCCCGTCCATCACGTCCAGGTGGAGCATGCGCGCCCCGCCCCGCTCCACTCGGGCAATCTCTTCGCCCAAATGCGCAAAGTCCGCGGAAAGAATGGACGGTACGATTTCGGTCATTTCCGGGCCTCCCCGGATTCTATCACGGCAGCAAAAAAGCCATCCCCCTCGTCTCTCCCCGGAATACGGGCCATCGTGCGCTTCACACGTTCCGGCGCTGCCGCCGCGATTACTTCTTCGTTTTCTTCCGCCTCGAGCGAACAGGTCGAGTACACCAGCCGCCCGCCCGGCGCGAGCATCTCCAGCGCGTTTCTTACCAGCGCTACCTGCCGCCCATGAAGATCCGCTAAATCTTCGGGCTTCAGCCGCCATTTGATCTCCGGATTTCGCCCCAGCGTCCCCGTCCCCGAACACGGCGCATCCACCAGGATGCGGTCGAATCGCGCCCCGAACGGCAGCGGCCGTGTGCCATCCAGCACCGCCAGCGGTACGTTCAGGTTTTTCATCTGTACAAGCCGGTGGAAATGCACATCGCAGGCCACCGTGCGGACACCCTCCTCCAGCGCCTGCGCCGTTTTGTTTCCCGGCGCCGCGCAAATGTCCAGAAACCGAAGGCCAGCCTGAAGTTCGAGCAATGGCACGATAGATTGCGAACCGATGTCCTGCATGCGCGCCCCTGTGGGCGTGATCCGCACATAGGGTTCGGGTTCGCTCAGCGCCGCCCGCGCGATCCCAACCGCGACCGCCGGCCCGTACCGCCGCTCCCACCGCGCAAGCAGCCACTCTGGGCACGAAAGCTCCACTTCCCGGCTCGGCCATTCCACCGCCGCCCGGTCCACTTTCCGCAAAACCGCATTCACGAACCCTGCCGCTGAGCTTTTCCGCGCCCGCTTCACCAGCTCCACGCTATCCGTCACCGCCGCGTGCGCCGGCACCCGCTCCAGGTACCGCAACTGATAAATCCCCATGCGCAATAGGTCGCGCACTTCCGGATCAAGCTTTCTGTCCCGCCCCCCATAATGCGCAATCAGAAAATCAAGCTGTGCCCGGAAACGCAAAACCCCGAAAACGATCTGCGAGGCCAAGCCCGCATCCCGCGCCTCCAAATCCGCCGCGCGCAGCAGGTCCGAGGCATACGCGCCCGCCTCTATCCTGCGCAAAATGTCATAAGCCGCAATTCGCGCCAGCCCCGGCACTATACCCTACTCCTGGACCACCAGATCCATGCGAAAATAAGAATCTCGTGCAAGAAACACCTTTTGACACTATCGAAAGCTCCCATGAGTACGTGGCCCTGCTCGCCGAAGCTCTGAACGAAGCCCGGCAGGAAATCGAAGAAGAAATTCGCTTGGCCGAAAAAGAAGGCCCATCCGCCGAGCGGCGCAAACAGGCCCTCCTTCTGGTCTCCTACAATCTCGGCAAGCTCAATCTCCACATTACTTCCAGCCGCAGGATTCTCAACGATCTGCGCTCCCTCCGCCGACTTTTATTATCCGAGCGTGCTCAACGCAACATCACTGCCGCCGAAGCGCACTGATTCCGTTTGGCCCTAGACAGCCCAGTACGGTATGGTCTCACCTGTCTTACTACGCTACGTCCCTGCATGCTCCTCAAAAATCGCTAAATTTCCACACCACGCAGGACGGGTGTATACCTCTTCCCCAGGTGTCTGATCTCTTCCCGTTTTTCTAAACCGCGCTCTCCTGAATTTGTTCTAGAAAATGCGAAAACCCCTATCAAATGGCCACTTTCGCTTCCACCCCCTCTTGACAGGAGGCGTCATGAAGCGTACTATTCTAGAGTCGTTCACAATCAGAACAGTTAGTAACTAGATCGCGGTGGTTAGTGGGGGACCCCGTATGACCTTCCAAATTGGCGATAAGGTCGTGTATCCCAACCAAGGTGTTGGGACCATCGAAAATATTAGCAGCCGATCATTCGGCTCTGATTACGAGAAATTCTACTTGCTGCGTTTCGGTTCCAACAGCGTTACGGTCATGGTGCCGTTCTCGAACGCAGCCAACATCGGCCTGAGGAGGGTTACCAAGGATCGGGAAATCTCCCGCGTTCTTTCTTATGTCTCCAATGGTCCCTGTCATATCAACTCAGACTGGAAAGCGCGCTTCAAAGAGAACTCTGATAAGATGTTAAGCGGTGACCTTCTGAAGGTGGCTGAGGTCTTCAAAAGCCTCATCCGTATTCAGACGGAAAAGCCGTTATCTTTCAGAGAAAAGAAAATGCTCGACCGGGCGCGGCACATGCTCCTTTCCGAAATCTCCATCAGCCGGAACGTCCCCGAACTCCACGCGATCAGCATGCTCCAGCGTTCCCTCGCCAAGGCCGGGCTGCAGTTGCCGCCGGTATCATAACGAATCGCGAATCCGCCTTTGAATCGGGCTGGGGGCCGGAAGAAGATCTCGCCGGTCCTCCCGGCGTTTCCCGTCGCGCCTCTCTGTTCGGTCTCTACCTCCTGCTCGTTTCGAGCACGGTGGTGTTTCTTGCCTTTATCGCCGCCTTCCTGATGCGCCGCAGCATCGGCTCCGATTGGGTAAGCGCTCCCAAACCCAAAATTCTCTTTGCCAACACTGCAATCCTTCTGATCTCCAGCGGATTCATCGAAAAAGCCCGCCGCCAGCTCCACCTGCGCAACCGCGTTGCCTTCAACCGCTGGTGGACCGCCGCCACCGTGCTGGGCATCCTCTTCCTCGCCGGCCAATCCATCGCTTGGCGCCAGTTAGCCGATGAGGGCTTTTACATCGCCTCCACCCCCGCCGTGTCTTTTTTCTATATGTTGACCGCCGCCCACGCCACGCACGTCGTCGGCGCCGTCGCAGCATTGCTATATGTTGACGTCCAGGCCGTCCGCTTCCGCCTCGGCCCCGCCAAACGCACCGGCATCGACGTCACCGCCATCTTCTGGCACTTCCTCGACGTCATGTGGATCGGCCTCATGCTGCTGTTCTATTTGCTCTGCTGATCTTGAGCCATCCGCGACAACATCCCCTCCAGCTTCGCCAGCCTTTCCTGCAAACCCTGGTTTTGATCCTTTAGCGCTGTAATCTCCTTCTCCTGCTTCTGCACCTGGTTCAGCAACATTGAGTCGAGCACCTGATACTTCACCGTCTCGATCTGCCCATCCGCGCCCCGAGCGACCAAGTCCGGATACACTTCCACCACTTCCTCTGCAATCAGCCCATACTGGATCGGCTTCGAACCATCCGCGAAAGGCTTCCGATACCGGAACGTGACGGGGCGTAGCTTCATCAGACCGGCGCTGGCATCACCCATGTCCCGGATGTCTTCCTTGTAGCGGCGAGAGGAACTCACGGTTCCGAGTTGCCCCGCGGAATCGATCACGACGGGAACGGCGTCGTTGTAGGCGGTGGTGATACCACGTACACCTCCCACGAAGAACTTCGTCTGCGTTCCAGGGGTTCCAATGCGAATGGTCGAGTCGTCCCCGGCGAAGCCAGGGTGTCCGATATCAATGTTATTGCTCCCCAGAGTGATTATGCCTCCCGCCGACATCCCAATTCCTATATTGTTGCTTCCGGTTGTAACGTTCCCGAGCGCTCCAAATCCTACAGCCGTATTGTCATTGCCCGTGATGTTACTGGACAGGGCGGCTTGGCCGGCAGCAGTATTTCCGCCACCCGAGGTATTGCTGATTAAGGCAGTAGTACCGACTGCCGTATTTGAAGATCCGAGCGTATTTTGCTGAAGCGCTTGTGAGCCAAAGGCAGCGTTGGCTCCTCCAGTGGTGTTAGCGTTCAGTGCATCAAAACCAGTAGCCGTGTTATCGTCCGTTGTGTTGTTCTGCAAAGCGCCCATGCCGACTGCCGTATTTTCAAAACCAACGCTACTGCTCGTCAGCGCGCTGACTCCAACTGCTACGTTCCTCCCACCGCTGGTGTTGCTCGAGAGTGAGCCGACGCCGATCGCAGTGTTATTAAGTCCGGTACTATTCAGCTGTAGCGCACTGACACCCAGGGCAGTGTTCGCCGCTCCCGATGAATTGAATGCCAGCGCCCCCACGCCGGCCGCTGTGTTATTTGTCCCAGTAGTATTAAAAGTAAGCGCTTGGTACCCTACGGCCGTATTTTGATCGCCGCTCGTGTTGTTGTACAAAGCCTGGGATCCTAACGCGGTGCTGGTCGGGCCGTAGGCGCTGGAGAGTACTTGCAATATAGGGCTTCCGTGTAATCGTAGAGTGCCACTGAGATTGATATCTCCCGCAACATCCAGCTTCGCTCCCGGCGTCGGCGTCCCAATCCCCACGTTCCCCACACTGAACACAATCGGCGATCCCCGAAACTCAAATCCCTCGTTTGCAGTGATCGCATCATTGAAGGAATGAAATGTCACTCCGCTCGCGAGTGATAGCGGTCCCCCGATCGCCAGGTTCTGATTCGTTCCCGGCCGGACCTGCAGCTTCGCCCCCGCCCACGGACTAAGCGTTCCGGCCATCAGGTTTCCGCTCTGGTTGATCGAAAATGCCGGAATCCCCGTGCTGCTCGGCGTGATCGAGAATAGTCCGTTGCTGTTCACCCTGAGCGCGTGGTTAGTCGGTGTGCTGCCCCTGCCCTGCAACAGCAGCGATGCCGTGCCCGGATTGCCGTAGGCGTCGATCAGCGCGCTCGGACTATTCCCGTTTACATACAGATCGAATCCAAACGTCTGAGACGCATGGCCGCTCCCCACTGCGGCCTGCCCCGCGACCGCTACCGAACTGCCGTTGTCACTCACTACCGAGTTGCCCAGATCCCCGGCGCCATCGCTGAACTTAACCAGGGAACCGTTAGAGGGCGTGCCCGTGATTGCCCGCGGTTTTTCTGCCTTCTGATTCCCAGAAGCCGAAGAGGTTTCGACAGAGGTCGCTCTCCCCGTTTCCTCTCCCGGCAGCACCCGCATGTACGCCGCAGCCGGCAGTCCGCCGAGCGTCTCCGCATCGCTGGCTTTGAGCGCATAAGGAACACTCACCAGTTGCACCCGCGGCTGCTCCGTCTCTCCGGGGCGATTGAACTGCACGCCCAACCATCGCGGTTCCCCGGAAGAGAACAGATCTAAGGGCACACCGTCTGTCTGGCTCACG
>DATBID010000153.1:0-4978 GCA_036557125.1 Bryobacteraceae bacterium | reverse complement strand
GCGCTGGCTGGCGGCCACCTGGGCGTCCGCGGTCACCACGTCGAGTTGGGCCATGGTGCCGATCTCGAACTGTTTGCGGTTGTTCTCGGCCAGTTGTTGCGCCGCTACCAGCGCCTCTTCGGCCGCGCGCACCGACTGGTTCGCGGCCACCAAGTCCCAATAAGCGTTTTTGGCGCTGACCAGAGCGCTGACGACTTGTGCCCGGAAGGATTCGCGTTCAATCTTCTGCTCGTTTTCGGCGACTTTGATAAGGGCCCGGTTCACGCTGGTTCCGAAGCCGTTCAACATCTGCTGGCTTACCGAGGCGGTGAAGCCGGGGATGATGGCGGGATCGAAAAGGATTCGTTGCTGGGTGGAGCCTTGGCGCTGAAGAGTATAGCTGACGGTGAAACTGGTGCCGGTAGGGAAGTCCTGCACGTAATTGATTGAAGCTGCGCCGGTAGCGGTGGTAACCACAGGCACCCCGGCCACGCGAACCGTATTCAAAGGGCTGACTGTATGATCGAGACTGAAAGCCAGGCTGAGTGAGGGATCGAAAAGACCCGCGGGCCTGACGTTTACGGCGCCTGCGGCGCCGTTGATGCCGCCCGCGTTCGAACCGCCACCGCCACCGCCACCTCCTGCCGCTGAGCCCAGAATGCTGCCGCCCTCGGCGCCCGCGAAGACAGAGCTGGGAATCGCGGCCGCATCCACGCCGCGGGGTGAAGCGCCCGAGTGGGCCCGCAGCAGGTCCGTCTGCGCCATCGAGGGATAAAATCGTGCCGCTGCCACTGCCAGGTTATTCTCTACTACGGTCTGGATCAGCAAATCCATCGAAAGCTTCAGCTTGCCGTTCTGCAGGGCGGCTTGGAGCGTGCCGGTATTGGCCAGGTTCGCTCCGGGAACGTGCCATGTCTGGTACGGCTTCCAAATGGAAGGGAACAGTTTCGCGCCATGGGAGTAGTCGGGCAGCGTTTCGGCGAACACCAACATCTGGCCACACAGCGCTCCACATGCGAGCGCGGCGGCCAGCCGCTTCATTGCGCCCCTCCCTGCTGGGTGGGAGCGGGGGCCGGCAGGTGGAAGGGCGGAGTGGGATCTTTGGTAACCGTGCCGCTGATAGCGTCATTCAGTTCGATGCCGTTCCGGTCGAGGATGGTGCCGGTGGCTTGATCCATCGCCACCAGCGCTTTAGCATAGGCGTCCTCGGCCTGCACCAGGGCATATTGGGCGGAGACCACGTCACGCGTGCGGAGGACCACGTTGTACGAGGTCGAAAGGCCGGCATCCAGCTTTTTCTTTTCGGCGTCAAGCGTTACCTGCGCCAGCCGCACCGCCTCGCGCGCCGATTCTACCTGCGCTTTCCCCTGGATCAGCCCGATGCGCGCCTGGCGCACCTGCAGGTTAATTTGGTTGCGTGTGTTTTGCTGGCTCACTTCCAACTGGTTCCGTTCCAGTTGCGCGCGAATGTTGTCGGCTTGGGCGGAACGGTTGCGGATGGTGGCGACGAAACTCAAACCATAAGCGGTCTCCGGATAGGCTGCGCCGAGCGACTGCGATAGCGAGCCGGCCGCCCCGCCCGTTTGGAGGAGCGTGTTGCCTTGCAAGCCGGAGCTGGCATAGAGGCCGAACAGCGAGGTGTTCGGCTTCATGTTGTTCTTCGTGTACGCGATGGCCACGTCCTGATTGGCCAGATTGTTGCGAGCTTCGTGCAGCTCAGGGCGGTTCGACTGTGCCTGCGACAGAGCCTGATCGAGCCGGGGAAGATCGGATTCCTGGGGTTCGGGCAGCATGTCGGTAACTTCCACAGTGGCGTTTTCCAAGGCCGGATCGTCGCGCTTGCTGATCAACTGCTTGAGGGTGGTTTCCTGCTGCTGGAGATTGGTCTGAGCAACAATCAGATCCCGTTCGCTCGCAGCCACCTGAGATTCCGCGGTAACCACGTCGATGCGGGAGAGCGTTCCCACTTCAAATTCCCTTCTGGTTTGGTTGTATAGCTCTTTGGAAGCGTCGAGCGATTGCTGCGCGACCTTGACGTTCAATTGGAAAGCGGCCTGGTCCCAGTAGGCGGCCATCAGTTGTACTACGCTGGTGATCACTTGCTGGCGGAAAACCTCCTCCGCGGTGGCCTGGTTGGTATTGGCTACCATCATGAAGCGCATGTTCGGCAGCAGGCCGAAGCCGGCGAGCAACGGCTGGTTGATGCCGATGGAGAGGCGGGAAGTAACATCGGGATTGTACAGCGTGTTCTGTTGCGTAGTGCTCTGGCGCAGCGCGCTCATGGAAACGGAAAAGCTGGTGCCATCGCGGAACATCTGCGCATAGCTTTCCGAAAATGCGGCGGCATAACTGGTGGTGGTCGGGATGCCGGAAACAACCACGGAGTTGAGAGGGCTGGTGACGCGGTCCCAACTAAAGGAGAAGCTGACCGTAGGATCGAAGCCTCCGGCGGGACCGACAAAGACCGCGCCTCCGCCGCCGGTGATGCCGCCCGCGTTGCCGGTTCCGCCGGTTCCGCCGGCGTTACTGACGCCAGCTCCGATGGCCCCGGCATTCAATTCACTCGGGTAGAGCGCGCCCGTGAAGCTGCGGACCGCCTGGCCGGACTTACTGCGCAACACGTCCGCCTGCGCGATGGGAATTACGTAGCGCTGCACCACGATATCGAGGTTGTTTTCGAGCACCAAGGCGAGGGCATCGGAAACGGAAAGCTCCAGTTTCCCATCGTGGATTAGAGACTGGAGACGCGGCGAATTGATCAGCATCGGGTGAGGCAGGGTTCTCTGCTGGTAGGGACTCAAAATTGACGGGAAAATGCGGGGCCCTTTAGCGATAGACTGCAGGAATGGCTGCTGGAAGCCGCTAGGATCGATAAAAGGTGAGGGGGCGCCCACCACCTGGTTATCGGGAGGCGGAGCGGCCAGCGCGACCGTGACAGCCAGTAGAGCGACTGGGATGCACAAGAAGAGCGATTTGGGCGGACGAAAGCACTCCGCTTTCATGAAACCTCCTGCGGGAAACGCGAGCACCGGGTATGGTCTTGACATGCTATTGTCAAGCAGCCCGATTGGTGTTGTCAAATCTTTTGGCTACCCAATTAGAGCCATAAGGACACCGTGATCGGTGATATCCTCTCGGTGATCGGTGATATCGGGTCCTGCCTCCCTTGGTCGGCCCCGAGCTATACGAAAAGTTTGGAGTAGACAAATGTCGAAGTACCTCGTGATCTTCTCGCCGGCCCTGCTAGCCTTGACCGCTTTTGCTCAATCCGGCCCCCAGTCCCAGGAAAACCCGCTCTCCACCTGGCTGCGCGACGCCTACAAGCGCAACGCGAACACCATCGTTCGCACCGCCGAAAAGATGCCCGAAGAGTTCTACAATCTGCGCCCTGACAGCCAGCAGGAAGTGCGCAGCTTTGGGCAGCAGGTAGGCCACGTTGCCAATTTCAATTTCTTGTGGTGCTCTCAAGCCAAAGGCGAAAAGAACCCCAACACGCAGAACCTGGAGAAGTTGATCACCAAGGCCGAATTCGTAAAGGCGGCGCAGGACGCTTTCAACTACTGCGACGGCGTCTACGACGCGCTCACAGACGCCTCCGGCGCGCAGACGGTCGAGATCACTCTCGAAAACGGCCGCCAGGCACGCAATTTGCGCATGGGCCTGTTAACGCTGAACTATGCCCACAACAACGAGATCTACGGCAGCATGGTGATTTTCCTGCGCATGAAAGACATCGTGCCGCCCGCTTCCGAACGCCGGACGGGGCAGAAGAAATAAAACGAGCGCTCAGCAGTCAGCTATCAGCACTCAGCTAAACCCACGTCCAGATCCACAAAGGCTGAAAGCTGATCGCTGAAAGCTGCCTGATATATACTGTTCGGAAGTCTCCCTCAGGAGGTCACATGCAGCGAATTTCTTATCTGACCGCAGCTCTGTGCGCGCTATCCGCAGCCGCCTTGGCGGCAACCGCGGGCGACGTTCCCGTCGTCCACCTGGATTCCGGAATTGTTTCGGGCATCGCCGGTTCTACTCCCGAGGTGCGGGTCTACGAAGGAATCCCCTACGCCGCGCCTCCGGTCGCCAATCTGCGCTGGCGCGCCCCCCAACCTGTGGCGCATTGGGACGGTGTCCGGGCTGCCGATCAATTCTCTCCGGTCTGCATGCAGAATTCGAGGGCCCAGAAGACTAGCGAAGATTGCTTATATCTCAATGTCTGGACCACCGTCAAATCCGGCAGCGAGCGCCGTCCTGTAATGGTCTGGATCTACGGGGGCGGCTTCACCGGAGGGTCCGGCTCGCTGCCCGATTACAATGGCGATGCCCTCTCCCAAAAAGGCGTGGTGGTCGTCACCTTCAACTACCGCCTGGGCCCCTTCGGCTTCCTGGCTCATCCGGAGCTCACCAAAGAGTCCGACCGCCGCGCGTCCGGCAACTATGGCCTCATGGATCAAGTCGCCGCGCTCCAATGGGTGCAGCGCAACATCGCGGCCTTCGGCGGCGATCCCAAGAAGGTAACGATTTTCGGTGAATCGGCGGGCTCCGTAAGCGTGGCCGACCTCCTGACCTCGCCGCTGACAAAAGGCCTTTTCATCCGCGCTGTCGGCGAGAGCGGAGCCTGGATGGGCTTGGGAATTTCTTCCATGCGCACTCTCGCCGAAGCCGAACCGGAGGGCGTCAAGTTGGCCGAGGCCGTGAGTGCCAAATCGCTCGCCGAGATGCGGCTGGTCCCGGCGGACGCCATCCTGAAAGCCGGCCGCGGCTCCGGCGTCATCGTCGATGGCTGGTTCCTTCCCGAAGCCCCCGACAAGGTCTTCGCCCAAGGCAAGCAGCACGCCGTCCCGTTGCTGGTCGGATCAAACAAGGATGAAGGCACTTTCTTCCTCCAGCCCACTACCGCGGAAAAATTCACCACCCAATCGCGCCAACGCTACACGAGTTTCGCCGATGAGTACCTGAAGCTGTACCCCGCCTCATCTGACGAAGAGGCCAATGCTTCGGC
>DATBID010000152.1:0-5258 GCA_036557125.1 Bryobacteraceae bacterium | reverse complement strand
GACCTCCTCGCCGCGTTCGGCCTGCTCAATCAGGTGCGAAAGGTTTGTTTTGGCCTTATGAATCGTGGTTACAATCATAGCCGTCTTAGCTAACTCCAGATTAGCTAACCAGCAAGGTACGCGCAAATTCCGCCATTCGGCTGACGCCGCTTGTTATCATAATTCGCAATGGATGCTGTGAACGTCGGCGTGATTGGCCTGGGCAATGTGGGCTCGGGAACGCTGGCCATCCTGGCGGAAAATGCCGATCAGATCGCTCTCAAACTAGGTTTCCGGCTGCGAGTGGCCGCTGTGTGCAGCCGCTCCGTCCATTCCAAGCAAACACCCGCGGCGCATGTTTCGGCGTTCCGGACGAGCGACTGGCGCGAGGTCGTAAACCACCCGGAAGTACAGATTGTCGCCGAACTGGTTGGTGGAGGCGGCGTGGCATCGGAAATCATCGATGCCGCCATTGCCAACGGCAAATCCGTCGTCACGGCCAATAAGGAGCTGATGGCCTCCTGCGGCCCGGAAATCTGGGATCGCGCCATTCGCGCCGGCATCAACCTCGCCATGGAAGCCAGCGTTTGCGGCGGTATCCCCATACACGCCGTCCTGCGGGAAGGCATCTCGGGCGATCGCATCACGGCCCTCTACGGCATTCTCAACGGCACCAGCAACTATATCCTCACCGAAATGGAAAAGCGCGGCGAGCCGCTGGTCGCGGTATTGGCCGAAGCGCAGATGCTCGGCTATGCCGAAGCCGATCCCAGCGCCGATATCGATAGCTACGATGCGCGCTCCAAGCTGGCAATCCTAGCGGCGCTGGCGTTCGGCGAAAAGATTACGCCTTCCGACATCTTCATCGAAGGCATCCGCCGCATCTCGCCCATGGATTTTCAGTATGCGCATGCGCTCAAGCACACCATCCGCCTGGTCTGCGCGGCGCGGCAGACGCACGAGGGGCTGATCCTCTCCGTCCGGCCGGCGCTGATTCCGCAGTCCACGATTCTGGCGGGAGTGCAGGGCGCTTACAACGCTGTATGGGTGAAGGGAGCTTTCGGCGACGACACGTTCTATTACGGACGCGGCGCGGGTCCTCGCCCGACCGGCGTGGCCGTAGTCAGCGACTTGATGCGGGTTGCCCGCGAGATTCGTTACGGAAGCCCCGAGCGCGTCTCGCCCTTTGCCCACGAGCGCTTGGGCGAGTACAAGCCCGTTTCGGTCGCTTTGCAGCACCGCGCCTATTACCTGCGTTTCCGCGTGGATGACCGCCCTGGAATTCTCGCCCGTCTGGCAGGCATTCTGGCGAGCAAACACATCAGCCTCGAGGCTGTCCTGCAGGAGCCGTGCGACACCAAACATGATCTCCCCTTCGTAATCACCGTGGAATCCGCGAGCGAGCAATCCATTCGCGACGCTGTTGCGGAAATGTCGCAGCTCGATTTTTTGCGCGAGCCGCCGCTGGCGCTTCCCATGGAGACGTCGTTATGAGGAGCCAGAGGCCAACTGAGGAAGACCCTGGACAGAAATTAGGTGGTCTATGAAGAAATTTCAATACATGAACTGGGCGGCGTTGCCGCTGATGCTTTTGCTGCCGGTGGGAGGTTCTCTCGGCGCCAAAGACAAAGAAGAAGGCATCACCAAACAGCAAGCCGACGAAATTCTGGATGAGCTGCGGCAGATTCGCCAGTTGCTGGAAAAACAAGCCGCCGCGCCTCAGCAGGGCGGAGAACAGATCACCAAGGCCAAGGTGACTATCGAAGGCGCTTACACCATGGGTTCCAAAGATGCGCCTCTCACCATGGTGGAATTCACCGATTTCCAATGCCCCTACTGCGAGCGGTTTCACGTTCAGACATTCTCCGAGCTGAAGCGCGATTACATTGATACCGGCAAACTGCGATTCGTCAGCCGCGACTTGCCACTCGATTTTCACCCCAACGCCATGCAGGCGGCGGAGGCCGCACGCTGCGCTGGAGAGCAGGGCCAGTTCTGGGCGATGCGCGACCGGATGAACTCCAACCCCGACAAGCTCGATATGAACAACCTGGTGAGCTGGGCACAGGATCTGAAGCTCAACGTGTCCGGGTTCCGCTCTTGCGTAGAGAGCCAGAAGTACAAGAACGCGATCCAAACGGATATCCTGGCGGCCCAAAGAATCGGCGCCAATGGCACTCCCTCTTTCGTGGTCGGAAAGAGCACACCCGAGGGTGTGGATGGCGAACTGATCGTGGGTGCGATGCCTTACTCGATGTTCGATCAGAAGTTAAAAGAACTAGCCCGCTGATCCGCTGCCGAACCTAATGGCGGACGGTCGAAAGCCGGGCGCCTTTTATGCCATATGCTCGCCCAGTTCGCGCTCGACCTGATCGGGCGCGACGCTCTCGCCGCCGTTCAATCGGCGCAGGATGTTCTCGATAATGACTTTCGCCTCGTCTTTCCGGCGGTTCTTGATGAATCCATCGAAAAAATGCTCGCCGGCGAGTGCGTGATTGATTTCCGATTCCTTGTTGTGATCCCCTAACTCCGTGAAATAGACGACTTTATACTGCCCCGTATACTCCGTCTCGCGGTAGATCTCGAACATGACTTTATCGGACTCAAACAGCATAGCTTCGAGGGTATCACAGCCTTTCCGGTCCATTCCGCCGCTTTCGGTAGGGCGAAACAACGAAAATATTCATCAAAAATTTTGTTTCCGATTTCGTCGCGCATAGTCTAATATTGAAAAAGTTTAATGAATGTATCGAGCCGGTCGCGACATTCTGGAATCTTTCGGGTTTAGTACGGTAACGTACAGAAGATGGGAGCAAGCTCCATGGAGCGACGAATCTCACTAATCGTTGACGACGAACCCGCTATCCGGTCTTATATCAGGGCAGTCCTCGAACGTGAATGCTTTGAAGCCGTAGAAGCCGACAGCGGAAAACGCGGTCTCGAAATCCTGGAGGACCTCGGCGATGACGTCGACCTGATCGTGAGCGATATCAACCTGCCGGAAGGAGATGGCCTGAGCTTCGCCCGCACCGCCGCGAAGGCGTTTCCTGCGGTACCGATCGTGCTGGTCTCCGGCTACTTCGCCTCGAATGAAGTTCTGCCGTTCGAATTTGTGGAAAAGCCCTTTTCCCCGACTGCTCTGCTGCGCGCCGTGCACAAGGTAGTGGGGCAGAGCGTGGCCTGAAGAAAGTGGCCTATACGCCTAAAGCCGCGCCCGGATATTGAGTGATCGTTTCCCGCTCGAGAATGTGATCGAGGTGATGACGCATGTGTAATACGTAATCCTCGATCAGGAAGCGCAGCGTAACCCGCGGGCTATCGCTAATTACGCAGAGCGCGGCCAACCGGTCCTCCGGAATCCGCCGCACCACTCGGGCCAGCAGAGCGTTATACCGCTGCCAGAAATCGATCAGCTCCAGCCACGGCACTTCCTGATAACCGTGCAGCCGCACCCAGTCATCCTGCGCATAGCCGGGACCCCGAAAATCCGGCTCCAAAGCCGCTCGCACAAAACGCACGTGATTGTTGGCGGCGGAATCGATCAGATGGCCAAGTTCTTCCTTCTTCGACCATTGGCCGCCGGCAGGTTTCTCGCCCGCCTCCGCTTCCGTGATTTTATTTAGAGGACCGATCGCCGCTTGGACGGCTTCTTCCAGCGCCACTGCGAGATCGATGTGCATAAAAACCTATGGCGGCTCCCAACATGGACGAGCCGCCATCGTTTTCAGTCTAAACTACCGCTGCGGAAACTACCAGCGGGGTTCCCGGCGCTGCCGAGGACCACCGGCACGGGGCCCGCCGAATCCACGGCCACCCCCGCCCTGCGGCTTCGGACGGGCTTCGTTGATGTTGAGAGTACGGCCATCCAGGTCGGTCCCGTTCAGTCCGGCGATGGCGCGATCAGCTTCGGCGGCATCTGTCATTTCCACAAATGCGAAACCGCGCGAACGGCCCGTGTCCCGGTCGGTGACTAAATTGACGCGCTCCACGTTTCCATACGGTTCGAACAGAGACCGAACGGACGATTCCGTGGCGCTGAAATTCAAATTTCCTACAAAAATATTCTTCATATCGTACGTTGTCTTTTAATTGAGCGGCGAGACGAGGCGGGCACAAACGCAGCCAAGTTGTTGCAGACTATCAAAAGCAATTTTATTATACCATGCGGATAACACCTTACCTGAGGAGTTTACATGCAAGTCAAGTTCCTGATTGCGGCGGCGGTGTTGTGGGCGGCAAGCGCCCAACAGAAGCAGAACCCGAACTTCACCGGAACCGTCACGCGCATTACGGAGAATTCGGAAGGATTGATCGCGCACTTCCGCTTCGAAGCGGGCGCACGAACGAAATGGCACAGTCATGAGGGCGGGCAGATCATTCTGGTCGAGGACGGCGTTTGCCGCACCCAGATAAAAGGCGGCCCGGTGGTGGAGTTGCACGCGGACGAAACGACTTACGTGCCACCCGGAGTACCGCACTGGCATGGCGCGGCTCCTAATCAGGCCTGCACACAATTCAACATAGCTCGCGGGAAAGTCACCTGGCTGGAAGAAGTTTCCGAAAAAGAGTACACGGCCCCTGCTAAAAGGTAGGGCTCACATCTTCTGGCTTTGGCGCTCTTCGAGCATGGCCTTCAGGTTGGAGATTTCCCGCTTGAGGCGGCGTTCGCGGCTGACCATCATGAGTACGTAAATCGCCAGGACAATCCAGGCGGCCGCAAAGCCATAGCTGAGAAATTCAAAGTTGCGCTGCAAGCGGGCAATTTCCCGCGTGACATCGTCGGGCGATACTTGCGCGAGCAGCAAAATGGGCGAGATCCAATGCATAAAATCCGTCAGAACGCGTGCGCCAGGCGCCGTAAATAATCAAGTTCCCGTTGCGCTTCTTCCTGCCGCAGGCGGACCGCGACGATCACGCCGGCGAGCATCAGCATCCCGATGATGTTCCACAACACAACCATGCTCCAGTCGTGCGGAAAGCTGCCGGTACTGGAGAAGAATACTGGTGAGGGATGCTGGGTGCGCCACCAGCGGATCGAAAAATAAACGATGGGAACGTCGATGAACGCAAAGATCGATAAGACAGCCGAAAAGGTCGCGCGCTGTGTCGGCTCTTCAATAGCATGGCGAAACATCAGGTAGCCGATATAGAGAAGCCAGAGAATGAGGGTGGTGGTCAGCCGAGCATCCCAGGTCCACCAGATCCCCCAAATAGGGCGCGCCCACAGCATTCCGGTTACCAGGCCCATGGAGAGAAACGCAACTCCCACTTCAGTGCAG
>DATBID010000151.1:0-2687 GCA_036557125.1 Bryobacteraceae bacterium | reverse complement strand
TTGATCACTCGCGGTTGCTCGGCGGCGGCGCCAGTCGAGAGATTGCTGAGCGGCGGCATGACGGACGTGTCCACCATCTGCACCATGGCGTACGCGGGCATGTCCTCGGCTTCTTTGAAGAAGGTGAGGCGCGTCTGCAGGGCATCGAAATCCACACGAATCAAATCTCCGCCGCGGACCTGACCGGTGGCTATGAGGTTCGACAGAGGATGGACCAGCAGGCGATCGATGGCACGCTTCAAATGGCGCGCGCCATATTTCAGGTCGGTGCCTTCGGCCAGGAGAAAATCCTTGGCAGGTTCTGTCAGAGAAAACACGAACAAGGCGCCGTTGGTGGAATTGAAAACGCGCTGCTGAACCATATTCAGTTCGATCGAGAGAATTTTGCGCAGTTCGGGTTCGCCGAGCGGGCGGAAGACGACCGTCTTATCGATGCGGTTCATGAATTCCGGCGTGAATTTGCGCCGCGCGGCTTCGACGCCTGCACGCACCACTTTCTCGTTCAGCCGGTTATCAATGAGGCCGGCGGCATGACGCCTTTCGGCTTCCCCTGCGGCGAATCCCAAGTTGGGGCGCAATAGAGCGCTCATTTCGCCCGCGCCCAGATTGCTGGTCATGAAAATGAGCGCATGCGAGAAATCCACGCGGCGGTTATCGCCCAGGGTCAGTGTAGCTTTATCGAGAATGCCGAGTAATAGGTTCCAGAGGGCATCGCTCGCCTTTTCGATTTCGTCGAACAGCACGAAGCTGATCTTCATGCGGTCGCTGTGATACTGATTGAGCACTTCCTGGCTGAGCAGCGGGTGGGTTTCGCGGTGCCCCAAGTATCCAGGGGGAGAGCCGATCAGCTTGGCGATTTCATGGCTATGCTGGAACTCGGCACAGTCAATTTTAATCACCGCGCGAGCATCTCCGACGAGACTTTCGGCGGTTGCCTCCACCATCCGGGTTTTCCCGGAGCCTGTCGGTCCGAGAAATAAAAAATTCCCGATTGGGCGGCCAGGACTGGACATTCCGGCCAAGTGGGTCTGGTAGATATTGATAATCTGATCAATCGCCTCATCCTGCCCGACGATTCTCTTGCGCAGATCGGACTCGAGTTTTTCGGCTTCAAAACCGGTCTGCGAAGGGTCCAACTGCTTGTTGAGCCGCGCCATACCGCCTTTTCCCCTCTCGATACCAAGTCCCATCAGGTTCATTGCACTTCCTTTACGAGCAAGCCGTGTACCATGCCTTCATTCGCCGAATCACTTTTGTGATCTGTCATCCGGCAGCGCAACAGGATTCATTTCGGCGGGCGGGAAGGGCGCATTTCCACACGGCTGACCATGGTTCGCGCGGGCATGCGCAAAACCATCGCGACAACCTCCGCCACATCTTCGGGCGTAATCATCCAACTTCGGTCGCCGGAACGGTTCGCGGGACCTCCGGAAAACCCTGTATCCACGCTGCCCGGCATCACGTAACTTACGCGCACATTGTCGTTGCGATGATCGAGGAGCAAAGCCTCGCTAAATCCGTTGAGTCCGAATTTGGACGCATTGTAACCAGCACCGCCGCTGAATGGATTTTTGCCCGCAAGGCTCGAAATGTTTACGATGAACCCGCCACCGCGCATGCGAAAACGATCGAGAGCTTCACGCGAGCAATAGAAGGCAGCGTTCAGATTGAGATCGATATTGCGCCGCCAATCTTCGACGCTCATTTCACCTACTTTGCGGAAGACTCCTGCGCCGGCGTTGTTCACGAGAATATCCAGGCCGCCGAAAGTACGGTCGACGGCTTCAAAAAGATTGCGGACCTGAGCGGGATCGGTAATATCGGCGGCGTGCCCGCAAAACTTGCCGGGCCGGCCGGCGAACTCCTGAGCGGCCGCATCAACTGACTCGCGTGTGCGCCCGCAAAAGGCGACTGCCGTTCCTTCGTGAAGCAGTCGCTCGACGATGGCGCGCCCGATACCGCGCGTGCCCCCAGTCACTATTGCCACCTTGCCCGTAAGCGATTCCATCAATCCGATTCTACGTGAGCCGATAAGAAGTCTCGGCAGGGAGCAGTGAAGATGCGTCACTCGCGGACGCACGGCTGTTAGAATAAGACCAGACATGGTTCCCAGCGCCAGTGTGTCACCTGTGCGGGAAATCCTGGAAAACCGCCTTTCCAAGCTGTTACCCGATTTAGAAAGCGAACTCGACAGATTTGTGAGTGAGCGGTGCGCGCGTGCCCGCCGGGACGTAGCGGACGAATTAAATCAGGCTGCGCGGCGGATTGAGCACGCGGCGGATGCGGCGGCGATCGCGGCGACTCTAGTGGAAGCTGCGGCGGCACTCAGCGCAGGCGCGGCTCTGCTGCGGGTGAGCGATAGCGCGCTACGCGGGCAACAGATTCGCGGCGTGGCGGAGAAGTGCGCCGAGACTTTTCGCAACCTGGCGATCCCTCTGGAGGTTGCGCCCGCGCTGGCGGAAGCCGTGCGCAGCCGCGACCCCGTAACAGCTATGGCGACAGCCGGTGAGATTTCCGGTGAGTTGGCGAGCCTGCTGGGGCGGGCGTACCAGGAACGTATTCATGTGTACCCGCTAACGGCTGCCGGCGGTGTGCGCGCGGTGTTATGCGCCTGGGGCGACATCAACGGTCCGGCGGTGGAGCTTCTGGTGCAGATTGCAGCCGCTCGGTGGCAGGCACTGCCGGCG
>DATBID010000150.1:0-13303 GCA_036557125.1 Bryobacteraceae bacterium | reverse complement strand
TGAATAGTCTTGGCTTTGATGGCTGCGATCTATCGGTGGAACACGGCGGCACGGTTGAGCCGGAACAATCACCTGTGGATCTGGTGCGCGCCATTGAAGTAGTCACGGGCGACGGGCTGGAGGTGCCGGTCGCCACAACCTCATTCTTGAGTATTGGCGAGCCGTGGGCGCGCAACTGTATCGCTCTTTGTGGCCGCTCCGGCGTGGTTCACTTCCGCAGCGGCTACTCGAAGTACCCGGAGCGCATCCTGCAACGCAGAAACGACATTGTGGGCCTGATGAGCTACGGGCGCGCGGCCGGCATTGGCCTCTCCCTTCCGTACCCCGCCGCGGAATCTGTGGTCCGCGCTTTAGATCCGGATTCGGTGGGGTACGATTTCGATCCGTCTCAGGGAAGCGTGCAGCCGGTGCTGCCGCGCGTGCGCACGATTCTGCTGCGCGATGTGCGCAAAGAGGGAGACCGCATGGTCGCGTGCCCACTTGGCCAGGGGACGGTGGATTGGGCCGGTTTCTTCACCGCGCTCGCGCATGCGAAGTTCTCCGGACCACTCACCATCCGGCCGGAGTATCCCACCGCCGATCTGCTGGAATCTATCCGGCGGGACCTCGCGTTCGCACGAAAACAGCTCAACGACGCCTATCAAAAAGAGCTGAGTTTACTGGACTCCGCTCATTAAATGCTAAATCTGCAACCGGAGTCAGCTTTCTGCTCATGAGGGCACGGATTTTGTAAGCCTTCGGCCGCGGGGCGCAATAGAATACCGCCACGATAGGGGGTTGGGTATGGCACTGTTCACGCGGCTTTTGCTTGGATTCTCGGTAGCGGGTTTACTACTAGTGGGTCTGGATGCGCAGACCCAGAACGCCGCCATTTCTGGCACCGTCTCTGACGCGACGGGCGCCGTTCTGGCGGGAGCGTCAGTGCAGGTGCGAAATGCCGGCACTGGCGTGACGCAGAACGTCGTTTCCGATGAGCAGGGGCGATACCGCGCGGCCGATTTGCAGATCGGCGAATACGAAGTACAAGCGTCCCGGATGGGCTTCCAGACGGTGGTGCACAAGGGCATCACCTTGACCGTGGGCAGCCAGCTTGTGGTGGATTTTTCTCTTCCCGTGGGACAGGCGCAACAGACGGTGACGGTGCAGGGCGAAGTTTCGGTGGTGGATACGCAATCGACCGCGGTCGGCGCGCTGGTGGAATCGAAGCAGGTGCGCGATCTGCCGCTCAACGGCCGCAACTTCACGCAGTTGTTAACTCTCGCTCCGGGGGTGACGCAGATTCCGCTGAACGGGCCGGGGGGCGGCAGCACGTTCTACGGCAATGGCCAGAAATACTCCATCGCGGGTTCGCGGCCTTCGGGGCAGGCATACCTGCTCGACGATCAGGACATGACCAACTTCTGGAACAACGGCCCAGGCGCGGGCGGGCTAGGGACGGCTCTGGGCGTGGAGGCGATCGCCGAATTTCAGACGCTGACCAACACGTACAGCTCGGAATTCGGCGGCAATGGCGCGGTGATCAATGCTTCGAGCCGGCCGGGCACGAACGGGTTTCACGGCTCTGCGTACGAATTTCTGCGCAACGATAAGCTGGAAGACCGCAACTTTTTTGACGTTCAATCGGGGGCGCCGCCCTATCACCAGAACCAGTTCGGCGGCAGCGTCGGCGGGCCGATTAAGAAGGACAAAATCTTCTTCTTCGCCAACTACGAGGGGCTGCGCAAATCGCAGGTGACGAGCAGTATTGTGACAGTGCCGGACGCTTGCGCGCACCAATTCCTCACGACGGCTTCGGGTTCTGGGGGCTGCGGGGCGCCGGTGCCGCAGAACAATACGCCATTCGCTACGAATCCCGCAGTGCAATCGGCTATTCGCAACACGATGGTTCTGTGGCCGATGCCAAACTACAATCCCGAACTGATCACGGCCGCGGGGGCGCCCAGCGAGACGGGGCAGGCGGTGGTGCTCGATCCTTTGAAGGGGCATGAAAACTACATTCTGGGGCGCATCGATTACAACATCTCGGCGAAGGACACGCTATTTGTCCGGTACGTGCTCGATTATGCGCAGCGCAACTTTACCACGGGCATTCCTTACTGGCCCGAGCTCGATACGACGCGCGATCATTTTGTGAATATTGAAGAGCGGCGCATACTCTCGCCAAGCATGGCAAATGCGCTGCATATCGGATTTTCGCGGACGTGGGAAGCGGCTACTGTTTCCGGTTCACCTACGGTAGCCAATGGCGTGGTCACGCCAGGGACGATCGCTTCGTCGGGAAATCATCCACTGCAGTTTTTCGGCACGCAGGCGGGGCGCGAGGATGGAACCATCGCGACGTTTTCGGGTCTGACCGCGATCGGCGCCAGTACCACGCTGCCTTTTTACCTGGTGCCCAATAAATTCGCGTACGGCGACGATGTGATTTGGACTCACGGCGCGCACAGCGTAAAGTTCGGCGGAATGGCAACGCGATACCGCGAGAACACGTGGGCGCCGTTCGTGGTGGGCGGGAACTGGACTTTCCCGAATATTACGGCGTTCTTGCAGGGCGCGGCCTCACAGGTGCAGGGCCAGGTTTCCGATGTGCAGAACCCAACCTCTGATGCCACGAAAGATTACCGCTACTGGCTGTTCGAGGCGTACGTGGAGGACCAGTGGAAGGTCTCGAACAAGCTGACGCTGACATATGGCATACGGTATTCGCCGACGACGATCATTTCCGATGTGCGCCACCAAATGTATAACCTGATCGATCCTTATACGCCGGGTGGCGAATTTGTGCCGGTGACGACTTCGTCGGCATCGAATCCGTCGCTCCGCAACTGGGACCCGCGGGTGGGCCTTGCGTGGGACCCGTTTGCCGATCACAAAACATCGATTCGCGCCAGCTTCGGCATGTTCCACAACGTGCTGCTGTCGCGCGACCTGAACTATTGGCTGCAGCCGCCGTTCCTGACGGCGACGCAGACTTCGGCGCAGGGGCTGCTCTATCCGTCCCTGTTCTCAAACCTGGGACCGGGCGCCAATGTGGTGAACGTGCCCACGAACGGAACGCTGAGCATCACCAATGGGGATTATTACGGCGTGCATTCCACGCCATACCAGATGCAGTGGAACTTCAATATCCAGCGGGAGCTGTTTCCCAACAGCGTGTTTTCCGTGGGGTACATCGGTTCGCATAACCTGCACATGTTTATCCAGCGCGATTTCAATTCGCCGACGCCCTGTCTTTCGGCTACGGCCGGCTGCTTCTATGACGGCGCGCCGACGTATAGCAGCGCCACTGGCGTGGCCAACCGGCGGCTCGATCCGCAATACAACAGTCTGCAGCTTGCCGATAACCTGGCGGATGCGCATTTCGAGTCCTTAGAGACCAGTTTCGACCACCGGTTTTCGAGCGGGTGGCAGACGCAGGTGTCGTACACGTTTTCGAAATCGATCGACAACGGCTCGGGCACCTATGGCCTCGATGGAGGGGGCATTTCGTCGCAGCCGTTCAACGTGGCGGTAGATCGCGGCCTTTCCAATTTCAACCACACGCACAATTTTCGGGTGAGTGGACTCTACAACCTTCCGGTGCATGCCAGCGGTTTCGTAGGTGCAATCGTGAATGGCTGGCAGGTGGTGGGAGTGTTTACGTATCTTTCAGGCGCGTCGTTCAATCCGACTTCTGCGCCGAATCGCGTGTTCACCGGCACCGGGTCGAACGGCGGCCGGCCGAACTGGGTAGCGGGGTGCAATCTCTACAGCGGGTTTGAAACTCTGAGCGCGTGGTTCAATACGGCTTGTTTTGCTCTGCAGCCGATAGGGACTTACGGCAACGCGGGGCGCGACACGATCGTCGGACCGAACCTGTGGAACTTGGACAATTCGCTGACTAAGGATTTTCGGATCAAAGAGGCCGTGACAGTGCAGCTTCGAGCGGAAGCGTTCAACATCATGAACCATCCTTCGTTCCAGTTGCTCAATACCAACACTCAGATCTTCGCGGGAGCGGGTGTGAATGCGAGCGCGGGGAAAATTCAAGCGACTAATAGCCAGCCGCGGCAGGTGCAGTTGGCGCTGAAGATCCTATTCTGATGCGGCCCTATTTGACCCCGCCCATTAAGCGGACGGTGGGCTTAATCAGCAATGCCATCACGATTGCAGCGATGAACGTATAAAGCGCCACCTGTCCGAATAGCGCGGGCACAGTGAGCGATTCGTAAAGCGACGCGGCGCGTCCGGCCAGGTAATCGCCGATAGAAATAGAAAGAAACCACACGCCCATCATCAGCCCCGCGACTCTCTCCGGCGCGAGTTTCGTCATGGCGCTCAGCCCGACAGGGCTGAGTGACAACTCGCCTAGTGTCTGCAGGAAGTAAGTTCCGATGAGCCACCAGGAAGAGACCAGCACGCCCGATTCGTTAATTTTGGCGGCAGGCACGAGAATCGCGAACGAGAGGCTTACGAAGATGAGGCCGATGGAGAACTTGGCGGGACTCGAAGGCTCGCGATGCCTTAGCGCAATCCACAGCCAGGCGAATACTGGAGCGAGCGAGATCACAAACAGAGGCTGCACAAACTGCATCCAACTAGCCGGATACAAGAAGCCGAGAACATTGCGGTTGGTGGATTTTTCCGCGAACAGGTTCAAAGTGGAACCGGCCTGCTCGAAAGCGAACCAGAACAGCGTGGAGGCGATGAACAACACCAAAATCGCAACCGAGCGTTTCCGCTCCGCGGGCGACCAGCCGCGGCCGAAGATCAGCCAGGAGAAAACTCCCACGCAAACCACCACCAGCACGACGCCGAACGCGTTGGAGATCGATTCCGCCGAAATGGAGACACCGCTTTTCGCCAGAGCCACGGCGGCCACGATGAGCAGCGCGGCAGCACCCCACCAGCCGGCTCGCGATTTGCGCTGGGAACCGCGCGCCGCATCCCGCCCCGGCGGATAGAGGCCCGCCGTGCCCAAGTGCTTATAGCCGATCACGTACTGGATAACTCCGGCCACCATACCTACACCGGCCAGCGCATATCCCAGGCGCCAGGCTATGCGCTCGGCGACCCAACCGCAAGCCAGAGGAGAGATCAACGCGCCGATATTGATGCCCATGTAGAAAATGGAGAAGCCGGAATCGCGGCGCTTATCGCCCGGCGCATAGAGCTGCCCCACAATGGTGCTGGCATTGGACTTCAATAGACCGGTACCGACGATGATGACTCCCAGGCCCGCGTAGAACATGGCGAGACCCGGCGCGACCAGACAGAATTCGCCGGCGGCGATCAGTATGCCGCCATAGAGCACGGCCCGGCGCTGGCCTATGTATCGATCGGCGACCCATCCGCCCGGCAGACTGGCGAGGTAGGCCAGCGCCGTATAGAGTCCATAGATCGCGCCGGCTTTGGGCACGGCGAAACCGAGACCACCGCCGGCGAGCGGCGCGGTCATGTAAAGGATGAGAATAGCGCGCTGGCCGTAATAGCTGAAGCGCTCCCACATCTCCGTGAAAAAGAGGGTCGCAAGGCCGCGGGGATGGCCGAAGAAGCTGGTATCTTCGCGGGGGGAGATTTGGGTCGCCATGAAGCGCTTTACTGCTCGCACCGCCAGTGTAGCGCACGCGGGAGAAGCGCTGACGGAGCCGCGGTGATATTCTGGAGGGCGTTTTTACCAGGAGGGAAACATGGCAAACCGAATCAACCGGCGCAGGTTATTGCAGACGGCCTTGGCTGGCGGAGCGCTGGCGGCGAGGCCGGCGTCTGCTGCGAGGTCTGAACTCCCGATCGTGGAAACAAGCGCGGGGAAGGTACGGGGCTTGGCTAATAACGGCGTGAACGTGTTTCGCGGCGTGCCGTATGGGGCATCGACCGCAGGCGCGACCCGCTTCCTGCCGCCGCGAAAACCCGTGCCATGGAGCGGCGTGCGCGAAGCGTTCGAAAACGGGCACACCGCAACGCAGATCATGCCGGCCGCGAGCGCTATAGGCGCAGGGCTGCGGTCGAACGCGCGGCAGGGCGAGGATTGCCTGGTTCTGAATGTGTTTTCACAAGGTCTAAATGACGGCCGAAAGCGACCGGTGATGGTTTGGATCCACGGTGGAGGGTACACCTACAGCTCCGGTACAACGCTCGCTGCCGATGGCACCAACCTCGCGCGCTCGCAGGATGTGACGGTGGTTTGTCTCAACCATCGGCTGAATATCTTCGGTCATTTGTACTTGGCGGAGTTGGGTGGGCCGAAGTACGCCGATTCCGGCAATGTGGGCATGCTGGATCTGATGGCCGCGCTTGAGTGGGTGCGCGAAAACATCGCGCGGTTCGGCGGCGATCCCGGCAATGTGACGATCTTCGGGCAATCGGGAGGCGGCGGAAAGGTTAGCACGCTGCTCGCGATGCCCGCGGCAAAAGGGCTTTTTCACCGGGCGATCATCGAAAGCGGATCGACGCTGAAGCAACTTTCGCGCGAAGAGGCCCAGAGACAGACTGATCGTTTTCTCGCCAAGCTGGGCGCCAGCCGCGACCAGATTGATGAGCTGCAAGCGATGCCAACGGACCGGCTGCTGGCAAGCCTAGCCGCCACTAACGGGATGCGGCTTGGCCCGGTTGTGGATGGGCAAACGCTGCCGCGCGATCCGTTCGATCCCACCGCGCCGGAAATTTCCGCTGATATTCCGGTGATGATCGGCACCGCGGAGACGGAGGGCACCTATTTCGCTGCTCCGGATTTGCTATCGATGGACGAGGCCACCATGCGCTCGCGGCTCGGCGAACGCTTGGGAGGCGATTCCGGGAAAATTATCGACTCATTCCGAAAGACCCGACCCAAAGCGACTCCCAGCCAGCTCTACTTCACCATTCTGGCCTTCCCGACCAAGGCCAACCTGCAAGCGGAGCGGAAGGCTGCGTTGGGAAAGGCGCCGGCGTACCTGTACCAGATCGACTGGAAAACCCCCGTGCAGGACGGCACGCGGTTTTCGCCGCATTGCCTGGAGATTCCATTCGTCTTTAACAATGTGTGGCATATGCCGGAACTGGTGGGGACGGGGCCGGAGATCCAGACTTTGGCCGATCAGGTGAGCGCGGCATGGGCAGCATTTGCGCGTTCTGGAGATCCGAACCATTCCGGTATTCCGCAATGGCCGGCCTTCCGGGCCGACGAGCGCGCAACCATGATCATCGATCGCGAATGGCGCGCGGTCAACGATCTGAACCGCGAGGAGCGCCTGGCAATGGCGCGCTTCATGGACTTGGGGATGACGTAGACGCGACAAGCGACAATCTTGCGGCGCGCTATACTCGGGACGTGGCTGAGTTCTCAAGACCTACCATCGCGGGTGCAGCGGTGGCATCGATTCGGAATATTGCTGAAGGACACGGTGCTTCGAGACTCCGTGTGTTTGGTTCATTTGCCCGGGGCGAAGACAATCCCGCCAGCGACCTCGATCTTTTGATCGACCTCGAACCAGGCCGGAGCCTACTTGACATAGTTGCCATCAAACAGGATCTGGAAGACCTTCTGGGCATTTCCGTGGACGTGGTCACGGAACGCTCCATCAGCCCCTATATCCGGGATGCTGTGCTGCGGGAAGCCGTCGCCATTTGAAAACCGACCGGATATATCTACTTCACATTCGCGACGCAGTCTTGCGGATAGAGGAGTACGCGGCCGTGGGAAAAGAGGAGTTCCTGGCCAAGTCGCACTGGCAAGATGCCATCATTCGCCAACTGGAGATAATCGGGGAGGCAAGCAAGCGTCTGTCGCCTTCATTGCGTGATGCCGCGCCAGAAGTGCCCTGGCGCCGCATCTGCGGGTTGCGGGACGTGCTCATCCACAATTACGTGGCCGTAGATTTGGAGGCTGTGTGGTCGGTTGTTGAGTCCGGCATCCCACTGCTGAAAACTACCGTTGAGACCGCTCTCTCGCGTGATGAGTGATCATACTCGCCGGCTCACTTCAAGCTCACTGGCGGAAAATAAAGCCCTTGCGGTTCGCGCTTCCACCAGCCCTTCTCGCCGAAGCCGGTGAATTGGTAGAGATAGAGGCTGGCGCGGACGTATTTGGGCGGAGCGTTGGGGAACGGATTGTAGCGAAGCAGGCGCAGCACGGCCGGTTGGCCTTCGAGCAGCCGAGCCATGAAGTTTGCGAACCAGCGGTTTTGCTGGTAATTTTCGAGCGCGGCGAACCACATCTGCCAGTCGAGCCGGGGCTGGTGCGGCTCGACTACCGGGGGCGCACGCATCGGGTCGCCGGGCTTGTACGGGAATTCATAAGCTAGCCAGGTAGCGCCGTCGTTCGATCCTTCGACGATGATTTCCGGGCGCTCGACTGTCATTACCGTGAACAGGCCGTAACTGTTGACGATACGCAGCGGCGCGACAGCATGCAGAACGGCGCCGCCGCCGGGCGGAAGACTCACGGTGAACAGCTCGAGAAACAGGAGGCCGCTAGTCACGCCGATGAAACCGACCAGCGCGGCGCTTACTGCGCGATGCACAGGTGACATCGTTCCTACGTTATCGCTGCGGGCTTCCCGCTTCGGATCGATGAACAGAAACATGCAGAGGGCGATTGTCAGAATATTGAAAAACGTGTAGTTGCCCGTGGCGAGAATGAGCAGTTGCAGCAGGATGGTGATCCATCCGCCGATATGCCGCAAGCGGCGGGGAGCGAAGAACAACAGCGGCGCGCCGATTTCCGCCACGAAAACGAACAGCGTCGAGGCCTTCTGTGCGGTAAGGGGCAGCTTGTCCATGAGCCAGGCAAGCGGAGTCGGCAGCGGCTGCGTGTGGTAGTGATAGGTCAAGGCGGTGAGATTGCGCCAGCTCGGATCGCCGCTCAGCAGCTTACCCAGACCGGAGAAAATCATCAGGCGGAAAATCAGCCAGCGGAAGAGCCAGATCCGCACCGGCGACTCATCCAGGAGGATGGCAAGGAAGCCGGCTTCGAGCAGCAGCACGTCCCACTGATAGGAGAGGAAATCCTGACCCACGGCGCAAAGCGAGAGCCACAAAACCAGGGCAAGCACGAGCGAAATTCTCTGCCGGTAGCCGAAAATAGCAGCCAGCGCGCACAACGAACCTATAATCCACACGGCCGCGAGCGCGGTGTCGCTATGGTTGAGCCATAACACTGTGGGGATTTCCCAGTACGCGGCGCGGCCGAGAGACGGCCGCATAGCAGTCAGATATTCGCCATATGGCAGAATGCCGTGCGAGCCGATCAACCCGGAAGCCTGCACTCCGAAAGAGGTGAACGCAATGAAATAGATGAAGCCCAGGATGCGCAGGAACGCCCGTATCATCGGGTCAAGCCGAATCATCGAAGAACTCGCTTCCTTGCGCCACGCGCCAATCTACAGTGTAGGGTACAGGTGCCTCCGGCCGTTTCAACGTCCAGTTGGCTGTCAATGCGCATGCCGGATGTAGAAAACCTGCGCCACGTGGCTGCCGGGCGACTATGCTATCCTTGCCATCGAAGGATGATTGTGGCTGCGTCCAAAGCAATTGTCGCGATTGCCGCAGTGATGTTGATTGTCCACGTACAGTGCGTGGGCGCTTGCACGGCCGCGGCTCAGCAAACGCCTGCTCCATCCGTCCCGCCTTGCCACAAGCATCACGAAAACTCGCACAACAGCCAGAGGCCGTGTTGTTTCACCGGAATCGTGGCGGCGCCGGCAATATCGCCTGATGGGCCGCAGTTCAGCATACCGGTAATCGTGCTCGGGTTGGCATCCAATGCGGGGCCCGTGATTCGAACTGACTTCGAGCCACGAGCTATTAATGCTTTCGATTCCTCACCGCCTCCGTTGTTGAGCGTTTCTTCCACGATCCTCCGCGTCTAGTCTCCTTCGTTTTGCTTTTCGATCGATTCGTAGTGTGCCGCTACATTCCGGCGGCGCCGAGCAACAAGAAGGAGAACAGACGTTGAATCCCCGAAGAGATTTCTTCAAGAAGGTATTTAGTTTAGGGGCAGGCGCAGCGACTCTGGCGCAGGCGCTGAACGCGGAAGATCGAAGCAACGTGCCGGTAGTTACACCGGACGTCGCCGATCTGCCCTTCACCATGGACAATGGGACAAAAGAGTTCCATCTGGTGGCTGAACCGGTGAAACAATCCGTCATTCCGGGGCGGACGCTCGATCTCTGGGGCTTCAACGGCAGCGCGCCGGGGCCGACAATCCAGGCAAAGGAAGGCGACCGCGTCCGCATCGTTTTCGACAATCACCTGCCGGAGCCAACCGGCATTCACTGGCATGGGCTAGAACTCCCGGTCGAAATGGATGGCGTGCCGGGGATCGGACAAAAACCTATTATGCCGGGCGAGCGTTTTGTTTATGAATTTACGCTCCATCAGAACGGGACGTTCTTCTACCACTCGCACATGGCGATGCAGGAAATGGTCGGAATGCTCGGCGGATTCATTATTCATCCGGCAGTTCCCTATTCACCCCGGGTGGATAAAGATTACCTGATCGCGCTGCAGGAATATGCGGTTCTGCCGAACAGCACGATTCCCAACAGCATGAACATGGAGTTCAACTGGCTGACCTTCAATGGGAAGGCCGGACCGGCCGCGACGCCGTTGATCGTGAAGTTGGGAGAACGGGTGCGGATCCGGCTCGTCAACCTCGGCATGGATCACCATCCGATTCATCTGCATGGCTTCACCTTCTGGGAAACCGGACGCGAAGGCGCAAGACAGCCGGAAGCGATCTGGCCGCGAGGAAACACTGTGCTGGTTGGCGTGGCGCAAGCGCGAGACATTGAGTTCATCGCAGACCGCGCGGGAGACTGGATGTTTCATTGCCACCTGCCGCATCACATGATGAACCAAATGTCATCGAACGCCGGTCCGATGACTCGTCTTGGGAAGGGCATGCAAGCCGGGGCCAGCATGCAGGAAGCGATGGGCATGCTGCGCAATGGCAACGCTCTTTCGGAGAGTAAATCCCCCAGTCTCGGGCGTGGCCTCGGAATAGGCTCCACAAGCGACCTTCCGGTTACGAATGGACCGCTACCGGAGCACAACCACGGTAGCATGCCAGGAATGAAGATGCCGGAACTGCCCGCAAACGCGAACCAGGTCCCACTCTTTCCGCAAGACGCCTACATGGAAGGTCCCATGATGGCCATGGACAAAGAGGTGGAGAAACCCGAAACATACGGGCTGCCGCCGGGTTGGAGCGGCTTCATTGCGGGAATGATGACGCTGGTTCGGGTCCTGCCTCCGGAACAATACAACCGGATCATGGACCTCAAGGCGCGGGAGCGGGGGGAGAACGGCGTCCGATGAACAGCACGCGCGGAAGCAGAAAATTCCTCGCCATGAGCGCGCTCGCTTGTCTTGCTATACCCTATCTTTGCGGGCAGCCGGCCGGGCGGAAATCATTTACGTTCCATGGAAGAGTGGAAGCAGTCGATTCAGCCGCCAGGCGGCTTACCATCACAAATGAGCCGATCGAGGGCTGGATGGGAACTATGACCATGGGCTACAGCGTCGATAACCAAAATGTCCTCACTCAGGTGAAGCCCGGCGATCGCGTGACAGCGAAAGTCTATGAAGGCGACTTCCGGCTGTATGACGTCCAGGTGATCCCCGCAAAAACCGGCCTGCGGCTGGAGGACCTGGAGCAGATGGCCCTGGCGAATAACCCGACGATGGCGCAGGTTCGGGCTAATATGCAGATGGCGACCGGGCTGGTCAGGCAGGCGGGCTTGTATCCGAATCCAACTGCGGGCTATTATGGCGACGAAATTCGCGGCGGCTCCTATGCAGGCGGCGAACAGGGAGGGTTCGTCAGCCAGACCATCGTGCTGGGAGGGAAACTGGGGGCTGCGCGGCGGGTGGCGAGAGCGGAAGCGAGCGAAGCCGAAACCAGTTCAGAAATTCAGAGGCAACGCATTTTGAATAATGTGCACTCGCTTTTTTATGAAGTTCTCGCCGCGCAGAGAATGGTAGAAGTGAAGCGGAACCTGGTAACGCTCGCTGCCGATGCGGTCGAAACCTCACGCCAATTGGGGAATATTGGCCAGGCGGACCGGCCTGACATCCTGCAGGCGGAGGTCGAGCAGCAGCAGGCAACCGTGAGCCTCAGGGTAGCCGAACGCAATCTCGAAGCTTATTGGAGGATACTGGCAGACGTGGTGGGAAAGCCGGATCTACCCGTTACGACTCTCGAAGGAGACCTCGAATCCATCCCCGAGCTGAACTATGAGGAAGCAATTGCCACCGCGCTGCGCGAGAGTCCGGAGGTGAAATTGGCTGAACAGGTAGTAGAGCGGGCGCAGGCCTCTCTGGCTGAAGCGCGGAAGGCGCCCATTCCGGATCTGCAGCTCACAGGAATTTTGATGCAGAGTAACGAGGCTCTTCCGGAGACAGGAAGGCCGACAGGGCTGATGGGCGGCGCGCAGATCGGCGTGCAGTTGCCGGTTTTCAACCGGAATCAAGGTAACATCGCTGCTCGAAAAAGTGAAATCGACAGCGCCAGGCAGGAACTTGCTCGTGTGAAACTCGTACTCGAACGCAACTTGGCGGGTCGGTTTCGGGATTACGAATCGGCTCGCGTTACCGTGGATCAGTACAAGCGGGAAATGTTGCCACGCGCGGAGGAAGCGTACAAGCTGTATCGCTCCAACTATCAAAGAATGGCCGGCGCATACCCTCAGGTGTTGATTTCGCAGCGGACACTGTTTCAGTTGGAGGCGGACTATATTCAGGCGCTCGATAATACCTGGCAGAACGCGCTCTTGATTCGCGGATTCGGGTTGGCCGACGGGCTGGCGCCGCCGGCGAGCGGGCGGCCGATGAAATGAGGAGCCCATGCACAGACTGACCTGGTTCCTGGCGGGAGCGATTGCGATAATCGTCCTGGCCGGCGCCGGAAGCTTTCTTTTTTTGAAGACAGGCGCAGCGGGTTTGAGCGCTGCGGCGCAGCCGAGCTGGCTGGAACGATGGGTGGCAAGGCAGGCCCGCGCCGTAGCAATGCCCGCCGGCGCGCGAGACCAGGCGAATCCCGTGGCGGACTCGCCGGAAATTCTGGCAGAAGGGCGCGCCCACTGGGCAGACCACTGCGCCTTGTGTCATGCCAACGACGGAAGCGGCGATACCATGATGGGAAAACACATGTATCCGCCGGCGCCGGACATGCGCAAGCCGGATACCCAGAAACTCAGCGACGGCGAGCTCTTCTACATTATTCAGAATGGAATCCGGCTTACGGGAATGCCTGCCTGGAGCGGGGGCTCCGAACATGATGCGGAAGACTCGTGGAAACTAGTTCGTTTCATCCGCCATCTGCCAGCCTTGACTTTCGACGAGC
>DATBID010000149.1:0-5040 GCA_036557125.1 Bryobacteraceae bacterium | reverse complement strand
AAGCCGACGGTGTCGATCACCAGCGTGTCCCCTTCCCATTTCGCGACGGCATCTCCCATAAAAGTAGACTCTAAATCGGGAGGATGTGGTTTGTTGATCGGAATGACGCGAAAGAAATGCATGTATTCATAAAGAATGACCACCACCTCGGGCCTCTGCACAATCTGGGTTGCGTAGGGTGCCAGCGCTTCGCGCGGATGGCCGTCCGGCAAGCACGCTTCCGTGGGATCGTCATGGCGGACATCGCCAGTTGGCGCCTGCCGGAACTTCGTTTCCGCTCCCGGCAGGAAGGGGGCCATCCGGCTTCGGTCGAAGTTCGTCACTCGAGGCGTATCCGTATCGTTGGGGCCGACCAAATGTGTAAACGCAGGGCCTGCCCAGACTCCGGTGAAATCCGGTTTGCCATCCAGCATCCGCCGAATCCCCAATATACTGCTTGGGTTCGGTTGGGCCTCTAGCCACGCAGTAAGCGCCATCGCCAAGACCGCACCGAAAAGCAGACCGTTCCTCACTTGCCTTTCTCCTGTTTGCGGGGACTGGTAGCCTCAGTGGGGTTTACAGCCTGATCCTGCCCGATCAAGGCGTCACGTCCATCGGCAAACGTGACGATATTGCCGGAGGCATTATTGGAACCATCCTTCGCACGGTGTCCCGAAATGGTAAGTACCTCCCCCAGTTTTAATTGGTTTCTTGTAATTCCGCGCCGTTGCAGCATGCCCGGAGGAGAAGCAGAGAAGCCCCAATTGGTCACTTTGCCGTTCTCGTCCTTCACATCCAGATACAGCCAGATGTGCGGATTGGTCCATTCTAGTCTGGTTAACACGCCCGTGAGCTTCACCGGTTTGGTGGTGTCGAACTCCGCCGTGTAAGCGTGGTGCGCCTGTGCCACCAGAATCGGAACCGCCATACCCGCTACCAAAGCCCTCAACCTGGTTCCAGCCACATGCCGCATCATGGCCGCTTATTCTATCGAAGTATACTGGCCCTATTATGAAATACGCCATGCTGCTCGCCCTGGCAAGCTGGACCATGCTCGAAGCTGCAGATCCTTCCCAGCCCATTTTTTGGAGCGCTACGCAACAGAAGGGTTTCGATCAGAAAGCTCTCGCAGCATTGAATCCGGCGAGACATCTCGGAACGGAACGACTGATGGATTCTGCATTTGTTGCTTACCGCAACGGCTCCGGAGAAGCGGAAATCCACGAAAAACAGGCCGATCTCCTGTTGATCCGGTCCGGCGAAGGAACGGTCCTCGTGGGCGGCAAGATTGTGGACGGCAAACCCAGCGGTGCTGGTGAGGTCCGCGGAAAGGCAATCGAAGGAGGAACCAGGTATCCGATCGCCGCCGGCGATATCCTCTATATACCCGCCAACACGGTGCATCAGTTCTTGATCGAGCCCGGCCAGAACTTCACGGCCATGGTCGCAAAAATCACGCCAAAGCCGTGAACGAGCGCAACCCTGTTCTGGCTCCGATCCGAGCCGCGACCGCCAGGAGCGGTCCATCTCCGAACGTGAGCCATTACCATATGACAGTCGTCGTTGTATAATGCCTTCGGCGGTCGGGTTCGGATGCGTCTCCTGCCAATAATCGGCGGCCTCTGCTGGTGTTGCCTCCTGGCCTTGGGCCAAGCGGAATCCGGCTCCGTAGCCGGTTCCATTTTCGATTCCGCACATGCGCCCGCGGCTGGTATTAGTGTCGAAGCCAGGAACCTCGAAACCCGGACTGACTACAAAGCCGTAAGCTCGGCCAAGGGCGAATACACCCTTGTGCAACTGCCGCCCGGAAAGTACGACATCTTCGTTATCAACCCCAAGTACGGCCCTTTCGTGCGTAGAGGCATCGTAATTACCGCGGCCCAGCCGGCACACTTGGATATTCAGCTCTCGTCAAATACCGCTTTGACCACACTCGGGGAAATGCCGGAGTTGCGTGAACTTCTTTCTAAAAAGCCGCCGCCTCCGCAAGGGCCTGCGCCCAGAGTTGCCGATGGGAAGCCAGACTTCTCGGGTGTCTGGCTGATATCTCCCTCGTCCCTCGGAGGGTCTTCGCAACAACCGGATCTGCTGCCGTGGGCAAGAGCTATATACCGGGAACGCGTACTCAATAGCTATAAAGACAAGCCCTCTGCTCGATGCCTGCCGGAGCTCGCCGGATTCCTGGCTCGCTGGCCGATCAGAATTGTCCAGACTCCCAAGCTCCTGGTGGCGCTCAGAAGCGACGATGTGATCTCCGCCCATCAGGTGTACCTGGATGGACGCAGCTTCCCGAAGGATCTGGAACCATCGTGGCAGGGATATTCGATTGGCAAATGGGAAGGCGACACGCTCGTAATCGATACTCGGGGGTTGAATGATAAGACATGGCTGAATATGTTCCCGCATACCGCCAAGCTGCATATTACGGAGCGGTTGCGGCGGCCGGATCTGGGTCATCTCGAAGTGGAGACTACATATGATGATCCAGAAAGCTTCAAAACGCCGTTCCAGACCAAAATCGTGAATGTCCTCTCTCCCGATGAGGAAGTCGAGGAGTACGTTTGCGCGGAGAATAATCAATACAGCCAGCACGTGAGCACCAACTAGCCGGACGCGTGCGGGAGCAGAGAAGCCCAGTGAAATACGAAGCGCATATTTTGATCCTGTCTCTGACGCTGCTGCTCTCAGGCTCGTCCGCATACGCCCATCACTCGTTCGCCGCCGAATACGATAGTGAGAAACCAGTTCAAGTCACCGGTACCGTCACGAAAGTGGAGTGGACCAATCCACACGTCCATTTCTACCTGGACGTGAAGAACGATCAAGGCGAAGTTGTCAATTGGAATATCGAACTCGGGCCGCCGCTCATCTTGCGCCGCTTAGGGTGGCGGCAAGATTCGCTGAAGGCCGGCGATCAGGTAACCATCGAAGGCTACCAGGCCAAAGACCACTCTAGCTTGGCGAATGCCAAGAAAGTAACGTTGGCGGATGGTCGAAGCGTCTTCGCGGGATCTTCGGCTGAGAAACGCAGCGAATAACCGCGACAACTTCCGCAGCCGAGATTCCCGGTTCGGGTACAATTCCATCTATGCATCGTGTGCTTCTGACTCTCGGCATGTTCGCCTTCGCGGCCAAGCTTCCCGCTCAAACCGCTTCGGATTTTGCGCAGCATATTGCGAACGAATACCGGATGATCCCGAACGTTACCTACCTGACCATGGGCGGTGTCGATATGAAGCTGGATATCTACCAAAAACGCAACGTCAACACGCCCCAGCCGACCCTCGTTTATATGCATGGCGGGTTCTGGGTGGCGGGCAACAAAGAGGCTGCGATTCTGTCTCTGCTCCCATGGATGGAGATGGGCTGGAACGTGATCAACGTCGAGTATCGGCTTGGCGCAGTGGCCCACGCCCCGGCGGCGCTTGAAGATTGCCTCTGTGGCCTGCGATTCGTCGCCGCTCCCCAACAATTGATGGCCTACAACATCGATCCACAGAAGATTGTTGTGATGGGAGAATCGGCGGGCGGGCATCTGGCATTGTCTCTCGGAATGATTCCCGACAGTGCCGGACTGGATCTGGAGTGCGCGAACGGCCGGCCACTGCCGAAAGTCGCAGCGGTGATTAATTGGTTTGGTATTTACGACGTTCCGGACGTGATCGATGGTCCGAACAGGCAGCCGGCCGCGCAGCGGTGGTTCGGCAGCATGCCCGATCGCATGGAGATTGCCAGGCGCGTTTCGCCCATAACTTATGTTCGGGCCGGCTTACCGCCCATTGTGACCATCCACGGAGACGCCGACCACACGGTTCCTTATGCGCAGGCAGTGAAGCTGAACGCCGATCTGGAGCGCCTCCACGTTCCACATGAGCTCATCACAGTGCCGGGCGGAGGGCACGGCAATTTCACGCCGGAGCAGCGAAGTATGATCTATCGAACAATTCGCGAATTTCTCACCAAGAACGGAATCATGAATTAGCCTCCAGGATAAACAGGCCATGTTCCCGTACGACTCTGTCATTGCCGCAACTGTACAGACCGCCCCACAAACGATTAATGACGTGCTCGTGGCAATGCGGACGATTGATGCCACTTGCGTCAACGAAGACGGCCTGAAATGGTTCAATTGGTTGTATCTCGCGGTAACTCAGGCCGTAGAGACGCGCGTAGATGCGGGTGGATTTTCTGACCCAGCCTGGCTCGTCCAACTTGACGTTCAGTTTGCCAGGCTTTACTTCAGCGCCGTTCAGTCCGCACTCGTCGGGAAGCCCTATCCGGGTTGCTGGCGAGCTATGTTGTCAGTGCGGGACAACGGTAGGATCGCCAGGATTCAGTTTGCGCTTGCTGGAATGAACGCCCATATAAACCACGATCTCTGCGAAGCTATCGTAGCGACCTGCAAGATTACCAGTACCGTGCCCCAACAGGGAACGGCCCAATATAACGATTTCACGGCTCTGAATTCGACATTAGATTCGCTGATCGATCAAGCCAAGCAGACTCTGAACGTTCGGCTTCCGGGTGATCCGTTACCCGCCCTATCCCATCTGGAGGATCTGATGGCAGCATGGGATGTCAGCACTGCGCGCGAAAAGGCCTGGCAGAATGCTGAGTGCCTGTGGAACTCTCCGGCCCTTGTAGCGGCAGGACTCTTGGACTCAATCGATGGCTTCACCACCGTGATCGGGAAGGCACTGCTCGTTCCCGTACCCTGAAATCGCATTGAACCATTAACGGCGCTAGTGGCCCGTCGCAGTGAATTTCGTTACCATGATCCCAAATCGCCCATATCTGAGCCGCGACCGTTAGGGAGCGGTCCACAGTAGCATTTTCTCCGAGACGGTTGTGAGTGGTAGCTTACACCTAAGAGGCTAATATGATCAGACCTTGCCCCAATTGTGGCGCGAACAATCGCATTCCTGCCAGACACCTGTCAGATACCGGTCGTTGCGGCTCTTGCAAGTCCGCCTTACCGCCTATGTCGGAGCCTATCGAAGTTGACGTGGGGGCATTCGCCGAAATCACCCGCGAAGCCAAGGTACCCGTCTTGGTGGACTT
>DATBID010000148.1:0-9827 GCA_036557125.1 Bryobacteraceae bacterium | reverse complement strand
CATTCCCGGGCTCGCTACACGGCCCGTTGGATCAACGCCCCACCAATCTGCGACGAAACCTTCGCAACTCTACGAATTCGTGGCCCCCTTCGTCAATGCTCATTTCTTGCCGAAAACGGGGTTCTGACACGGGCTGCTAGGGCCCGTAGGGACGCGTATCTGTCATGTCAGTTGGTGACTACCGTTGTTAACCGAGGTTGCTAACCAACCGTGAAATTCCGATTCCGTTCTGGGGACGCGGACGTTCGTTTCGAAATCTCTCTACGCATTGGTTGATGGCCTTCGATTGCCGCGACGGTCGCGAATGTCCAGGAATTCGCGCGCCTGCGGCCTCCTAACGCTCTGCGGGACCTCCGGCTCGCAGATTCACTTTTTGAGGCGCCTGCTATCCCCTGCGTGCGTGCGCCACCGCAACCGCTGGTCCGCCGCCCACCACCCTCGATCGCAGCTCCCGAAACGTTCCAATTATGGACAAATGGTTCAGGGGAAACTCGAGATAAAGGTGTACAAAGCTCAGACCGAACAGCACCTTGAATCCGAGCGAGTAGTCGTACGCATACAAACCAACGGAAGCTAGCCATAACGTTCCGATGACCGCCAGGCGCCGCGTGGACACCTGGTGCCAGCGGATGATGGAGGTCTTCGAGAACCAGTTCAGGTAATGGTAGGTGTAGGCGAAAGCGACGAATCGCATCACCACGAGTCCCGTCCGGGAGGAAAACACCTTTTCGATGGCGTCGCTCAACTGGGCGACGCTCTGAGGTTGGTCGATACCCAGCATCGCCAGATTCAGAATGGAGAATTGCTTCCAATAGGACTCGAGGACGTACTTGCTGGATTGGAACCTCGCGGGATCGATCAGCAGGCAAAGCACCGGGCAAACCAGAAAAACGAGAAACGCCAGATAGCCGCTCTTGCTGCGCTCCTTGAGCGCTCCATAGATCATGAAGCAGCCCGTAAACACGTATACGTGCGTGAGCGTCGGCACAAACACCGCCAGCAGCATCGTGAAGAACACGCTCACGTTGACCGACACGAGCGTAACGGCAAACACCGCGGCCAGCCCTAAAATGCGCTGGCCGGTTTTGGCGGTGAGCATGAATACCAGGGCGGCGCCTAGGGCCAGGACCGTTAGTTCGGCTAGCGTGTAGAGGTGTTCGGCTTGGTTAAAACTGCGTGAGAAAACCGGGGAGGCAAACAGCAGCACCACCGCCAAGCCGCCCAACAACCAGAAGTCGTGTTTGCCCTTGGTAAAGAAATTGCGCTTTTGGAGCCAGGAGATTTCGGTGAGGTAGTGCGCCGGTCCCAGCACCGCGTAGGCGAACAAGAAGAGCTCGAATGGCGTAAAGAGTGCCACTGCACAGGACGCCAGCATCAGAGCGATATTTAGGTAGTTGACGCGATCGGTATTGCTAATGCTGCCGATGGGCATACCGTTCGCCGATGTTTCGATGCATCGTCACGTTCTCCGCCTTCCATAATACTTCGCACTGTGGGCGCCGCGAGCAGCGGATGGGTGCGATTCGACTTTCCTCCTCACCACATCTCTTTCGAATTGAGGCCGATATTCCCTTAAAGGCTGAGATGGCCGGTGATGGCATCGATATGGCCCGATGCGTGCGGCCCGCTGCCGCAGCAAGTCCGGAACCCGAAATCAACGCCAAAATCGATGATTCCCTCGTGGCGCGACAGCCGCTTGCCCGGCTACCAGGCTCACCAGGTCCATGGCCCCGGCGCCAGTGTAGAAGGTCAGAACTGGAATCGTGCGATCAATTGCCCTTGCCGCGGCGCACTGAATGTCGTGGCGGTACTGACGTACCCAAACCCAGCTGTGGTGATGCCGGATGCATTTCTCGTTTGGGTGGCCAAAGCGTTGGTCGCCGTTGGATTGTTCACTTCCGTGCGATTGAAGACGTTGGTGAATTCTGCCCGGACTTGCAGGCTGGCGCGCTCTTTAACTCGGAAGATGCGTCCTACCGACATATTTTCCACAGGGCGGCGCTCATAACGATAATCGCTATAGTACGCCGCCGAGGAACCGAACTGATAGGCGGGAGGATTAACCCAAGCCGCCGGATTTAGCACGAAGGTCTTGCTCGGATCGAAGCAATGGCAATTAAGGTCCTTTGTGAACAAAGGCTGGCCGGAAACTTGGTTCATATACGTCCCTCCCATGTTCCCGAGGTTCCCTGTCTGTCGGAACAAAATATTGTTAATTCCATTAGTCGCCAGAGGCGACATGATGGGGAATCCGCTCCCGTAACGCAACAGAGCCCCCAAAGTCCAATCGCGCGTCGTCCAGGATACAGCTCTCTTTGCAATGGATGTGGCGCCGCCAAACTTAGGCGTCGTGTAATTCCCGGAGAACACGAACAAGAACGGCTGATCGAACCCCGAAAGATACTTATTCTGTGACCGATTCAAAATATCGTTTGTACCCGGATAATTCGGTCCGACGATGTTACTATCTTCTTCCGCGCCGATGGTCTCTTGCTTGGACCAGGTGAACGAAGAACCAAAGTCAAGGCCATGAGAGAATCTTTTCGTGACCTTGGATTGCAATGATTCATACCATGTATCGCCCACGGGCGAATAGTGGAAGTTGGTCAGTCCCAAGAATTGGGGAAAGGGACGAAGCGACTGGCCGACTGTAGCGCCGGTTGGAAATCTGGGGTATGGCAGGTTCCCGAATCCCCGCGACACTGCGACCGGGGAACTTATCGGTGCGTTGATCACTTGCTGGTCGGCAGGGCTGTTTACGTTAAGCCCAACAGCGGCATAGGCTTGCGGGGTCATCAAGTTTGGGTTCACCATGTAATTCGAATTCCACCATACGCCGCGGTTCGCTACGTAGGACGCTTCCACGACCATATTCCGTCCCACTTCTCGCTGTAGCCCGAAGCTCCACTGCAAAATCCTCGGCGGGCGGCCCGCTTCCTTATCGAATTGGACCTGCGGCGAGTTAGTGGTGCCGGGAAGCGGAGTTTGGCCCGGATCGAAATTTGGAAATACCACATGATAAGGGACGCCGTTTCGCATAAGATATGCCGGATCGCCATACGATGGCGTCGTATAAAGCTGCAACGATCCCGTCACGAAAGAAAGCGCGTTATTATCATCCGTGCGGCCATAGGAAACACCCGCACCGGCGCGTAACACTGTCTTTGGAGTAAGTTGATACGCCAACCCTATACGCGGCCCGAAAGCATACGGATAATTATGGGCGATACTGCAATTGCAATGGCCAGGTCCGTATCCATCGAACGCTACGGCGCCCAGCCGTCCTCCCGCCGCTGGATTTGCGGTGCTCGCCGAGAAAATCGGGATGCGGCCATGCTCCTCCCTCGGATACGTTTCAAAGTCGTAGCGGAGGCCGTAGTCGATCGTCAACCTCCGGGTGATTTTCCAGCTATCCTGAGCGAATCCGGACAAGTTGTGAGTTCCCACTCGCGTGTCCGACGGCACTGCATCGAACCCGTTGTCCACGGCGCCTAACAAGAAACTCGCATAGTTGAAACCCACGGTAGCGGGCAGCGGTACGCCACTGAGCGATGGAAGACCAGTTTCATTGGGATTAAACACCATGTAGACATTCGCGTAGGTCTGGCTCTTAGCCACAAATCCTTCAAAGCGGGAATCTCCACCGAATTTAAACGTGTGGTTCCTTCGCACCCACGTGAGACTGGCATTCGCCGTGGGCTTGGTATTATTCAGGCGGATCTCCTGGCCCGGACCCATGCTCGCCATACCGCCACCGGTGGTTGCTGTCAGCCCCTGAACGACTGGAAAATAGTTGGCGTTGGTCCCCGTCAAGCCCAGTTGCTGCACCGGGTTGTAAGCAGGCACTGGCTGAGTTTCGAGGGTATCCACGAGGCCCACCCCCATGTGCAAGAGCAGGGTCGGCGTGATGGTCTGATCGAAGTTGATGCGCGTCGTGTTCGAAACGATTGCCGTAGGCACGGATGTGGCGATCGGAAGTGGCGAGAAAGATGTGTTACTGGGCGTGGCCGTCGAAGTGCGCGACCAATATCCGGAGATCTTCGTCTTGGAACTGAGCGAGTGATCGATCTTGGTAGATGGTATATATGTGAGCCTTGGATTCACGTAGATGGGTAAATAGTTATTGATCAATCCAGGTAGATTGGGCTGGGGAATGTAGGCCTGAATCTTGACGGCCACCGGGTCGAAATTCGCCGGTGGGATCGTGTTGCCTGGAAATGGATCTCGCTCGCGAACTCCATTGACAAGCCGGTCGGTGCCGGGATCGTAGATCGTATTCTCCATCAAAGGCCGTCCCAGGGCATCGGTCCCGAGGCTTCTGCCTGTTAGGGCCTGTTGAAAGTTCCCCTGCCGATAAGCGGCGATCGGCACTGTCGTGGGTACGTTATTGATGATAATGGTTTCGCGGAACTGCTCAAAGTTAAAGAAGAAGAACGTCTTGTCATGACCGTTGTACAGCTTGGGAAGGTACACAGGCCCGCCCAGCGTAAAGCCATAATCATTGCGCCGCTGACGCGGGCGTAGCAAGTGGCCGTGGCCGGAATTGGTGAAAGGAACGCCCGCGTTCAGATCTTCGTTCACAAAGTATTCATATGCTCCCCCGTGCAGGGTATTGGTTCCGGACTTCATGGTCACGTTAAATACGGCGCCCCCGGCTTGTCCGAACTCCGCGGCGTAATTGCTCGTTTGGACCGCGAATTCTTGAATGGCGTCTACGCTCGGCGCGGTTTGCGAGGTGGTTCCCCCAATCGCGTTATTGGATTCCTGACCTTCAATGCGCAGCGTCTGAGTATTACTTGGCACGCCGTTGATCCGAATGCTTGAGTCGGCGCGGTAGTCGCCTCCAGGCAGCAGTTGGAGGACTGCGAACGGATTCCGGATTCCTCCTGTTCCTGCGCCCGCTGACGCGCCTATGGTCAGCACGGGAAGATTTTCGAGGTTGGCGGCGGCCACAACGTGGCTCAATTCTCCACTGTCGGTTTTCAGCAGAGGAGCGGCCTCGGTTACCGTCACCGATTCCGTGTTGACCCCGACCTCAAGCACCGCGTCGACTCGGTAGGTCTGCGCCACTTCTACAATCAGATTCGGGCGGACGTACTTCTTAAATCCCGGGACCGCAACGGACATCTCGTACGTTCCAGATGGCAACTGGGACAAGGTGTAGTTTCCAGTAGTCGACGTCCCGGCCTGGAAGACGGCGCCAGTTTGAACATTTCGCACCTCGACGGGCGCGTTGGGTATGACAGCCCCCGCCGGATCTGAAACCGTGCCGGTGATAGTTCCGCGGTCGCCTTGAGCGAAGGCGGTCGAGGCCGCTAAGAGTAAAAGAAGCGGAATTCCCCAAGTTTTCATGACCCCCCCCCAACCTGAGCTGGTTGATTCTACCCAGAAAGCCTGTATCACTCCGATATGAGTCTCAACGGAATTGCAGCAAGCTCGCTAAAGGCATCACCTCACGGTTCCACGACGACCTTTACGAGACCATTCGTCCAGCAGCATTGAAATCCGCCCCCGCCATCCCCGGTCAGATCGTTGATGACTACGTGCAATTCATAGTCTCCCGGCTCGCTAAACGACGCAGTTGTCGCGGCTTTTCCGCTGAACGGCACATCCTTCTGCTGGAGCTTTTCAACCTCAGGGCTATCTTTCGCGAACGTCACAACCCCGGGACCGCGATACTTTGTCCATCGCACGATCACCGGGGACTTTTGATTTCTCGCAATCACCGATCCCTTGCCCGTCTTGAGATCGTCGGATACCCAAACTGTGAGGGGCAGCGGACTATTAAGCTTGACCGTTCGCTCCGCGGTTAACCCTTGAGGGCCCTGAACCGAAGCGCCCGCCTCCTCAAGGCGCAAAACCGGCGGCGTGTTTCCAGAAGATTCCTGAAAGGGCGAGAGTTCGTAATCGGGCTTCAGGCTCGCGGGGATGACGGTGGTTTCGCCATTCGCGGAAATCGTCCACGTGATTTTGTCGACGAAGCCTGCCGGCACTTTGATCGTGAACAGTCCCCAATGCCTGCCCGGCAGGAAATGCGTCGGCTGGCCCCGATCGGGTCCGCCCGGCTCGATCTGGTTGTTGGAGCCGATTGGAATATCTAGCTCCTGCTTTTCGTTGCGATTGAAATATCCCAACAACAAGCTGAAACTTCCGTCGGAATTCTTGAACCAACCTTCAAAGGCGCCTGTAACGCCCGTTCCGGCTTCCCGCGGGGGCTCGAATGGAAGCTGCCCCCGCATGAAAAGCGGGTGTGCGATGGCGAACCCAAACGCGAGAACAACGGATGTCACCCGGCCTCTACACACTTTCAAAGCCTCTATTGCCGCGGAGAACCCGGGATCGCGGCCGAGCTTTGATCTTTGTTCTTCTGTTGCACCACCCACGCGTTGTATTCCTCATCGCTGAGATACGTCATATTCATCCAGGCGTGGCCCATCTCATCCACGGTTCGATGGCCGTAGCCGACCCACTGATCCGGGTCCGGATTGTAGGGGTTTGCCCGCGTGTTGTCGTACCAGGCGGTCACTCGGATGACGGTCCCTTTAGGGAAAACGGGCGCGGCGTCGTCGGCATAGATGTAGTTGTTCATCCAATTGAAATTGAAGTTGGGCACGTAGCTCACAATCTGAGAAGTCCCATTCGGCAGGATCGCTTCCACCTCCATCGCCTTGCCGCGCAAGTGCATGTGGGGCTGAAAGCTCTCGATGCGCGTCGGCTGCTTCAACACCGTGTAGTTCTGCGTTTCGCCGATGGAGTTTGGCCTGATGTCCAGGCTCGTCCCTTTGATCGCCATCAGCCCTGAGGTGTGCGTCTCATATTTCGGCTGCTGGCCTTTCGGATAGAACCAAACCCCCAATTCAACGTGATCGGTGATCTCCTCGCCCACGGCGTGGATGTGGAGATCCCAAGCGATTCGCGAGCCGTGCGGCATCAACTTTCCGGTGTTGGGACGGTAAGCGTCGAATCCCTTTCCTATGCCCCATTCCATCAACATCGCTCGCCTGCTCAATTCGACGTCTCCATTAATCGCATTCGCCGGCGCGTTCTGCACAATGTAGCTGATGGCGTGATGGGTGATCTTGCGGCCGGCGACGGTTCCCGGACGCATCTCCACCACGCGCACCCAACGATCCTCCGGCAGTTGCACCGGCGACTCCAGATCCAGCCACATGTCCTGATGATGGGCGGGCATTGTGAAATTCTCCGACTTCACCACCAGATCGGGAGGTCCGAAATCCTTCGCCGCTCTCCATTCGTTGTCGTTCGACCACTTCTTCGGCGGAGGCATGTCCTTTGGATCTCCGAGCGGCGCTCCGCCGTCAACCCATCCGGCAATCGTGGCGATCTGCGCATCCGACAGAGAAATGTCGTTCTTGAATTTTCGAACTCCGACGTTTTTGTCGATGTGCCAAGGAGGCATCTGGCGGGTTACGACGCGCAGCCGGATCGCTTTTGCCCAGGGCCGCGTTTCCTCATAAGTCACCAGCGACATCGGCGCCATGGAGCCTTGGCGATGACACTCCTGACATTTTTCCTGGAGAATAGGAGCCACGTCCTTGGCAAAGGTCGGGGTTGGCTTCGTTGGCGAATCTGCCGCGAACGCCGTTATGCACCCGGCAACCATCATGAAGACTCCAGCTGCGCGCGTCATCTGCGTCCTCCTGTCTGGCCAAACCCAATACGTTTCATATTCTAGAGCGTTCAGAACAAGAATTTCAGGGCGAGCTGGAGGATTCGTGGGTCCATCTCGGATATCACTCTGCCGAAGGTCGGGCTGCTCAAACTCGCCGTCGGGTTATTCGCATTCAGGCGATTCACCACGTTGAAGCCCTCCGCGCGAAATTCAAGTTTTTGACGTTCCCGGATCGGAAACGAACGCACCACCGCGACATCGAATCCCAGATATCCGGGACCCTTGAATGCGTTGATGCCGAGATTTCCATAGCTGCCCGCGAGCGGAGAGCCGAAGGCGGCGGGAAGAAGCCACTGGTTGATGCTTTGAGCCGCGGGGATCGGATTGCCTGCCACATTAGGCCGCTCGTTAGATTGTCCCGACAACGCATTGTCGGCTCCCGTGGTCACGTTCAATGGTCCTCCCGATTGAGCGCTGAGGATTGTCGAAAACTGCCAGTTGCTCGCAACAATTCCCCACCAAGCGTGCGCGATTTTCGGCGACTGAGCGACGGCCGAAACATTCACGATCTGCCGTTTATCGGAAGATCCGCAATCGCCGCGATCCGCGCTCCGGTCTCCGGGAACGACATAAGGCGCTCCCGTGCCGATATTCGTAGCGGGCGGGTCGCTGATGCAGTGCGACCAAGTGTAGTTCGCGAGCAGCGTGACTCCCCGCGCGAGGCGCCGCTGGAGAGAAAGAAGCAGCCCGTTGTAATTTGCCGTCCCGCCGTCGTCGAGCTGAGCAAGGGTGGAGATCAGGGCTCCCTGCGTGGGATTAATCAGTGAGAGAAAACGCCGCTGCTGGATGTTGCCGAGCGTCGCGCCGGGCTGGTATATGCCGGGATTGATTTGCGAGCTTGTCCAGAGATGCGTCGTCTGGTTTCCGATATAGCTCGCCGAGAGCAGCCAGTTCGCTCAATCTGTTTTTGGACGCTCAAATTCCATTGCTGTAAATAAGGAGGGTTGAGATGCAGCGGCATGTTGATGAAACCGGCGGCCGGCGGGAAGAAGGCACGCTTGCCAAGCTGCTGGAACGGATCGCCCCCGGCATAGCCTTTCCACGGGTCCGCGAACCCGCCCGCGGGGTTGGTCAGCGTAATCTGGATTCCCCATGGCGGCTCGAAGCCGAACTGGTACCCGAACAGCAACTGGGGCCGATCGTAGAAGATGCCGTATGAACTCCGAATCGTGAGCCGTCCGTCGCCTTTTGGATCCCAAACCATGCCGGCGCGCGGAGCGAAGTCCGCGGCCTTGCCGAAATATCCCGCCTTGTTCGGAAATCCTGGATCGCCCGGGTACGTTACCCCCGCCGGAGCTGCCGGATAAACGGAGCTGTGCTGATTTGCCGCAAATGCGCCGGGATCGAAATGGCTGACCAAAGCATCCTTCACTTGTACGGCGAAGAACGGCTCCCAACGAAGCCCATAATTGACCGTCAGCCGCGGATGCACCTTCCAACTGTCCTGGACATACATTCCGGCATATTGAGTGCGATGGTAATTGTACGCCGGGTTCCCTTGAATGAAGGTCCCTACGTTTCCTGTAAGGAAGTCCGCCAAAGAAAGACCGGTAATTTGGCTGCTGAAGGAGAAGCTTCCCATCCCGTAAAGATCGATGAGGACGTTCTCGGAGGGCCTGATCCAGTTGGCGCCCAGCGCGATCTGGTGGCTGCCGCGCACCAGGTTGAGATCCTCCGTAATTTGCGGCGTCGTGGTGTAAACATGGCCGTCGTTGGTGCCGCCTCCTCCCGATGTGAACGCGCCAGAAGCGACGATCATCGAAAAATTCGGAATGAGCGACGTGACGTTCACGCCCAAATCGCTGGCGCTGAAAAACGGCGGTGAACCTCTGACGATCGCGCCGCGATTCAACGATGCATGGAAAGAGTTAATCGTCGTCGGATTGATTACAAAGGTGTGGCCCAGCGCGAAGAACTGCATGTTGTAGGTCACGAAGGGAGCCGTAATGGTCAGTGGATCGTTGTTGTTGTAGGGCGATAGCTGATCCAAATGGGCGATGTAGTAGCGGAAAAAGAGAGTTTGCTCCGTATCGATCTGATAATCCGCCCGCGCCAGCCCCAGATACTCTTCGCTGTTGCTCACGGTTACGAACCTCACCGTGCCGCACCCATCGGTTGGCGTGGGCAGACGTTT
>DATBID010000147.1:0-5496 GCA_036557125.1 Bryobacteraceae bacterium | reverse complement strand
AACCCCCAGGTCGAAGCCGTGCGCTTCTCGACTGGCGCGCCGCCCCAGGTGTCGGGGTTCGGGTCATCCGCGCCTTGGGTCGTGTAGAAGCGCCAGGCTTCTTTCCCCGTCAGCGCATCATACGCCGAAATGTAGCAATTGGCCCGCAGACCGCCCGTGCAGGTGCCGGCCGTTACTGCTTTCCCGTCGACGACCAGCGCGCCGGAAGTGTGCCCGCGTTCGTCGGCTTTGGTCTGCCAGCGCTGCTCGCCCGTGCGCGCGTCCAGGCCCACCACATAGCTGTCCGGCGCGGTGTACACCACGATGTCCTGGTAAATTGCAATAGTCTTGGTCCGGGCTGAAGCGGCTTGCCCCGGATTCGCCAGCTTACGCTTGTATTCCCACAGCAGATCGCCGGTCGTGGCATCCAGCGCCAAAACAGACGCCCCCGGGCCCACCACATACATCACGCCGTTGTGCACTAGCGGAATGGTCTCGGTTGCTCCATTCGGCAGTCCTCGCGACCACGCCAGCGCCAATTGGCTTACGTTCTGACGATTGATCTGGGTGAGCGGGCTGAAGCGCTGCGCGTCATACGTCCGGCTGTACATCAGCCAGTCGTTCGGGCTGGGGTTGACCAACATCTCCGTCGTCACCGGCTGATAATTCTGCACCTGCGCGCATAGTGGTAGTGGTACAAGAGCAGCCGCCGCGGCTGCCAGTAAAACCGGAAATTTCATTGATTGATTCCCTCGATCCTCTAGCGCCCGCCGCCACCGCCATACATGTGTTTGGGGTCGCGGTTGTTGTCCTGGCAGACGTATTCGTACATCTCTTCGCCCTGTTGCCAGCGGATGTTCCAGCCCCCGCTCCACGGCGCCGTATACGCGCCCGGATCGTCAATCGTCGCTTCGTACTTCAGCGTGTCATAGTCTGTGCGTGTGAATCGCTCGACCAGGTGCAGCGCCGAAGTATGCGGAATGCCTTCCCGGGTCAGCCAGAATCTTTCGTTGAACCCGACCGAATCCACGACGAGCGTGTCGCCCTCCCAATGCCCCACTGAGTGGCCGAAGAAACTAGGGTCGAGATCCTGCGGGTGGCCTCGCCCGTCCATGTAGATCACCCTCCAGGTGTGTGGCCCGCCCACTTCCACCATGTAGATCCGCTTGGCTTCCGGCACGTCGATAAACTCGAAACCATAAGGCGTATGGAACAGGCGCGGTCCGCCAGAGGGTTTGCAGCGCACGTGCGGATCGTCCTTGGTCCGGGTTGCCTGGCGGTAATTGTAGAGCGCGCGCGCCCAGGGCTGAAAGGGGACATCGGGGATCTTCAGATTGGTTGGCAGATTGAAGCGGGGATTATCGATCCCGCCATTGACATTCGTAGCCAACGTCGAGCCGGCATTGCCCTCCCAGACGCCTTTTTCACCCGGCAGCGGGCCAAGGTTCACGCGTCCATCCGGCCAATGCGGGGTGGGCCGCGATGGCCCTTTCTTGCGGTTCCGGTCCAGCCGGCCGCCATTCAAAACAGATCCCTGATTAGGATCGGGCTGTTGAGAATATGCGCTCGCCGCCAGCACCGCGGCGGCCGTTAGCGTCCAAAAAATACGGTTCGGGGACATCGTTTACGGATTGGTGGCTTCGCTTGAGGCCGCGCCCAGCTTCTTCCCGGTCGAAGCCATCGTCACTGAGCGCGCATTGGCCTGCTTGCTGCCGTCCTTGGCCAGCGTGCCTTCGACGATCACCTCATCGCCCACCTTCATCGTGTTCCGCGTCCAGCCGCTGCGCTGCAATCCGTTCGGAGGCCCCATCTCGAACGCCCAATTCACCACGTTGCCGTTGTCATCCATGACATCCAGGTAGAAGTACACGTGAGGATTCATCCAATCGACCTTGGTAACGATTCCCTTGAGCGTGATCTTCTTGGCGCTGTCATATTCCGCCGAAAAAGAATGGTGCGCCAGAACCGGCGCCCCTGTGGCTACGAACAGAACTCCCGCGGCAATCCAACCAAACCAACGCTGCCTCATCCGCCCTCCCTGTCAGCAGCCTATTATATAATCCCCAGTCCCTAGTTCCCAGCCCCGTTCCCGAAGTCATACACGTACAGGGACCAACCCACCTTCGCCACCGGCTTGCGCAGCCGCAACGGTGCTACCAGGTTGAGCGGCACATACACGCCACGGAGCACCGTCACGCTTGCCACGGCGTAGCCGCGGATCGCGTTCCAGCCTTTTTCATCCAGCGGGTCCGGGAACGGCTCCGCGCGAATACCGTAGTAGTCCATGGATGCGTTGCCGAAATACCAGACACGCGCGGTGTCCGTGCCATGAGCTGCCAGCCACTTCTTTAGCTTTTTCACATCCTGCCCCCAGTCGATGTTCGAATCCACCAGATAGTGCGGGCCATTTCCCGGCCCGCCGGAGAGCACGTTAAAGAACGCCAGATAATTCGGCGCGATCCAGGCGCACTCCGCTATTTGCAGCAAAGCCAGCGAAAACATCGCGTACCGCGGCCAGGGTCGCGCGCCTGCTTGGGTGAGAAGCACCGCCACCGCGAGATAGAGAAAAGGATAAACCGGCAAGATATGCCGCATTCCGATGTTGATGGCGCTTGTCATGCTGATCGCGAAGTAAATCGCGGGGGGAAGGAGGATTGCGCACCAGACGAACGAAAGACGGGTTCGGCGCGAGAGCACCCAAAGCGCCGCCGCTACGAGGCCCAACGTGGCAATCAGTGCCGTGAGCGTGCTCTTGACCGCGAACACCACCGGGAAGTAATACCACCAACCTTTCTCGGAACGCATTCCCAACAGGTAGTTCGCATGGCCGCTTTGGTTATGGCTGGCCACCTGACTCAACCCCGTAAGGAAAGGATGCGCCGGCAGACGGAACCACTTCCCCGCCCGGTACAGGGTTTCGCCAATCGGATTTCCCCGCTTCACTACGCTTGCCAGGCGCGGCAGTTCTCCGCTCCATGCCCGCACCGTCTCCGGCCAATAGAGAACAGTCACTAGCAGAAGCACGATTCCGATGAGAGCGGCTGCGGCCGTAAGCGCACGGCGGCCGGAGAATTTGTCCGGAGCCTGTCGCCACCGGATGGCGAACAGCACGATCAAAGCCGGAACCAGCAGTAGCGCCGAAAATTTGGTCACCAGCGCCAACCCGAACGCCAGCGCCGCCAGCAGCAGATCGCGCGTCCGCCCATCCAGCAGATACTCCATCCACAAAAGCGCTGCTAAAAAGTAAAACGCCATGACTGGGTAATCAGTGGTGACATAGCGGGCATGCGCGATCAGGTTGGGATCGAACGCGCACAGTGCCGCGGTGAGCAGAGCCGCCACCGAGCCAAATCGCCGCCTTACCAGCCACGCCACGGCGATCAGAAACAGCAGCGAAAGTAGCATGACCGAGCCGCGCGCGGTCATCAGGATGGTGTCAGCCGGCGCGCCATTGTGGTACAGGAAATCGATCCCCATCTGTGTCTCATCGAGTTTCTTCCAACTGGGCTCATGCAGCGGCAGCTCCAGCCGCAGAGGAAGCAGCGGGAGCGCTGCGACAAGCTTTGCCAGCGGCGGGTGTTCCTGGTTCCAGCGAAAATCGCCTCGCGTGAGGTATGCGTAGCCCGCTGAAATGTGAATTCCTTCGTCCCAAGTCTGCGTTTCCTGAACCGCCGATGCCAGTTCCAGAGCGCCCGCCGCTATGACAATCACTGCCAGAACGGGCCAAAACAGGAATCGGGGCAGCGCTTCCGTTCCGAATCTAGTCCTGACCCAGCCGCCAGTTCCCGCCCGTTTGACTTTCGCTTCCGAGTTTGTTGTACTGGTATTGGCCATATTTATTTATCTTTTGTCCAGTCGCGCAATCCCATCCTTCGAAGCCACCCCGGCTTTAATTCCTGAGTCCTCTTGTGTGCTTTCCCGAATTTAACGCATAGTTCCCAATGTATCCTCCTAGAAATTTTCCTCCTCGCAGGCAAAATCGTAGAGAAAACGTCAACGAGTCGATTCGTGCGCGCGAAGTTCGCGCCGTGTTTCCCGACGGTACCAACGAGGTGATGCCTACGTCCACGGCCTTGCGAAAGGCCCAGGAGATGGGCCTCGATCTGGTGCTGATCGCCCCCACGCAGGTGCCACCCGTCGCGCGCGCCGTCGATTTCGGTCATTACCAGTACGAGCAGAAGAAGAAGCAGCAGGCAGCCAAGAAGAAACAGCACGTCGTGCAGGTCAAGGAAATCAAGTTCCGCCCCAATACTGACGACCACGACTACGATTTCAAAAAGAACAACGCCATCCGTTTTCTCCAGGAGGGCAATCGGGTAAAAGCCTACGTGCAGTTCCGTGGCCGCGAGATCGCTCATGCCGATCTTGGCAAAAAGCTGCTGATGCGTTTCGCCGAAGATTTGGTGGCGCATGGAACGGTAGAAGGCGTACCCAGACTCGAGGGACGCAATGCGCACATCCTTATCAGCCCCGTGAAAGCCGGCTCCGGCGCAAAGCAGCCTTCCGGTGAGAAACCGCCGGCAGAGAAGCCGCCCCGTCCCCAGGCTGCCGGCCCCGCTGGTCCGTCGCAGTCTCCATCGTAAAAATCGATAGTGTGCTAGAAGAAAGCGTGCCGGGCCGCCCTTAACCACTTGGGGGCTAACGCCTTGGCTGCGGTGTGTCCCCTTCCGATCTGTGCGCAAAAATTGTCGGGATACCACCCTAATTTTGTGCCGTTCTGTGTCTTTCGGTGCGAATCCTGGCCGTGATACGATGCAAACGGACAGATTTCCGAAATGTATAACGCTTTCTTCGGTTTTCAGCAGAACCCGTTCAACATGAGCCCGGACCCCTCATTTCTTTACAGGAGTCCGCAGCACGAAGAAGCGCTAGCCAATCTGATTTATGGGGTCCAAAGTCGCAAGGGGTTTATCGTTCTTACGGGCGAGGTCGGCACAGGCAAGACTACTATGCTCGAGTGCCTGCGGGATTTTCTCAGCTCGCAGCAAATTCTGTTTGCTTCGTTATTTAATTCGCGCCTCACGGTTGATCAGTTTTTCGAATTACTCGCCTACGACCTCGACCTTCGGTGCGATCGCCACTCAAAAACGGAAATTCTCATTGCGCTCAACAGCCTCCTTGTAGACCGATCAGGCTCGGGGAGGACCAGCGTTCTCATCGTCGATGAGTCTCATAATCTCGATTGGGATGTTCTGGAAGAGATCCGCTTGCTGGGTAATCTGGAAACCCGCCGCGGGAAGTTGCTGCAAATCGTTCTCGCTGGCCAGCAGGAACTGGATCGAAAACTGGAAGCTCCCGAATACCGGCAGTTGAAACAACGGATCGCGCTGCGCTGCACCTTGCGGGGATTTGCTCCGGAGGAAAGCCAAGCTTACATCAACTCCCGCATGGCCAAGGCCGGCCTGCCGGACCAAACGATTATCCCGTCCGAACTGTTGCGCGAAATTCACTTTCGTTCGCAAGGCATTCCGCGCTTGATCAATGCAATCTGCGACAACCTGCTTTTAACGGCTTTCG
>DATBID010000146.1:0-14414 GCA_036557125.1 Bryobacteraceae bacterium | reverse complement strand
CTTGTTGCTTTTGAAAGGAACAAACCGGATGGCCCGCGACGTCTCCACGCGGGCGCGGTTCAGTTTACCGCACAAGCGTTTGCGAGCTTTCTTGTTGGCCGGCGGGGCGGCTTCCAAACGATCTTCCAGTTGCGTAAGCTTCTTGTATTCGAGGGCGACTCTAGCGAACTTCTGGTGCACATCGGCGCGGATTTTCAGGTCCGCGGGCGAACCTTCTTCTACATCGCCCAAGTCAGTCACGCTCTCGATCTCGATGGCGCCGCGGCGGACCTGCTCAGCTAACTCAACTGCTACCCGCTGCACCAGCGCGGACCGGCTGATGGCTTTCTGCATGCGAAGTTTCCCGCGTTCCATGCGCCGGGCTAAATCTACCTCGCCTTCGCGCGTCAACAGCGGGACCGCCCCCATCTCGCGCAAATATACGCGAACGGGATCGTCCGTGTAGATCGATTCTTCTTGCGGATGGGGATGGAGAAAGTCGCCATCAGCGGCCACCTCCGCATCAAAGAACTTCGCTTCCTCTTCGAAATTCAGGCCCAGGTTTTCCGGGCTATCGGGAAGAAATTGATCTTCGAACTGGTCCACTAAGACTCACCTCCCCGGACGATCTTGCGCCGACCGCCAGACTAAGAAACGGGGACAAATTTCGGCTCTGCTTTTCCGGTTAAAAAAGATCGGGAAAGCCGATCCGTGCCCAAAAGACCGACCTCGCCCGATGATACCACCATTCCAAGACAAAGTTAAGTTCTATTTGAACAGATGCTTGGAATCCGTTAAGGTTACAGGACATTACTGACATTTAGCTCGCAAACCGGCCCGCTCAGGGCAGCTTTTGTCTCATCAGATTCTTCAATTCGTTGAAAAACGCCTCTTCATCCTGAAAGTCCCTATAGACCGACGCGAATCGGACATAGGCAATCTTGTCAAGCTCCTGAAGATGCTCCATCAAAAATTCTCCTATTTCGATCGTAGATATCTCCCGGTCGGGCGAATCACCGACTCGCGATTCGACCTGGTTTACCAGCTCGGAGAGTTTCCCCATGCTTACGGGCCGCTTCTCACAGGCTTTGAGCAGACCAGTCAGGACCTTCTGCCGATCGAACTTCTCCCTTCGCCCATCCTTTTTTATCACCATGTAGGGCACTTCATCGATGCGCTCATAGGTGGTATAGCGGCGCTCGCAGGCAAGGCACTCCCGCCGCCGGCGGATGGCATCGCCTTCCTTGCTCTCTCGGGAGTCTACCACTTTGTCTTCTAAATTGTTACAGAAAGGGCATTTCATGGAGACTCCGTGGCTGCCAGGCGGCGCAGTTTACGCCATCCTAAGCCCTCTCTCATAGCGATGATCAAACCGGCAGGAACAACTGCTACAAAAGTAATAATCCAAATGAGGAATGCGAAGGCAGTGGCCGTTTCGAGGCGCACATGGAATAACTCAGTCAGGACCAGAATCGCCATTACCTGTACACCGCCGCCAACGCCAGGGATCTGAATGCTGGCGGCAATGGAAACGAAGCCCATGAAGACGAGCAGATCTACTATTGTAAGATTTAACTCCGTAAAGGATGCTGCCAGGCACCAATAAGTCAGCACAATCAGCAGCCACTCGAGCGCAGAATAGAGCAAAATCAGCAACAAAGCTCCATCGCTGCGGGTTGATTCCACGCCCTGAAGAAACGAATCTAGAAGTTTATCGGCGCGGACCCACAACGACTGCGGTAGGAAATGGAACACCCGCTTCAGGACGCTGTGTACCGGCTGGGCAAAATGGCGAAAGGCAATTGTCAGCACGATGGTCGATGCGGCCAACACGGCGGCGATTCGGCCGCCGGCGGCGAGCAGCCATCCCAAACGCGACCCCGCCACGCCCGCTGAGGAACCAGTGTGAGCCAGCGCGAAGCCGAACAGGACCAGAACCATCAGCAAGTCGGCGATCCGCTCCAGCACCCAGGCCGCCAGTTGAGACGCAACAGAAACCTGCTCTTTTACGGCAATAAAGTACGGGCGGACGAATTCGCCCGGGCGGCCCAAGAGGCTGACAGCGGTAAACCCCACCAGCGTTGCTGAAACCAGGTTGTGCATGGAAGGGCGAGGTTTGAGCGGCCGCAGGAAGACCTTCCAGCGGACCGCCCTACCCCAGTAAGTCGAGTAGACAGAGGCCACGGCGAGAAGGAGCCACAGAGGGCGCACATGAGTGAAACTGAAGGCGACCAGCCGCCAATCGAACCCCCGGACGGCCAGAGCGTGGTACAACAACCAAATGGCGGCGATAGCAGCCAAAAAGGCGGCGGACCACTTCCAGGCGCGGCGTCGAATGGGAGCCTCCGTCCACCCGCCAAAGGAACGCTGGCGTGGTGGAAAAATTGAACTTATCATGATAAAGCCTCGTTTCTCATTATTGGCGGACGAGCAATGGCAACCGCGGCGGTGGGTTTTGGAAATACGGACTTGGTCAACAGCCAGGCCGTCGCGCGCAACGCGGCAGGCACTCGACGTTTGGATTCGGAATCGAACATCGTCTCGCGCTGTCTGAGCGGGGATGAGACAGCGTGGGAGCAATTTGTGCGGCTGCACACGCGGCAGGTCTACGCGCTTTGCTACCGGTTCACAGGCAGCGGCGCCGAAGCGCAGGATTTGACGCAGGAAGTGTTTCTGCGTGTTTTCCGAACGCTCAAGAGCTTCCGCTCAACCGAAGGATCGCTGGGGACGTGGCTGGCACGGCTGACGCGCAACCTGCTCATCGACCATTACCGGCGCACGCGGCAGGATCGGGCCACTGAGTCCATCGAAGAGCGGCTGCCAGTGATCGAGGAGCACGGGGCGGTGATGCGCCCGGATCAGGTTTTGGCCGGGCGGGAAGCGAGTGAGGTATTGCAGGCCGCATTGCAAAAGCTTTCCCCGGATCTGCGGGAGGCGGTGATCCTGCGCGATCTGCAGGAAATGGAGTACCGGGAAATCGCTCAGGTGCTGAGCATTCCCGAGGGCACGGTGAAATCGCGAATCAACCGCGGTCGGGCGGAATTAGGCCGCCTGCTGCGCAACCGGAAGCCGGCGCTATGAACTGCACGGAAGTCGAGAGCCTGATCTGCGACTATGTGGATGACACGCTCGCGGCTGCCGAACGCACGGCCGTGGAAAGCCACATGGCGGCCTGCCCGAACTGTGCGGAGCTGGCGCGCGACAGTGCTGTCGCGGTGGCGTTCATGGAGCGGGCCGAGGTGGTCGAGCCGCCGCAAGAGTTGATCAGCCACATTCTGTTCAATCCGCCTTGGCATGGACAGCGTGTGGGCTGGTTTTCCCGGGTGTTGCATCCTCTGCTGGCGCCACGCTTTGCCATGGGAATGGCGCTAACGGTTTTATCGTTTGCGATGATCATGCCCAAGATGCGGCAGTTTCAACCTACGGATCTTTCTCCGGCAGTGGTCTGGGCGGGAATCGAGGGCCGCGTGGACCGGCTGTGGGGACGGACCGAAAAGTTCTACGACAATCTCAAATTCATTTATCAAATTCGGGCGACGTTGAGGGAATGGCAGCAGCAATCCGCGGAGACACGGCCGCAATCCGGTTCTTCATCGATGGAACAGCACCGGGTGCCCGCACCCAATGTTGACGGGAACGGCGGGAAGCAATGACAAAGGACCAATCATGAATTGCCAGAACCATCCGGATATTCCGGCCACAGCTTATTGCCGAACCTGCGGGAAGGCGGTGTGCGACCAGTGCCGGCGCGATGCTTACGGAACCGTGTTTTGTTCCGAACATGCGCCCGCCCAGGCGGCCGCGCCGCCTCCCGAGCCGGAACCCCGCACTTCGCCTTCCAGCGGTTACTCCGCATTCCGTGGAGGCGCTTCGCCAGCCGCCGGATATGCGGCCGCAAGCTACGCGCCGCATTCCGATGTCTCGCCAGGGTTAGCGCTAGCGCTCGGATTCATCCCGGGGGTAGGAGCCATTTACAACGGCCAGTACGCCAAGGGGCTGGTTCACGCCATAATCTTCGGAATTATTATTTCCATCATGAATGCGAACCCGCCCGATAGCGTGCAGGTAATCTTTGCGTTCATCCTGACAGCCTGGATCTTCTACATGGCCTTTGAGGCGTATCACACCGCGCGCAAGCGGCGTGCCGGCATGCCGGTGGATGAATACTCCGGCCTGGTGAATCTGCAGGGAGCGCGCAGCGGTGCTCCAGTGGCGGGCATTGCGCTGGTGGTGCTGGGAGTGATTCTGCTGCTGAATACTCTGCACCTGTTCGATCTCGAGTATCTGGCCCGCTATTGGCCGGTGCTGCTGATTGCGGCGGGAGCGTATTTGCTGTACTCCCGCTTTACCGGCGGCGACGCGTCCGGCGGGAGGCCGGGCAGATGAGCGGCGATACCTCACTGATCCATGCGATTCGCGGCCCGATCGTTCTGATTACTGTGGGCGTGCTGTTTGCTCTCAACAATTTTACGCCGTACGGGTTTGGCGAGACGTGGCCCGTGCTGCTGATCGTACTCGGCCTGCTCAGCCTGATGGGCAGAGGCTCCGGCCCGCGCGGAGGAAGGCCACAATGAGACACCGTTCGCTGGCGGCCCCGCTGCTGCTGGTCATTTTGGGCGCGCTATTTCTATGGCGGAACGTGAATCCGGGGGCGCCCATATTCGACCTTGTGGCGACTTGGTGGCCTTTCCTGCTGATTGCCTGGGGTCTGCTGCGGTTAATCGAAGTGCTGATCTGGCGCGCGAGCCGTCAGGCGGGCTTGAGCGCGGGCGAAATTCTGCTGGTGATCCTGATTTGCGTGGCGGGCATGGGGTTGTTTGAAATCAACCGGCACGGAATCCATCTGACACCCGAAATTTTCGGGGAGCAATTCGAATTTCCTGTACAAGCCGGAGCGCCGGCTGGCGGCGCCACGCGTATCGTATTTGAAAACCCGCGTGGCACAATACATGTAAACGGAGCCGATACTCAGGAAATTCGCATCAACGGCCGCAAGCTGATTCGCGCCTACAAGCGAGAGGACGCCGAGCGCACCGATGGGCAAACGCCAGTGGAAATCGTGCCTCAGGGAGACCGCGTACTGGTCACCTTGCACCAGGAGCGCGCGCCGGCCGATGAACGCATTAGCGACGAACTCGATATTACGGTTCCTCGATCAATGGCACTCGAAGCGAACGGAGGCAGTGCCGACTACGAAATTACCGATCTCAACGGCGATGTAGCGCTGGGCGGACCGCGCGGCGATGTGCGCCTGGCCCGCGTCATAGGCAATGTGAGGCTTGAGATCGGACGCAGCGAGACCATCGCCGCGGATACCATTCAAGGCGACCTGAATATCGAGGGACGCGGATCGGATATCGATATTCAAAACGTAAAGGGCCAGGTGACGGTGAATGGCGCCTACGTGGGTTCGCTGGCCTTCAAAAACGTCGCTATGGCGCTGCACCTGGCCGGGCCGCGGATGGAAGTGCAGGCGGCTGCGGTGCCCGGCAGCATCAACATGGACTTGGGCGATTTCAGCGGCACGAACCTGGTAGGGCCTGTGCGCCTGGTGACGCAATCGCGCGACGTTCACCTTGAGGGCTTCACCGATTCCCTCAACCTGGAGAGCGTGCGCGGCGATGTGGAACTCCAGCCGGGCCGCGTGCCGCTCCCTCGCATCGATGCGCATTCCGGCTCCGGCGCAATCGAACTGTTGCTTCCGGAGAAAGCCGACTTCCAATTGCAGGCCACTGCGGAGCACGGCGATGCCGTCAACGATTTCGGCGCCTCGATCGAAACGCAGGTCGAAGGCCGCGCCGCCGTTTTAAGAGGCGGGCAGGGAAACGGCCCGCTGATTCGCATTCTCGCGGACCGCGGATCGGTTGCCGTGCGCAAACAAGGCAGCGCGCGCGGCGTGGAAGCGCCCGCGCCGCCGATCCCACCCGCGCCGCCAAAAGCGCCGGCGCCGGTGAATCTGAAGGACTCGGAAGTGAAGCTGTAAAGCGGCGACCGCGGCACAACCGGGGGAAGCTAAATACCAAGCCGAAGAGTAGCTTTCCAAGCCTTTGCTACACTAATGACGAAGCACGCGCTGCTGTTCTCTTGGGCCGGTAGCTCAGTCGGTAGAGCATATGCCTTTTAAGCATAGGGTCGCGGGTTCGAGTCCCGCCCGGCTCACCAGTAACTTATTGAAGGTCGGACAATTCCATAGAACTGACCCTGGTTTCACTGACAATGCGTTTGTTCGTGGTGGGCGCAGAATCCGCCATGCTTTACCAGCGCATCCCGGTCCCGGTCGGGATGCTCCAGCACCCACCGTCATCGTTGGCTCCTAGCCGCCTCAATAGGCCCGCGATTCTTCGCCGCTTCCTATTGTTGTTCGCCCTTGGAACGGGCCTGTTCCTGTACTGCTTGCTCCGGGCATAATCCGCAAAGCCGACGCCGAGGGCTGCCGCATTGCCATCACGTGTTGACCGACGGCTGGATTAAAGCCGCCCAAAGCCGGATCGCCGGACGGACTGGGGGCTCACTGCCGCTCCACCACGAAGTAGTAGTAACCCACGTCCTGCACCGATTGGTTATCGGTCACCCCCTTGAGCGCCAGCTCGTATTGGCCCGTCGCCAGTGCGCTTGCCGGCACATCGAAGGACACACTGGATCCCGCGTTGGTCTGGCGCTTCGAAAGACCAGCGCGCGTTAAGACCTCTTCTCCCCGCGTGCGCAGTTCCGCCCGGAATCGCGGATACTCGTCCCGCTGGTCGAGCTGTATCTCGAGATGGGCAATCTGCGCGTGCGGATCCAGTACCAGGTGCCCCACACGCGCTACGGCGCGAGTGAGGCCCGCCACGAATACTAGCGAGGCGACAACCGGCGCGGGCACAGCGGGTGCGGCCCGACTAGCCTGCTTCTGCGATTGCATGGCAAGATCCCGCCGCAGTCCCTGCTCTCGCGTTTCCAGGTCGTGCCGCTGGGTTTCGAGCGTCGTGATGCGCGACCGCATTGCCGTGTTCTGAACCACGAGCCACGATCCAGCTACCAACACGATCACGGTGGCCGCAGCCGTCGCGAGTCGCAAGCCGGGGCTCCAGCCGCGCATCAAGTCCAACAGCGCCTGCCAGGCAAACGGCCTTGGGGCCACTCGCGATTCCGAGGCCACTCTGGCGAGCGCCCTGGCAAACTCTACTTTGCTGCGGCGTCCCGGCGATGTCAAGAACCGGCGCTCGAATTCCTGGCGCTCCGCTGGAGACAATTGCCCGCGGACATAGGCATCGATCAGCTCGGATTCGGCCGCTTCCAGCGCACCCAGATAGTCCGCATCCGCGAAAGCCCGATCCTCTACCTCGACCTGTTCTTCTTCGGTCAGTTCCCCTAGCAGGTACTTGATCATTAACAGTTCGTTAGCGCGTTCTGACCGCATGAGCGATTTGCCACCATTCAAATATCGCTGGCCGATTTCGACGATTTGTCACAACGAATGTCCTCCCCGCCGCTGCATGCAGTTTTCCGAACACAATTGAAGCGCTTCCCGAACTCGCAGCGCCCGCATCCGCAAGGTGCCCGGCGGAATCCCGAACAGTTGACTTAGCCGCTTACGATTCTTGATCTTTTCGCCTTTCTCCTCCTGGTAATAGCTTAGAATGAGGTCGCGATTCTCCGCGGAGATCTGGCCGAGGCATCTCCGGAGGCATTCCTCGCGCGCTTCGAGATCGGCCTCGGCTTCGGTCGGCAGAACACGCGGCTCCGGCGCCTGGTCCAACGGCAGGGCCTCTCTCGCGCGTTCGCGGCCGACCTCCCGTAACAACATCCGTGCCACCCCGACCGCATAAGTACTCAGATCGCGGATTTCTTCCCCGTCGCCAATCTTCCGGGCACATCGGTTGAGAGTCTCATCGGCGTATTCCTCCGGGGTCAAGCAGCCGCGCCACTCAAAGAGCCGCACCAGATTGCGCCGGATTTCGAGGTAGCGGTCCGCGGCGATGTCGCAGTCTGCTCCCAGCGAGGCCAGCAAGCTGTCAAACGCCTCCTGGGTGAGCGACCATTTCCGCCGGGTCGCGTCTGCCACCGGGCTACCGCCATTCTCCTTGAAGAGTGAACGCGCCCCAGTAATACGGCGCATCCCATCCCTTGGTTCGCCACATGGCCACCTGGGCGGCTCTCAAGGCCGCAGTCGGCCTTTCTCCGCGCGCAAGCATTCCATCATAAAACCGCTTCATTGCCTCCGCAGTCGTACGGTCGTCGATCTCCCATAAAGTCGCCACCACTCGCGAGGCGCCCGCATACAAGAAGCCGCGCGTGAGATTAATCAATCCTTCGCCTTTGATCTCTTCGCCCAGGGCTGTCTTGCACGCGCTGAGCACCACCAGGTCGGAACCCAACCGCATATTGTAAATGTCGTAGAGTCGGAGGAATCCGTTCTGCGGCCTCCCTTCGCGGTCTACCAGAGAGAGCACCACCCCGGAAAGTTCCGGGTGCTCGTTGTTGAGCAGACTATGCGTGGCAAAATGGACAATCCGGTATTGCCCTAAATCCGTGCGCAGCGCATTCTCGCGGCTCGCATCGAAGTCGAGAGCCTTGAAGGTTGCCTCCGGAGGAACCAGCCGGGCGATCTCTTCCGCCTCGTTGCGGCTGAAGCGTAACCGGATAAAATTCGGCTCGCCCGCATCACCTTTCGTCTTCAACTGGCCAATTCTCGGGTCGTCGGCGGTGAAAACCGGATCCGCAAAAATAGCCACTGCCTTCTGTGCAGGCTGGCGGCCTGCGGTCTCCTCTCGCAACACAGCAACGACCGAGGCCGATGGAGCGGTCACAACTTCGTGGTTCACGGTCAAGGGAATCTGCGTCCCCGGTTCCGGCAGTGCCGCGAACGGCAAATATTGCAGCATCCCCTCGCCGACGACTAGAAGTCGCTTGCTCTTTAGCTGCGCAGCCACTGGCCCCAGCAGCATTCTGCTCACCTTCGCCGCGGCCGTGAGATATGTCCGATCGGCCTGGCGCACGCGGAGAGCCCTTGCCGCTGCCGCCTCCTTTGGGGGCTGCTGGTTGCGAGCGGTCACCAGCTCGTAGAGTTCCCTGGCCGCGGATTCAATTTCCCCGCGCGGCGGCAGTTCGCAAACCATCATCGAACGCGGCGTCACTGCCCATAGAAAACTTCTTTTTGCACCCAGCGCGTATTCCAGGAGGATCGTGCTGTCATCCAGAACCTTCTTCTGAATCTCTCTGAGACTAAGCGGCACGGGCTGTGTCAAGGCGGCGTACCGCGGGCTGGTCTCACGAATCCTGCTTTCGACCTGCTCGAGATCCACGGCGAGCGCCTCTAATTCCGCGGCCGCCTCTGCGGCTTCGCTTTCGCTGTGTTGCCTCGTCTGCTGCTCCGCTTTTCCAGCAATGAGCAGCTCCAACTCCCGTTCCCGATCGATGAGTGCGGCATCCACGCCCGCACGGATCTCTGTCCCCGATTCTCCAAGCATTTCGAGCAGAGAGCGCGCCCGCCCTCGTTCCGTCGCCAAAAGCGCGGCCGCATCGTACCCGTCTGTAGGATGCTCCGCATGCAAGCGCATCAGCACTTCGATGTTCAGTTCCTGAAGGTCCTGGGCCGATGCAAAGAGGGTCGCGCGCAGGCTAGGGCTGGCTACACCGAGCCGAACCGATTCCAGAGTTGTGAGCGCCTCTTCCGCCTGCTTGTGGGCTGCGATGAAATCTCCCCGGCCGCGCTCGAGGCGTGCCAGATCGGACAACGCGGCGGCCTCGCCGCTGCGGTCGTGGATCGCACGGCTGATCTCTAGCGCCTCATTCAAGGACGATAGCGCGTGCCCTTGCTCTCCCGACTCCAGATAGAGTCCGCCCAGATTTCTCAGTGCGCGCGCCATCATGTAGCGATTCCCGGAAGTGCGGTGAATCTCGAGCGCGCGCACCAAATACTCCCGCGCTTTCTCCCGTTGCCCCAGTTTCCGATACGCATCGCCGAGGGAGTTCAGCGAGTTGGCCTCGCCGTCCGTATCGCCCGCAGCGCGGCGCAGAGGAAGAGCTTCGTTTTGGAGATCGATGGCCTTGCGATAATCGCCCAGCTCCGCATAGATACCGGCAATATTGTTAAGCGTGCTGGCTATCCGCCGCTTATCCTGAATTGCGCGAACCAACTCGAGCGACTGCTGATAAAAACCGAGCGCCCGGCGCTGCTCGCCCAGATTGCCGTATACCCAGCCAATGTTGTTCAAGTTGATGGCTACGTTCCAGCGGTTGTCCAATGAGCGATTGATATCCAGCGCCCCAGTGTAGGCATCGAGAGCCTTCTGGTAGGCGCCAAGACCGGAATAGGCCGAACCGACATTGTTCAACGTAATGGCTTCGCTGGCTCGATCGCCAAGCTCGCGCTGTAGCGCCAGCTCATTCTCATGGTTTTCCAGCGCCCGTTGATACTCGCCCAGGTTATCGTAGGCGACACCCATGTTACCGGCCACCTCGGCCAGCATGGCGCGGTCCTGGAGCTCGCGAAAAATCTGCAAGGCCTGCTCGAAGTACGCCAGGGCCCTGCGCTTCTGGCCGGTCCCGGAAAACGCGACCCCCACGTTGCTCAAAGTCTTGCCTTCGCCGGCCCGGTCGCCGGCTGCTCGCATTAATGGCAGCGCTTGCTCGTAATAACCGATCGCTTCCTTCTTGTCGTCGAAATTGTTATGTACCTCGCCTATGGAATCGAGTGCCCGCGCCAGGGTTTTCACGTCGCCGGACGCTCGCGCGAGCGGTAAGGCCTGTGTCGCGTACTCGAGCGCCTTCTGCCGGTCTCCGATCTCGATGTACAGCAAGGCCAGCGTATAGACCGTTTTCGCTTCCTCGGCTCGATCTTGAGCCCCGCGCCTATGCGCCACGGCCTGATCAAGTTGACGGACCGCCTTCAGCATCGCCTCGCGCGTGCCCTGCCGTGACAGTGTGATCCCCGCCGCGAATGCACGAGCCGCCAGGACGCGCCTTTTGTGCTGCTCGGTTGCGGCACGGGCATCCTCGAGCGTGATCTCATAGCGTCCCCCCGGCGCGTGCTGTTCGGGCGCAGTGAGCCGTATTCGGTAACTACCGGCTATATCACTGATCAATTCGACTGTTTCCGAGTCGCCGATTTTGTCGCTATCCGCTGCGAACAGTTCTCGCCCATCGGGTCCGAAACAGGCCACCGCCACATTGATGGTCCGCTGTTCCACCACTACGCGGGCGTATTGGCCTGCTTCCAACGCCATGCGGTACTCATGGGACTCTCCGCCCGCGAGCTGCCCGTCCATGGTTCTGCCGGGTTCGAGTATCGTCTGTGCGGGCAGTGCAGTGGCTTCGAGTAAAACGAGCAAAAGCCAAGTTGTTACGTGGCGGCACACCGGCAGTGTTGAGATTATAGCGTGGGAACTCTGTGACGTTTCTGCAGTCGGCGCCAGTACCTGATTGGAGCCAACATGACTGCAGCTACTTTTAACAAACTCGCACGAACCCCTGGGAAATTCGCCGGGTCTGCCTTTCCCGCCGCTTTTCTCGCAATCGCAGTGCCGTTCTTACTGACGGCAGCCAACCCGGCAATCTCCGCCTCGTATGGCAAGCTGCCTCTCAGCTTCGAAGAGAATCGCGGGCAGGCGCCCTCGGGCGTCAGCTACCTGTCGCGCATCGAGAGAGGCGCTGTGTACCTGCGCCGCGGAAGTGTCGCCTTGGAATCGGGTGGGGCTACAACCATTGCCATGCGCTTCGTGGGAGCCGCTCCTGTAGCGCCGGAAGGCGAACAGAAGCTTCCCGGCATCACCAGCTATCTGATTGGCGATAAACGCGAGTGGATCCGTGACGTTCCTAATTACGCGAGCGTCCGCTATGCCGCGGTATATCCGGGTATCGATGCCGTCTTCCACGGCAACAACAAGCAACTCGAGTACGATTTTGTGCTGCGCCCCGGCGCCGATCCTAACCGGATCCGCATCGCATTTGAAGGCGTGAAACGGGTTCACATCGATGCGCAGGGCGATCTGGAGCTGATCGCGGCGCGCGGAACGATGAAACAACGGAAGCCGAAGATTTGGCAGAAAGGCGCACTCGGCGAGCGGGAGGTGGCCGGACGTTACGTCCTGTCGGGACCGGCGGAAGCGCATTTCGAACTCGACTCATATGATCGCCAGAGCACGCTGGTGATCGATCCGGTAATCGATTACGCCTCCTACTTTGGAAGCGCTCGCGATGACCGCGCCCAAGCCATTGCGACCGACGCGACCGGCGCGGCCTATATCGCCGGCAGTACCGCCACCGGCGGCATCTCCTGGGGTTTTGTGAGCAAGCTGAATCCGGGAGGGACAGCCGTTGTGTACACCGCCTATATCGGCAGCGGCGTGTGCAACGCCTCGGTTCGCGGTATTGCCGTGGACTCCGCGGACAACGCAATCGTCACGGGATACTATACGCAAACGGACCAGTCCGGCAATTGCACCAAAAAGCAGGTTCTGGGGGCGAAGCTCAATCCCGCCGGCAACGCGTTCGCTTATGAACTCGTATGGGGAGGCGTCCAGGACTACGGCAATGCCGTTGCCGTAGACGGCGCAGGCAATGCCTATTTCACGGGGTCGACAGCGGGCGGCATGCTGGTCACGGCGGGTGTGGTCTTCCCCACTGGCGGCTACCAGGGAGACGCGTTTGTCACCAAGTTTGGCCCGGCCGGAGCGGTGCTCTATTCGACCTATCTGGGCGGTCCTGCGAGGGATGAAGGTCTGGCGATCGCTGTGGATACAGCCGGTAACGCCTATGTGGCAGGGTCCACTGCTTCGAGCAATTTTCCTGTGACTGCGAATGCGGTCCAGGCAACCATACCGAATGCCACGCAGACGGGCTTCATCACCGAAGTAAATAGCACCGCGACCCAGCTTCTTTACTCGAGCTTTCTCGGCGGCAACCGCGCGGAGAGCGTTACTGGCGTCGCTGTCGGGTTGGGCAAGATCCACGTTACCGGACACACTACTTCCGGCAACTTCCCTACAACCGCAAACGCATGGGACCGCGTATGCGGTACCGATGGGGCTTGCAACACCTCGAACGACGACGCGTTCTATTCGAAGATAGATCCAGCGAGAGTGGGAACCGCCGCGCTGCTGTATTCCACGTTCCTGGGCGGCGCCAACCGTGATCTCGGCGAAGCCATTGCCCTCGATCCGAATGGTCGCGCCTGGATCGCCGGGCGCACTGCTTCAACGGACTTTCCCATGGCCCACCCCGCACAGGCTGTGAGCGGTGGCAACTACGACGCTTTCCTCGTTCACATCGACCCCGCGCAGCCGGGCGCGCTCTCTCTCCTGTTTTCGACCTTCCTGGGTGGCTCTCTTTATGAAGAGGGAACCGGCATCACGGTCGATCCACTCGGCGATATCTATGCGGTAGGCTATACTGGCTCCACAAATTTTCCGGTCATCAGTCCTATCCAGCCGCAGAGCGCCGGTGGAAATGACGGCTTCATTGTAAAAATCGCCGCCTCGCCTGGCGCGACACTGAACTCGGTTGCCGTAAACCCCGGCACTGTGACCGGCGGCGCCGGCAGCACGGGCACGGTGACGCTCAGCACCGCCGCTCCCGCGGGCGGTACCGTAGTGATGCTTGCGACGAGCAACACTAATGTCGCCACCGTTCCCTCATCAGTCACCGTGGCCGCCGGCGCCACCGCTGCCAATTTTGCTGTCACCACACACTCCGTGACAGCGGGCACAGTCGCGACCATCACCGCTACTTACAATGGCGTGGCCAAAACCGTCGGCCTTGCAGTGAATCCACTCCTGGCTTCAATTACTTTGAATCCTGTGGTGCTTACCGGCGGCGCCGGCAGCATCGGCACGGTCACGCTCAGCAGCGCTGCTCCCGCGGGCGGCGCATTGGTGGCTCTCACGAGCGCCAACACCAACGCTGCCAGCGTTCCCGCCTCCGTCACTGTCACTGCAGGCGCCACCAGCGCCACATTCGCCCTCACTACGAAAGCAGTGAAGACCGTAACCTCGGTGAACATCACCGCGACGTCTAATGGCGCGGCCAGAATCGTCACGCTCACTGTGAACCCGCCCCTGGCTTCCGCCACCGTGAATCCGGCCTCGGTGACCGGCGGCACGGGCAGCACCGGCACGGTTAGGCTCAGCTCCGCGGCTCCGGCGGCCGGTGCGGTGGTAACCCTCGCGAGCAGCAACACGAACGTGGCCACCGTTCCTGCCTCCGTCACTGTCGCCGCTGGCGCCACGAATGCTACGTTCGCCATCACCACAAAAGCTGTAACCACGACCACCGTCATGACCATCACAGCCACATACAATGGCGCAGCTCAAACCGCCACCCTCACCGTGAACCCGCCCGCGGCGGCACTGGCGGCGATTGCCGTGAATCCAACCGCCGTGACAGGTGGCGCCGCCAGCACCGGCACCGTAACGCTGGGCACGGCAGCCCCCGCTGGGGGCGCGGTTGTGACGCTC
>DATBID010000145.1:0-3034 GCA_036557125.1 Bryobacteraceae bacterium | reverse complement strand
CGGTATCGCCCCAGATGAGGCGGATGCGGTCGCGCGAAGTGAAGCCGAGCATTTCGGCCACGAGGTGCGCGAGCGCTGTAGCGTTGTTGGAGCCGCTATCGGGGAGGGCGACTTTCATAGTGATGTAGCCATCGGCCGATAATTCGAGGTCTGTACCGAACACCGCCGCGCCGGGCGCAGCGGCCAGGCGCTCGAAAACTTCTTCGCCTTCGTGGTATCCCATCAAGCCGCCGTGATGCTGGCTCATGCCGATGCCGAAGCCGCGCTTGAACCGCCCCGGTGTGGCGCCGGGAGGCGTACGCTTTTCCCAACCGAAGGCTTTGGCGCCTTCTTCCAAAACTTGCACGGATGGGAAGGAATCGTACGGATAGCGCGAGTTGCCGGGCATGGGGCGCGTTATGTGTATCAGGCGGAATTGAACCGGGTCGAGCCCCACGGCCTCCGCCATTTCATCCATCATGTTTTCCCAGGACCACTTTGTTTCCTGTTGGTAATAGCTGCGGGAAGGGCCGGGCCGGGGAGCATTCGTGCGGTACGCACACCACAGTGAGCGCCAGTTGGGCACCTGGGATGTGTACAGTTCGAACTGATTGAAGGCGTTGCCGGGGGTGGAAGCGTGGCCGCCGGATTCGAGATCGCCGACGCTCACGTAGACTTCGTGATGCAGTGCCACGATGCGCCCATCACGCTTCGCGCCTACTTTGAATTTGGTTATAGTTTCCGGCTTGATCTGAAGCTGCGCCAGTTCCTGATCTTTGGGCAGCATCACCTTCACCGGCTTCCCGGTCACTTTGGCGAGATGCGCGATTAGCGGATAGAATCGCTCGGCCGCAAGGCGCGCCGCTCCGAATGTAGAGCCGTTCCACTTATTGATGAAGCGGATCTTCGATTCTTCCATCCCGAGCGCCGCGGCCAGAACCGCACGCACAGGATAGATGCCCTGGCCCATGCCCCAGAACGTGAGGCGGTCGCCATCCCACTTGGCCACGCTGCCGCTGGGCTGCATAGGCACGGAAACGCCACCAGCAAATTGATAGGTGAACTCTTTTACAATGTCCGCTTCGGCAAATCCTTTTTCGGGGTCGCCCTGCTGCTCCGCCCAGGTCGCATGGGGAAAATCTTTGGGTGAATTGGCATGGCGCAAGAGGTTGCCTTTGCCGCCGCGCAGATCGGGCGCATTGGCGGCCATGGTGTCTTTCAGCGTGGAAGCGAATGGCAGCACTTCATATTCGACTTTGATTGCCGCGGCAGCATCTTCCGCCAGATCTTCGGTATCGGCCGCGACGATGGCGACCACTTCGCCCTGAAGATTCAGTTCGCGCGGCAGAGGCTCGGGGACCACGCGGAAGGCCGCGAGCGCCGCCTCCGGCTTCCCCACGATTCTGCCGCCGGTCGAGACTGAAATGGCCGCCTGTGGTTTGGTCGCGCTCTGCGAAGTGAGAATGGCGCGCACACCGGGCATTTTTTCGGCGGCGGACGTATCGATGTTTTTCAGCCGGGCGTGCGGATGCGGGCAGGTGAGGAACTTCGCATACAGCATGTCCGGGAACCACACGCGCGTGGCGTAGAGCGCTTTGCCCGTGAAGCGCGGCACCGCAACTTCCGCCAGAGGCGGCATGGATTTGCCGAGGACATTGAGGTCCTCGGGCGGATAGCCCTGCCATTTTTTGGTTACGGTTTTCCCTTCGATCAGCTCATCGCCCGGCAAATGGCCGCCTGCAGTGGCGTAATCGCGCACCATCGGCATTTTGATGTGGACCACCGATTCCGGCTCGGTTTGGATGTTTGCCTTTTCGCCGCGCATGACGGATGCCGCATCGATCACTGTGCGGACGATGGCAGGATAGGCGGCGCAGCGGCAAATGTGGCCTGCGAGGGCCTGCTTCACTTGCTCTTCAGAGGGATTTAGGTTTTTGTCGAGGAGCGCCTTGGCGGTGACCACCCAGCCCGCCGTGCAGTAGCCGCAATCGGCGGCCACACGGATATGGCCGATGCGCTGCAACGGATGCATGTTCCTCTCATCACCTACGCCTTCGATGGTGACGATCTTCTTGCCCGCCGCTTCCATGGCCAGCGTGTGGCACGAATAGAGCGGCACACCATCCACCAGCACGCTGCAGGCACCGCAACTGGCGCGGTTGCAGCTCCGGTTCGTGCCCGTCAAACCCAATTCGATTGCGATCACTTCCCACAATGTGGTGCGCGCTTCGTACTCGGCAGTGTGCGCCTTGCCGTTGATAAGAAAGAGGGCCTTTTCGCGAGTGAGGGGCGCGGGTAGTGAGGGAACGGCCGCAACCGGCAGCACGGCTTCGCCCACGACCGCGGTCAGCACGATACCCGAACCGGCAGCCTTGAGAAAATTCCTGCGCGAATAGCTCATTTGGAGGCCTCCTGGCGCGGGAAGACATCGGGGCGGAACTGTTTGTGACAGGTTGTGCAGGACGCGTCCAGAGAATCCGTGGCCGCCGCCAACGCCTTCGAGTCCTTGGCCAGCGCGGCCCGGTACGCAGCGCTGCCGGCGTCGGAGAGGAGCTTTGCGTCTTTTGGCCAGTCATTGGTGCTGCGGATGCGCGCGAGAAGTTCTCCAGATTCCGCGAGCGTTAGCGCGCTGTGGCGGACTGCGGCCCATTGTTTGTCGTCCGCAGGGCCGCCGCGATTGACGATGAGCAGGATCTGGTTGGAGGAGGGATGGATGAGGTCGAGCATGAGCTGCTTCATGGTGGCTGTCTGGGCCAAGGCCGCAATGGTAACGGCGAAGAGCACGATCAGGCGGAAGGGCATAATTTCCCGATGGAAGGTACTTCTATCAAGTCGAGGAGAGCGGGTCAAGCGGTGCGGGCAGGAGGGCTGGCGCTGTGACGGCGTGACGGCGTTTTGCAGATTTTGGTTCAGCTTTGCGGCTTCTGGACCGAGGACGGTGGAAGGGAAAATTGGGTTCGTTTCGTCGCGGGGCAGGCATACGCGCTGGCGCTGTGACGGTGTGACGGCGTTCTGCAAATTTTGGTTCAGCTTTGCGGCTTTGGGGCCGGGGACG
>DATBID010000144.1:0-5490 GCA_036557125.1 Bryobacteraceae bacterium | reverse complement strand
CCAGGCCGCGCTGAGCAACGCGCATGCCCGGGGTCAGGCTGTGGGGATGCCGGTTGGGCCATCGCATGCCGCCGCCCGCGCCGCCTCCGGCGAGGTGCGCCCACTGCATGTGGCGGAAATACTCGTCATCGAAGGCTTCGGGCAGAGTTATATGGTGATCCTTGAAGGTGTGGATCGGGCCGCTTTCGCTGTCGAAAAACGGGCGGTTGTGGGGAGTCTCGCACAACGCACTACACATCAGGCGGCCGACCGCGACGGCTGCATCCACCGTGTTTTGCGGGAAATCGATCGCCCCTTCTTCGTAGAAATGCGTGCTCGCGAAGTCCAGCAGCGGATGCCGGAAGATCGAATCGGGAATTCGTGAATCGAGCACCAGGTGCGGCCCGAACATGGATACGGTGCGCGGATGCGCGCGGCCGTAGCGCCGCAGCTCCAGATCCCGCACGTGTTCACTCAAGTCGCTGATGAAATCGGAAAAGCAATCGGCGCTGTTTTCGGCGTACGACGGATGAATTTCATTCCACAGATCCCACGCGAACAACGTTCCGCTGCCGCCCCAGCGCTCCGATGCGAACGCCAACCGGTCTTTGATGCGCTTTCGCGTGTCCGGACAAAGCAGGATGCTTGACCGCCGTTCGCATGGGCCGCCGTTCTTGTGGTTATACGGGTGCTTGGACCAGTTGATCCACATCCAGAAAGTATCGAACGGCGTCAGCAGGATGCGCAGACCACGCTCTTCGCACATCTGAAAGATGTCATCCCACAAGCGGACCATTGACCGCTGGAAAGAGCCCACCGGCTTTTCGAAACACCGCGAACCGAACTGCGAGTACTCCATCATTAACCGCAACACGGTGACGCTATGCGCGGCCAGGAAGTCGAGGTAACGTTCCGCCGGCCCTGTGTCGCGCCGCCGAAAAAGTCCATTTAATTCCGGCCACGTGATCGCGTCGTTCTGGCCGATGGGCGTCCACGAACGGCCATCCTCGGTCATGAAGTAGGGCGCTTGTCGTTCGCCGGGTTCGGCCCGGTTTGCGACCACCCACGGAAGCTTCGATTTTTGGTATTTGTGTTCGGCGGCCTCTTCCGCCGGATTGGCAACTAGCATTTGCAGATTAGTAGGTCTGGCGAGGATGCGCTCTCACTAGCTACGATGCCACGCATCGGAGCGTGGTTTCAGGCGCATACCTCAACCGGCGGATGATTTTCTGATGGATGCAGAAGTGGGCCGCCTGCTGTGCAAGCCCGATACTGCACGACAGGCGGCGCTGCAACGACCTTCGTTAACGTGTCGGACTGGTATTCTGCGCCATGGCCACAAGATGCGCCCGGCGGTTCTGTTGCCAGCAGTTCTCGCCGTGCTCGGTGCAGAACGGGCGATTCTTACCGTAGCTGACCACGCTCAATTGCGCGGCCGGAAATCCCGAAGTAGTCAGGAATTCCTGCACAGCTTTCGCGCGCGCATCGCCGAGCGCCAGATTGTACTCCTCGGAGCCGCGTTCGTCGCAGTGGCCTTCAATGGTCATGTGGAAATTGGGGTATTGCCGGACGATATCGCTGAGCGTATTCGCATCCGCCCGCAGCGCTTTGTCTGCATCAGGGCGGATCGTATGCTGGTTGTAATCGAAGTAGGCATCCTCGATCCGGCTCATCAATTCCTGGATTGTCGCCATCGTACGAGAGTCGGGGTAGCGAGGCGCGGCCTCGGCCTGCTCTGATCTCGGACGCTCAGCGGGAGCCGCGTGCGAGGCGGGGACCGAGGACGCGGTTTCTGAGGAGTGCACTGCAGGCGTGGGCGGCGGCGCCGCAGCCACCTTCTTTTTGCAAGCTACGCCGGAAAGGCCGAGCGCAAACACTGCAATGACACTTAATATCCTGACCTTCATGTTTCTGTTTCCTCTCAAAAACGCAAGAGTCGCCTGGCCACGTTTCCGCCGTTGCCGGGACTGTGTTGCGCAAGCTCTCTGGGATACTCCTGACATCATCGTGTGATCCGATTCAGGTACAAAGCTATCCGGTTGAAGCAGTATCTTCGCCTATAATTCACATGACGTGAGTGGAGCAATGAGACTGATAACGACAGCCCTGTTAGTACTAGTAGTGCCGCACGCCCCGACAAATTCTCTACGCCGGGCGTCAGCGACACGGTCGATTTCGAGGTGAGATCGGATATGGATATCGAGTGGGTTCGCAAATTGTGTCTCTCGTTCCCGCAGTCAACTGAGAAAGTGCAATGGGGCAACAATCTTGTGTTCAAGGTGGCGGGCAAGATGTTCGCTGTAGCCGACCTTGAAGGAGGCGGGGACCACTGGCTGTCCTTCAAGTGCGAGCCTGCTACATTTGCTGAGCTCATCGAAAGGCCGGGTATCATTCCCGCGCCTTATCTGGCCCGGGCCCACTGGGTCGCATTGGAGCGGGAGAACTCGATCCCGCGCACCGAACTCAAGACCCTGTTGCGAACTGCGTACGATCTCACCGTGGCGAAGCTGCCCAAGAAGACGCAGTCAGCCTTGGCCGGCCACTAGCGGCTACTCAGCGCGCTCAAATTCCAGGAAGTATTGGTACGGCAGCATGTCATGCTTCCTGGCCAGCTTGAAACCGGCCGCCTTGAATTCATCGATCACCTGTTCCTCGGACAGCTTCATGGATACGGGAGGCCCCACCGGCAGGTCCTTTTTATAGAAATCGATATTGACGATTCTTCCGCCGGGCTTTAGCGCTGTATTCAGCCTGCGATAGTACGCTGGGCGATTCTCAATGTGGTGCATGACGTCACAAAAGAAAATCAGGTCCACAGACGACGGCGGAAGCTTCGGGTCGTCCGCAGCCGCGAGCACCGTTACCAGGTTCTTTGGCGCGCCGTCGGCCGCGATCTTCAGCAGATCTGCGCTGATGTCGACCGCATAGACCTTGGCTGCGTGCTCAACGAACCGCCGTGCAAAATACCCGCTTCCGGCCCCAATATCGGCGATGGCATCCGACGGTTTGATCCTCAGCGCGGTAATTACCGCATCAGGCTTTTGCCACGCCTCGCGGGCCGGATCGTTGAGAATACGCGCGTACTCCCTGGCATCGCTCGGCGGGTGATGCTGGTGCGGCGCCTGGGCCGCTAGCAGGGAGTTGAAAACAATTAGCAGCAAACGCGTCATACCGAGAGGATACACGCGCCGAGGGGATGCGTTTTGGTTCTGGCGGATTACACGCAAGCAGGCACTCAAGGTTCGAGTGAAGCCCCGCATCTGTTCCGCTCATTTTGGATGGCCGGATTCGAGTGCTCGTGCCACGTGAATCGCGCCGGCCGCCGGCTGGATATGATTGCCGCGGTTCAGCATGATCTTCACGCGGAACAGGACTATGCCCTTCTGGCGCCGCTCGGAATCCGTACCGCCCGGGATGGCGTCCGCTGGCATTTGATCGACCGCGGCGCGGGCTACGACTTCCGCACCTTCGAGCCCATGCTAGAAGCCGCATTGCAGCAATGCGTACAAGTGATCTGGGACCTGTTCCACTACGGATTTCCCGACGGCCTCGACATGTTCAGCCCCCGGTTCGTGGACCGATTTGCCCGATATGCCCGAGCCGTAGCGAAGGTGGTGGCGGATCATACCGATGAGGTTCCGTTTTATGCTCCGGTAAACGAGATTTCGTTCTTCGCCTGGGCTGGGAGCCGCGATTACATGGCCCCGTGCGCCGTGGGCCGCGACGATGACATCAAGCGGCAACTCGTGCGGGCATGCATCGCTGCGTCCGACGCGATCCGCGATGTGGATTCCCGCGCGCGCCTGGTGGTTCCGGACCCGATTCTGTACGCTGTTGCGCCGAGGGGGCGGCCGGATCTGGAACCCATTGCAGCGGCCACATTTCAATCGCAGTTTGAAGGCTGGGACATGCTCACAGGCCGCGCGGCGCCGGAACTCGGAGGCGATCCGCGCTACCTGGATATCATCGGGTGCAATTTCTACGGTCACAACGAATGGGAACAGCAGGAAGGCGATCGCGTCATCATGTGCTGGGAGGAGCACCTCCGCGATACGCGGTACGCCCCGTTACGACATTTGCTGGCAGGCGTACATGCGCGTTACGAACGGCCTTTGTTTCTTGCGGAAACGGGCCATTATGGCGCAGGGCGCGTACCATGGCTTCGCATGATTGCACGGGAAGCCTACGAGTGCCGCCGGATGGGCGTCCCGCTCGAGGGAGTGTGCCTATACCCGATTCTCGATCGCTACGACTGGGATGACGAGTCGCACTGGCATAACTCGGGACTATGGGATTTGACGCCTGACCCCGCTGGCGGGTATGGGCGGATTCTGAATGAAGATTACGCCGGCGAATTGAGGCGCTCACAGGAGTTGCTGGCAAAATCCGGCTGCAAGTGATGCGTGTGATGGCGTGTCAAATGGCCGGAGTTGCCGTCTCATAGCCGGTGAGTTCCTCACTCGCCCGCGCGGGATCATATTGCGAATTGGGTTGCGGCATCGAGGCATTTACCGATCTGCGCCAATCCTGCATGAGCTCATGCAGCTTGTTCGCTCGTGCTGCCTCCCGCCGGACCAGGTTTCGCCGCTCGCCAGGGTCGTCCGACAGGTTGAACAACTCCAGCCGGCCGTCCTCATAAAACTCGATCAGTTTCCACTCGCCGAGCCTTACCGCGCCCGATGGTTTGCCGCCCTGGTCGCTGTAGTGCGGATAATGCCAGAACAGCGGCCGTTCAGCGAGCTTGCCGCCGCGCAGCGCGCCTGTGAGAGAGACGCCATCCACTGCTCCCGAATGGGCGCCCGTAGCCTCGCAGATCGTGGGAAGAAAATCGATGCTGGAGACAGCGTCCATCACTACGCCGCCGGGGCGAATGACACCGGGCCACCGCACCAGCAAAGGTTCGCGTATTCCGCCTTCGTACAGATGGCCCTTGCCGGCCCGCAGTGGTGAGTTGTTTGTAATGGGCCTGGGTCGCTTGGCTTGATATCGTACGCCTCCGTTGTCGGAGAAGAAGATCACAATCGTTCGATCGGCCTGGCGGGTATCGTCGAGCGGCTTGAGCAAGTGTCCAACAGACTCGTCCGCGCTTTCAACCATGGCGCAGTAGACCGGATCGACGTCGCCGGTATTCCGCTGGCGGTATTTCTCGATTGCCTCTTTGCGAGCCTCGAGCGGAATATGCACAGTGAAGTGCGCCTGGTAGAGAAAGAAAGGCCGGGAGCGATTCGCGGCTATGAAGCGGGAGCCTTCAAGACTGAGGCGCTGAGTCAGAAATTCGCCGGGCTCGAGCTTGAGGCCGGGAAGTTCCAGTGGCCCGAAGTAGCCAGGCGGTGAGCCGGCTGCCGTGCCCGCAATGTTGACGTCGAAACCCTGATCCGTCGGCAGATGGCCGGCGCCGCCCAGGTGCCACTTACCAATAGCGGCGGTTCGATATCCGAGCGGTCGCAGCGCTTCGGCGATCGTGGCCTCCTCAAGTGGAAGTTGCTGGTTGAACTCGGGCCTCAGCAGCCT
>DATBID010000143.1:0-9232 GCA_036557125.1 Bryobacteraceae bacterium | reverse complement strand
GATAACAACAGGACGGAACGCCGGTTCGCCAATCCATACGTGACGGCCAGCTTCACTAAAGTAGTGGTTTTGCCGCAGCCGGGCGGACCTATTAAGGCTACAATTCGCCGGTGGGAGTCATCGCTTGTGAGGCCGTTATCTATCGAGCACCGTGCGCCGATTTCCTCGGCAACAGCAGTGCGCCACAATTTTTCCGACTGACGGCTGCGGCCATCGGCGGATGCGCCGGCACGCGAAGCGGCGCCTTGAACAATCTCTCTGGCCAACTCCGCGGAGATTTCAGCCGAAGTCAGCAGCGCATACGTTTCCGCCAACAGCGGCGCGTTGTCCGCCCATTGCGATGGCGCGAGCATGGTCCTGGTGATGGTCCGGCGCATGTTTTCCAGTTGTTGCTTTAGAGCCGCAACCTCAGTGGCTAAACGGTCGCCCGCCGGTAGAAGAGCGGCTTCGCCTGTGCCTGCGTAAGCCGAGCTTGCCGCCGGCCCTCCATCGGCAAATACCACTTCGTACTCGCCAAGATGGCGTGCCTCGCGCGCCGCCTTCCGGCTTTGGATCAGCATCGCATCCGGCCCCCATTCCTGTCGGGCTTTGGCGATCGCGTCTTCAATGGTGTGCGAGAAAAACGACTTGATTTTCATGCTGGGACCTGCCGCTCCTTGCCTATCTATCGGCGGCAGGCTGTAAATTCTGTAGAGGCTGGAGAGCGAAAATCGGGCTTACGAAACCGTGCCCAGCGACTGTACACGCTGGCCGGGCGGGACCTCATTGTGCGCGAGGAAGAAGAGATTGGGCATCGCCGGCTCGACGATCTGGCGCAGGAAGTAACGGGCCCCCGACGAGGTGACCGCCACCATCGGGGTTTCCGCGGCAGCAATTTTGGAGGTGATGCGATTGAGGATGTCGCGGACGACCGGCGGAGCGAGGTTCAAGTGGCTGCTCTGTTCGGCATGCTCCACGGCGGACTCAATGGTGCGCTCAATGGAGGGTTCGAGGAACCAGGCGGGCACCTCCCCGCCGCGACTCACGTACGGTTTAACTACCGTACGGCGGATCGTCTGGCGCACATACTCGGTTAACAGGACCGGATTGCGCGTCACACCCGCGGCTTCGCCGAGCGCCTCCAGAATGGAAACTGCGTCGCGAATGGAAACCCTTTCGCGCAAGAGATTTTGCAAGACCTTTTGCACGGTCGCCAGCGGAAGCAGCTTGGGCACGAGGTCTTCCACCACCTTCGGATGCTCGACGGCAACCCGGTCGAGCAGTTTCTTGGTGTCCTGCCGGGAGAACAGTTCGTGTGCATGGCGGCGGATTAACTCAGCAAGATGAGTTCCCAGAACGTTGACTGCATCCACCACCGTATATCCGGACTGGCGTGCCCGTTCCACCTGCTCAGCCGGTATCCACAGGGCCGGCATGCCAAATGCTGGTTCGCGCGTCGTCTGACCCGCCAAGGTGATCTCTCCCCTTCCGGTGGGAATTGCCAACTCGCACCCTTGCGGTATTTCATAGCGGGAGATTTCGACCCCTTTGAGGAGAATCAAATATTCCCGGCTCTTCAGCGACAGGTTGTCGGTGACTCGGATAGCCGGCAACAAATAGCCGAGATCGGTAGCCAACTGGCGGCGTATGGAAGCAATGCGGCGCAGGAGAGGCGATTCCTGGCCACCCTCGACCAGATTGACTAGTCCGAGACCGACTTCGATGGCCAGCGGTTCGACGCGCAGCAGGTTCTCAAGGTTCTCTTTCGAGGCCGCAGGCTTGTTCCCCGGCTGCGGGGTGGCGGCGGCCTCCTGCGCCTTTTGTTTTTTCATCCTCCAGGCTAGGGTGCCCGCTCCACCGCCCAGCAGCAGGAACGGCAGTTTCGGCATGGAGGGCAGCAACGATAAAGCCACTAACACACCGGCGCCCAACAACAAAGGTTCGGCATTACCGAAAATCTGCCGGCGGAACTCCGCCCCCAGGCGCGCGTCGGAGCTGGCGCGGGTTACAATCATACCGCCCGAAACCGAGATCATCAGAGCCGGAATCACCGTGACCAGCCCATCGCCGATGGTTAGCACGGTGTAAGTTTCGAGCGCGCGCTGAAACTCCATGCCATGCTGAAGAACACCAATTAAGAAGCCGGCGACAATATTGATCGACGTAATGAGAATACTTGCCACCGCATCCCGCTGGGTGAACCGCGAGGCGCCATCCATCGCCCCGTAGAATTCGGCTTCGGTGGACAACATCTTTCTGCGCCGCTTGGCCTCCGCCTCATCGATCAGCCCCGCATTCAAGTCGGAATCGATCGACATCTGCTTGCCGGGCAAAGCGTCGAGTGTAAACCTCGCGGTGACTTCGGAAATACGCACCGCGCCATGATTGATCACCACATACTGGATGGCAATCAGGACGAGGAAAATGACGGCGCCGATGATGTAGTTCCCGCCCACCACGAAGCTGCCAAAAGCGCCGATTACCTCGCCCGCCGCGGACGTCCCGGTGTTGCCGTTCAGCAGAATCAGCCGGGAGGAGGAAATATTCAGCGCCAGGCGAAATAACGTAAGCAACAGCAGAGTAGTGGGGAAGGAGGTAAACTCCACGGGCCTGACCAGATATAGGGAAACCATCATCACCGTAACCGACATCAGGATGTCGGAAACGATCAACAGGTCGAGCACAAACGCCGGTAGCGGCGTGATTAGCGCGATGACAATCGACAGCACGGCCAGCGGCACGGCCATCTCGCCCAGAGTGGCAAATGGAATTTTGTCAACCCAGCGCGGAGCTGCGGGCAGAGCTTTAGAAGGCGTCATGGCGTGTTAACCCCGACGTTTCCCGTTCATCACCTTGAAGATATAGGCCAGAATTTCGGCCACGGCGCGGTAGAGATGGGGCGGGATCTCCTGTCCGACGTCCGCCGACTTGTACAACGCCTGAGCGAGAGGCGGGTTCTCGATAATCGGCACCTGATTCTCGAGGGCAATCTGGCGAATGCGCAGAGCCAGATAGTTTTTGCCTTTGGCCACCACCTGCGGGGCCGCCATGGATTCCATGTGATAGCGGATAGCGACCGCAAAGTGCGTCGGATTCACTACGACCGCGGTGGCCTTCGGGACCTCTTTCATCATCTGCCGTCGCGCGCGATCCCTCTGGATTCGCCGGATGCGCGCCTTCATCTGCGGATTGCCTTCGACGTCCTTCATCTCCTCCTTGATTTCCTGTTTGGACATGCGAAGGTCTTGCTGATAGCGCCGCATCTGGCGAAACAAGTCGACCGAACCGAACACCAGAAAGAGTCCCGCGGCCTTCCAGAGCAACTCCATCAGGGAAGATCCCAGAAAGTATGCGCCGCTCACCGCGCTGGCCAACGGCAAAAGCAAGAAGGCCTCCAGTTTCCCGCGCGCGATCACATATACTGCCCCCAGAAACAGAGGCAAAAGGAAGATGGCTTCCAACAGCGAGGAAAGATTCTGGCGCGGTAAGTCGCGAAGCTTGGAAATGGGATTCAACCGCTTCGGATCGGGCGCGAGCTTTTTTAAGCTGAACCCGAAGCGCGTCGTTCCCAAACGGATACCCACCGTCACCACGGCCACCGCCAAGCCGGCCAGAAGCAACGGCAGCAGGTGGGTCCAGAAGACCTGCCAGGCGATCCATGACAAAAGCCGGGGCGAGATATCTCCTCGGAACGCCAGTGAGAACAGGTAGCGGGTGGTTCCACGAAATTGCGCAAACCAGCGCGCCCCTCCCGCGCCCAATAAAGAGAGCAAAACCAGGAATTGAAGAGCCGATACGAACTCGCGCGCGCTGAGGAACTGACCTTCGCTGCGGGCTTTCTGAATGCGCCGTTGAGTCGGCTGCTCGGTTTTGCCGGAATCGGCCATTGCCCGTCATAACCCCACAGTGTGGCGCGCGGCTGCCAGAGCCAGCCCGCCCATCTCGCGGCAGATCCGCGGGAACAAAACCGCGACCCACGATAACACCAGCAGCGCGATCAGCATCTTTGCGGGAAACGCCAGGTGCAGCAATTGCAGTTGCGCGTTCACCCTGCCTAACAGCGCCAGGGCGACATCCACCATCACCATCAGAGCGATAACCGGCAGCGCGAGGCGCAAAGCGATGGTGAAGAGATTTCCGCCCAGGTGGATCAGCGAATCAGCGGAGGACAGCCCGAAATGGTAGCTCCCAGGGGGGACCCGGTCGAGGCTGGCGGCAAACAGCCGGAGAATGTCCCGGTCGAGCCCGGTGGAAAAGAACAGCAGCCCGGCAAAAAGCTGCGCGAAAACCAGCAGAATACCGGAATCGGCCTGGGTAGTCGGATCGATAGTGGAAACGTAGCCATATCCCGCTTGCAGGCCGAGAAGCTGCGCCGATAAAACGAAGACTTCTACAATCATAGACATTGCCAAGCCAATCCCGATTCCCACGCCGGCTTCCACCAGAGCCCATCCTGTGAGTTGACTAGGAGTAACAACAGCGGTATCGACCGCCGGCCAGCGGCCGGCGAGTGCCAGCGTTAGCCCCACCGCGACTACGGCGCGCGCTACCGCCGGCGCGGCGTTTGCGCCAGGAAACGGCACAAAAACGAAAGCGCCGCTCACTCGCGCCAGAACCAGCAGGAAGGCGTACAGCGTCCCCAGGGAAAGACTCAGGTTAGCGGGCATAGCGGCCCAGATCTCCCAACAATGCCGTTGTGTAAGACATGCTCCGCTGTAGCATCCACGGCAGCAGAAGAAGGATTCCCAACAAGAAAACGGCGAGCCGTGGAATGGCACTGAAGGCGCTGTCCTGCATGGAGGTCGCAATCTGCACGAGGCTGACTACGGCGCCCGTGACAAATCCGATGGCCAGTAACGGGGCCGCCAGCCAGAACGCCGTGATCAGCGCCTGGCGGATAATATCGACTACCGATTCAGGTGTCATAGTTCAGAGCCTGCGCACGAACAGGCTAATAAAAACTTTTCATCAACGAGCCCACGATCAGATTCCAGCCATCCACCAGCACGAACAGGAGGATCTTAAACGGAGCCGAAACCATAATGGGCGGCAACTGCATCATGCCGATCGATAGAGTGACGGACGCGACTACCAGGTCGATCACTAGAAAAGGCAAATAGAGGACAGCGCCAATTTGGAAGCCCGCTTTCAATTCCGAAAGGATGTAGGCCGGAATCAACACACTCAGATCGAGATCAGCCGGATTGTGGGGCGCTGGGGCGCGGGAGATTTCCACGAACAGACGGATATCCTTCTCACGGGCGAAACGCAGCAGGAAGTGACGTAAAGGCTTGGCGCCTTGTTCAAATGCCTGCTGCGGCGACAGACGGCCGGCCTCCATCGGCTCCCAGCCTTGGTGGTAGATGTCGGCGACGACGGGCTGAATGATAATGATCGTCAGGAAGAGGGCGAGGCCGATCAAAACCTGGTTTGAGGGTGTGGATTGTGTGCCGAGAGCCTGGCGGAGGAAGTGAAGGACCACGGTAATCCGGAGAAACGGCGTAACGGACATTACGGCGGCCGGCAGAAGCGCCATCAGCGAAAGCAGAATGACGATTTGCATCGGTGCGCTCAGGCTGCCGTTTGTTGTCGATATGCCGAGCAGGGGGGCAGATCGCGCGGGCGCTGCCAGCACATCGAGGGGCGCGAGTAGAAGAACAGCCAAGGCCGGCCTCATTCGATCACCTCCGCTGACGGATTGAGAGAGCGCAGCTCGACGGTGTCCAAAAGGGAGCATCCGCTGGGCGTGGCGGCCACCAGCAATGCCCTGTTTCCGATCCGCACAAGATGCAGTGTTTGCTGTGGGCCCAAAGGCAGCCGCTCCAGGCTCTCCAGACGCTTGCCGCTAGACTTGCGAAAACCGGGGCGTTCGAGCGTGCCGCGGCGCCGCAGCCACCAAACCATTGCGCCCAGTGTTCCGAGGACCACGGCAACCGCCGCCACTTGATCGATCAATTCCATAGAGCGTCCTTTGGAATCCCTGGCCGCCCTATGGAGCGGTTCAGGACTCCCGGAAGTCGGTAATGCGAACGCCCAGCGAATTCTCGATTACGACGATCTCACCAGAGCCGCACAGCACGCCTCCGATGAAGATATCGATGTTCTCTCCAGCCGGCCGCGAGGTAGCGATAATGCTACCTTCGGCGAGCTGGAGCACCTCGCGCGTAGTCAACATGCGCCGGTCGAGCTCTATTTCGATCTCTACCGGCACATCGCCGAGCGGCGCTATCTCTTCCAAAGGAGTCATCGGCGGATTACTCGAAAAAGTTCATACTACCGGCCTACTAAGTTGATCGTGTCCTGGCTCAACTGGTCGGCCGTGGTGACGACATGGGCATTAGCCTCGTAGGAGCGTTGGTAGACGATTAGATTGGTGAATTCGGTAGCGATGTCCGTAGTGGAATTTTCAATTGATCCGCCCACAATCTGTCCTCGTCCGCCGGTATTCGGAAGGCCAATGGACGGTGTCGCAGTAGCCGAACTGAGCTGATAATTGTTGTTCCCGACTGCGACGAGCGTAGCGGGGTTCTCAATAGCCGCCAGAGCAATCTGGCCCACGGTTACTTTGTTGCCGTTCGTGTACTCCGCTACGATGCCGCCCCCATCAGAGATGCTGACCTGGTACAACTGCGCTGCCGGAGCGCCATTCTGGGTGTTGGATGACGATGCCGAAGTCTGCGCGAACTGGGTGATCAGAGGCGAGTTGGAGCTGTCGTACAGATTCCAGGAGAGGTTCATGTCGGCTGCGCCGTCCGTCAACCCGGAGACGCTGACCGAAATCGGGCTGCCCGCCGGAGGATCGGTCAGGTTCCCGCTGCTATCGAAGGTCAACGTCCCGCTGGCGCCGGTATCGAAGGGGGTTCCAGCCGTCCCACCGGACACATCGCTGCCGGGAATGGTGACGTCGTAGCTCCATTGATTGGCCCCGGTCTTCTGGAAGTTCAGGGTCAAAACGTGGGAATTCCCGAGGCTATCGTAAACCGTGACTGGCGTCGTAAACGTGGAAGTCGAATCGGCGGAAGCGGCCGAATTCAGATTCATGGAGTCGTTGAATGTGGTCGTGACGGTGGGCGGCTGTAGCGTGCCTTCCGGTATGGTTATGTTTCCGATGGCGCCGGTCGTGTCCACTTGACCAGTCGCTGGGTCGATCGCGGTCCACCCCTGTACGGCTTGGCCGCTATTCGTCATCAGGTTACCGTTTTTATCCACCTGGAAATCGCCGGCGCGGCTGTACTCGATACTACCTGTGGAGGGATCGTTGACTACGAAGAAACCGGACCCCTGGATAGCGGCATCGTCCAGACCGTTCGTGGTCTGGAGCGCGCCTTGGGTGAACTGGGCCACCGTCAAGGGCAGACCCGTGCCGAAACCAACCTGGGTTTCGCCCAACCCGGAACCCAGAGACTGAGTCACCAGATTGCGAAAATCGACCTCGCTCGTTTTGAAGCCGGGTGTGTTCATGTTGGCCAGATTGTTGCCCACTACATCAATGGCCGTTGAAGTTGCGTCTAAAGCCGATAGTGCCGTCGAAAAAGAAGTGAACATCGATTCTCCTTGTTATGATTGAGTCCCTGAAGTAGCGCCGGCGTTCGTTTGCGAATTGCCGGTTGACGTTGCGCCCGCAATCTTCACCAATTGGTCCGTGTCTGCCTGAATGTTCGAAATGCTGGTGGCCATGTTCATGCTCGTCGTCAATTGCTGGAACTCGGCGAGCTGTGTGACGAACTGCGTGCCGTCCGCCGGATTCGAGGGGTCCTGATGCTGCAGTTCCGCAACCAGCAATTGCATGAAGGCGCCCTCGTTGGCGCTGGCGCTGTTGGCCGAAGAAGAGGAAGACGTAGAGCCGGAGGGGTTGGAAGTTGCCGCCGCACCGGATGTAGAGCTGGAAGACGGTATCCCTGGCATCATAGGGTCTAATTCTCCCTAAACACTGGTCCCGTTGATTTCGTTCGAAATCAACGTGTCGATATACGATTGCGGGTAACCGTGGGCATAAAAAGACGCGACCAGCCCTGCATTGATCGTGCGGCCATCCGGCATCTGCACCATGAGGTTCGGCTGCTGTTGCACGAATGGGCTGCCCGGAGCGGTGAACTCGTTGCTGGAAACCACCGTGCCGCCGAGCATCTGAGCAACTTGCGTCGCAGCCTGGGGCGTCGCAAAGTACCAGGGATTGTAACTGAACTGGCTCCCATCCGGATTCGTTCCGACTGGATTCGCCATCCACGGGCTGCCGCCGAAAACCGATTCGGGGGTGGGAACGGAGGACCCCGACTGGGATGGGACCGGGCGGGTGGATGACATCACCGCGGGGGATGACGTTATGGTCCCTTGTTGGCCGCTGGTCACGGAGGTCGATGAGGGTTCGCTCGCCGTATTACTGAACAGCGTCTGGAACTCGCCCTTTGCGGAATGGGAGGATGGGGCGTCGGTTTTGGCGTTTGGCGGCGTGATTGCCCGTTTCGGCGAGTTGACAGCCGTCAGGAGCCCGGTTTCATACAACCGGTTTACGGAAGCTGCGACATGAGCCATTGAAAATCCTTTCGTTGCGAATTGGAATTCTGCGCTGAGCCGGGTTTCGGCTGGCGCGGTTGCTGTTCTTGTTGCTGTTGTGGATCTCTTTGTCCGGCTTGCCTCTGCCCGTCGTCTTGCGGCTGGGAAAACGAGTTCTCTGCGGTTTCCAGACGGCGCTCTCCGCCAGAGAGCGCCTCCGGCAAGCCGGAATGCCATGTCTCGGCTCGAAAGCCACTCGCCTCCAGGTGGTCCGAGAGGCGGGGCAAGTCGTCGCGCAAGGCGCCGGCCAATTGTGGATCCTGCGTGCGCACTGCTACGTGAACCTCCCCGCTGCGTTCGCTCAATCGAACATCGACCCGTTGCTCTCCCTGATTAAGCTGAAGATGGATGTCCCGTGCCGGCGATGACGCTGCGGGTTGCGGCCCTGTGATGGGCTCGGCCGCTTGTACGCCTTTAGCGGCGGGTAGCGACGATGGAGTATTGCCCGGGCGCGCGTCGGAGGATGAGTTGTTTTGCATCTGGCCGGCAGCCGTTTGCGGCACGGACGGAATCAGTTCGGACGGAGAAGATGAAGGCGTTGAATCTGCGTGTGCGTCCGCAGCCGGACCGCTTCTGGGCGAATCTTTCGAAACCTCCGGCGTTGCTCCACTCAAAGGATGAGATGGATCCGCACTCCTCTGGCCTGATCCGGCGGTAGAGTGTGCGGATTCGCTGGAATTTGGGGCGATCGGGAGCGCCT
>DATBID010000142.1:0-4275 GCA_036557125.1 Bryobacteraceae bacterium | reverse complement strand
GACCCGGGTGACGATGGTTTTGAATTCGCTCATCATCTGCGGCGTGATCTGTTTCGTATCCACGCCGCGCGCGGTGGCGAGCGATTTCCGTAAACTTCCTCTCTGGTCCATGGCGGCGGCGGCGATCACCCCGCGCTCGTTGGATAGCGCCTTCATCCGGCGCTGCTTGCCTTCGGAGAGCTTCATATGGGAATTGTAATTCACAATCTCGCGGATCTTCCCGCAGGCAAGAGGGTGCGGGCAGCAGCGCTAAGCTATTTGTGTGTGAATGGAACGCTTTGATTGGGATGACGCGAACACCAAGCATCTGGCGAAACACGATGTTACTCCGGACGAATTCGAGCAGGCGTTCCGGACAGCCATCCGGCTGCGCCGCAACCGGATGCACCGGGAGCGGCGGACGCTGGCGGTGGGCGGGACCGAACAGGCGCGGGTGCTAGTCCTGATCTACACGAGGCGCGGGCGGAACATCCGGGCGGTTACGGCGTACACAGCGCCCGGGAAAGTGAGGAAGGATTATGCCGAGGCGAAACCGGCGAAATGAGGACAAGGAGGATCTGCTGGAAGTGGACACGCCGCGGTTCCGATCGTATGAGGAAGAGGCGGCTTGGTGGGAGAAACATGGCGCGCGGCTGGCGGAAGAGGGGTTCGCATACCTGAAGGCGAAAAGGGCGGAAAAAAATGGCCACGCCACCAAAGCGCGACCGGTTCGCTTGCGCGCGGATTTGCAGGCTCAATTATCGGCGGTGGCCGAGCACAAGGGAGTCACCCTCGACAAAGTGGTCAACGATCTTCTGGCGAAGGACTTGGCCATTGCCGAGGCGGTCCGGCCGGCCGCTCAAAAGCCAAGCAGGGCACGCCGACGTTAACCATCGCGGCCGAACCAGCACGGATTTGGCGGCGATCTACAGTTCGAGCGCTTCGGCTGCCCGCTTGCCCATGCGGATGCAATCGGGGATACCGATGCCTTCGTATGCGTTGCCGGCCAGTTCGAGGCCCGGAATGGCTTTGACACGGGCTTCGATTTCCGCCAGCCGTTGGGGATGGCCGACCGTGTATTGCGCCATGGATCGAGGCCAGCGATGGATGCGCACGAATTTCGGCGCGGCATCGATACCGGCGATTTCCCGCAATTCGCGGATCACGATCTGGCCGATGGTTTCGTCGCTCTCGCTGAGTACGCGGGCATCTTCCATCCCGCCGAGAAAGCAGCGCGCCACGATTTTGTCTTCCGGAACGCGATAGCGGAACTTTTCTCCGACCCAGGTGCACGCCATGAGACGCCGCCGCTCCTTTTTTGGAACGAGGAAGCCGTGGCCGGAGGGCCGCCCACGCAGATCCTTAGCATTGAAGCCGAGGGCGACGGTCACCGAAGAGCTGTAAGCCACGCTGCCGAGCAGTTCGGCAAGGCGCGGATCCAAAGAAGAGACGAGCGCCGCGGCATTGTGAGCCTCGCACGCAAGCACGATGCGTTCGGCCTCGAGCCATTCGCCGCCGGCGCGCAGACGGAAGCCGCCGGCGGTGCGCTCCAGCGCTTCGGCGCGAACGTGATGAACCGTAACCAAGCTTTGGATCGCGGCCAGAAGCGCATCAACCATCTGCTCGAGGCCGCCTTTGAGCGTGCGGAAGAGCGGCGCGGCGGGAGCATGGTTCTTCGCGGCTGTTTTGGCGCGCTCAGCGAGCACGCCGCGCGTGAGGCTGCCGTATTTCTGTGCCAAAGTCACGAAGCGCGGCAGAACGGCAGTGACGCTCAACTCGCGCGGATTGCCGCCGTAGATGCCGGAAAGCAGCGGCTCGGCGAGATAATCCACAGCTTCCTTGCCGTAGTGTTCCTGAATGAACTCGGCGACGGATTGATCGCCACTCAGGGTTTTGGGCGGGTGCAGGAGTTCCAGTCCCATTCGCGCCTTGGTTCTCCAACCGAGCAGCGGCGTCGAAAGCAGTGGGCCGATTTTGGTGGGGACCAGCATCATGAGGCCATCCGGCAACGGGAGGAGGCGCCCACGCTTCCAGACATAAGTTTTGCGGGAGAAGTCGTTGGAGCCGATCACCTGATCGGCGAGGCCGAGCTCGCGGATGAGTTCGAGCGCGGCCGGCTTCGCGGAGAGAAAGCTATCGGGACCGGCTTCGAGGGTGCAGCCTTCGACGTGATCTGTCCGGATGACACCGCCAAGTCGAGGGCGCTGCTCGAGAATGGTAGCCGGCACGCCGCGGCGGGAGAGATAGAAGGCCGTGGAAAGGCCGGAAATGCCGCCGCCGACGATGGCGACGTTAGTCATGGTGGGACCGCTCCCTTACGGTCGCGGCTCGGAAACCTGCTCCAGACACCTTCTGGCTACCTCTGCCAACGCTTGCGTGAACACTGGCGAATCGTTCAGCGACTCGGGCCGCCCGAGGGCGATGCCGCGTTCGGCCGCGTACCCTTTAAACAGGATATCGATATCGAAGAGGACCTCGACATGGTCGCAAACAAAGCCAATCGGATCGACGACCACTTCGCGGACGCCTTCGGCAGCGTAGGCATCCAGGCGTGCTTCGACTGTGGGGCCCAGCCAGGCTTCGGAGGTCATCCCCTGACTCTGGTAGGCGAAATCCCAATCGGGGAGGCCAAGACGGGCAGCAACGGCGGCGGCGGTAGCACGCGCCTCCTGATCGTAGGGGTCGCCGTCGGCGACCACACGCTGGGGCACGCTGTGGGCGGTGAAAAGAACTCTTGCGCCTGCGAGCGGGGAAAGCCGCTCCGCGAAGGCTTCGATGAGCAACCGCTCGGTGCAGTAGCTTTTGGCCCAGACGAATTCGGCAGTGACACCGGCCCATTGCCGGGCTTCTTCTGTGCGGCGCATGTACAAACCCACGCTCGATTCCGAAAATTGCGGGGCAAGACAAATGGCTGCGATCCGTTCGACGCCGGAATCCCGGATCTGCTCCATAGTTTCGGCAATGAAGGGGTGCCAGTTGCGCATGCCAAAAAACACGGGCAGGCCCGTGAGAGCTGACAGGGATCCGGCCTGCTTGCGGGTCCAGGAGAGCAAGGGAGAACTGCCGCCGATTTGCCGGTACCGGTCCGTGACTTCCCGGACGACGTGTGGCGGCGGTTGGCGTCCGCCGCGGACGTACTTCAGGTAATTCTCAACGTCTTCGAGCCGTTCCGGAGCGCCATGAGCTAAAAGGAGTACTGCTGCCTTCACGGACGAAATTCCCGCACCATCTGCACTACGGCCCGGACATTTTCCGGCGGCGTTTCGGGCAGAATGCCGTGGCCCAGGTTGAAAATATGGCCGGGGCGGGTGCCGGTGCGTTTCAGGATCTCGTAGACCTTGGTGCGGAGTTCGTGCAAAGGAGCAAACAGAGCCACTGGATCGAGATTGCCCTGAATGGCGGAGCGGTAGCTGATATCCATCCAGGCCTGGTCGATGTTGATGCGCCAATCGACACCCATAACGTCGCCGCCGGCCGCATGCAGTTCGCGGAAGTAGCCGGAAGCTCCGGTGCCGAAGTGGATTACGGGGACGCCGGTGGAGCGGATGCGTTCGATGAGGGCACGGGAATAGGGGGCGGCGAAGCGGACATAGTCGTCGGAAGCCAGCGCGCCGACCCAGCTATCGAACACCTGGACGGCGCGGGCGCCGGCAGTCACCTGAATATGAGCAAAGGGCGCTAAAACATCGACGATTTTCCCCATCAGCCGGCGCCAGAGGGTCTCGTCGGCGTACATCATTTTCTTGGTGCGGATGAAATTGCGGGAGGCGCCGCCCTCGATCATGTAGCTGGCCATGGTGAAGGGCGCGCCCACAAAGCCGACCACTGGGGCCTTTCCGCCCAGCGCCCGGACAACGGCTTGAATGGATTCGCCGACATAGCCGAGGTCGTCGGTATTGGTGGTGGCGAGGGAATCGACATCATCGGAAGTGCGCACGGGGTTATCGATGATCGGCCCCTCCCCGGTGGCGAAACGAAGCCGCAGCCCCATGGGTTCGACCGGGAGCAGCAGGTCGGCAAAGATGATGGCCGCGTCCACGTCCAGGAGTTCGACGGGCTGGAGCGTGACGGTGGCGGCCAGATCGGGGCGCTTGCAGATTTCGAGAATGCCGTGGCGGGCGCGGATCTGGCGATATTCCTTGAGGTAACGGCCGGCCTGCCGCATGAACCAGACCGGGCGGACGTCGGTCGGGCGGCGGCGGCAGGCATCCAGGAAACGGCTGGTCATGGGAGCCACGCGCATGGGTAGTCAGAAACAAAACTAACACAAAACGTTTGACTTAGGGCTAATTTTCG
>DATBID010000141.1:0-10234 GCA_036557125.1 Bryobacteraceae bacterium | reverse complement strand
GTGTGAAGATCGAGCCGAACGGGGCGGCTGGAACCTGGCTGCGGGAGCATATCCGAGTCGGTGATGCTCTCGATGTCAGCTCGCCGCGCGGAAGCTTCATTCTGCAGTCTGGCGAGCGGCCGGTGGTGTTGCTCAGCGCGGGCATCGGGGCGACGCCTGTTCTGGCGATGCTGTACGCGCTGGGGGCGGCCCACTCGACACGGCAGGTTTTGTGGCTCCACGGAGCTCGCGACCGGCAGCATCATCCATTCGCCGCCGAAGTCCGCCGCCTCATGCTCGCACTCCCGCGCGGCCGCAGCTATGTCTGTTACAGCAAGCCGGGCCCGCGCGACAAGATGGGTGAGGATTTTGACGCTACCGGTCATCTGTCGCGATCTGTCTTCGAAGAGATCGCCGTCCCACGAGACTCGGAGGTCTACCTCTGCGGACCGGCTCGTTTCATGGCAGACAGGAAACAGGACCTCGCAACCCTGGGTGTAGGGCCGGGACGAATTCACGTCGAACTCTTCAACGGCAGCGAGTCGATCACGCCTGGTGTTGTTGGCACGCCAAGGCGGGTTCCGCATCTGCCCAAGGACGACGCCGACACCGGCCCGCTGGTGTCGTTCGCGCGAAGTGGCATGGCCGCGCACTGGAAGCCTTCGGGCTACCAAAGTATTTTGGAGCTGGCCGAGGCATGCGACGTCCCGGTCCGTTGGTCGTGCCGGACCGGGGTTTGTCACACCTGCGAAAGCGGTTTGGTTTCGGGAGCGATCATTTATGGACCAGAGCCGCTCGAACAACCCGCCGAGGGCAACGTCCTCGTCTGTTGCTCACAACCGGTTCGTGATGTAGTTGTCGATTTGTGAAGATGGCAGATTCCGGCTCACGCCGGGCGAAAGGATTTTGATGAGCGCAGTCAAATACCAGAAGGCGGATGTCGACGGCATCGGGGTTTTCTATCGCGAGGCGGGGCCGAAGGACGCGCCAACGATCCTGCTGTTGCACGGCTTTCCCACCGCCGGTCACATGTTCCGCGATCTCATCCCGCAACTCGCGGACCGCTTTCGCCTGATCGCGCCCGATCTGCTCGGGTTTGGGCAGTCGGACATGCCGGCGAGGAGCGCCTTCACCTATACGTTCGAAAATCTCGCGAACGTCATCGATCGCTTCACCGATGTGATCGGCCTCCATCAGTTCGCGATGTATGTCTTCGACTATGGCGCACCCGTCGGCTTCCGCCTCGCCGTTCGGCATCCCGATCGCATCACTGCAATCGTCTCCCAGAACGGCAACGCTTATGAGGAAGGGCTGAGCGACGGCTGGAACCCCATCCGGGCCTATTGGCAAGAGCCGTCACGGCCCAAACGGGAGGCGCTCCGCAGTTTCCTCGCTCCTGAGACGACGCGCTGGCAATACACGCATGGCGTGCCTGACGTGGCCGCGATTTCTCCGGACGGCTATTCGCTTGACAACTTCTATCTGGCCCGCCCCGGAGCCGATGAGATTCAGTTGGACCTGTTCGGCGACTACAAGAGCAACGTCGCGCTCTATCCGACGTTCCAAAACTATTTCCGGACTCACAAGCCGCGTTTCCTGGCGGCGTGGGGAAAGAACGATCCCTTTTTTCTGCCTGCCGGCGCTGAGGCGTTCCGGCACGATATTCCCGGCGCCATAATCCAATTCTTCGATACAGGCCACTTCGCCCTTGAGACGCATGCGCAGGAGATCGCGGCAGCAATCGGTGATTTCTTAGGCTGAATCCGCTTCCGAGCTGGTAGTTCAAACTCGATGCGAACGAGTCAGATTTTTTCACCACAGAGACGCGAGACACAGAGAAATACAAAGGGGATTGCTCTGCGATCTCGGCTGCCTCTGCGTTCTCGTCATTCCGGGTTGTTGGGACGGGCAAAACCAAAATTCTTGAGGGCGCAGAGGAAGCAGAGAGCGCAGAGAATCGTTTCTATTTTTCTCTGCGTCTCCGCGTCTCTGTGGTGGATTTGGGGGTCGGCCTGAGCTGGAGCATCGCCAGGCTTTGGCTTTCTGCCCTTGTGCCGCATCCACCTTTATGCTTCCAGCCGATAACGGGTTTCGGCCAAACGATAGAGCCGCCGCCAGACCAGGCGGTTGATGCACACGACCAGCGCGGCCATCACTACTGTAGAAAGCAGCAGCAGCCCGAAGTTGCCCGCGGCCGATGCGGCGCTGATCTGCGCGCCCAGACCGAAAGTGGTCATGGTTTTTTCCCGAAACTGAAAGTACTCTGCCACGATGCTGGCGTTCCAGGCGCCTCCGGAAGCCGTGATGAGTCCGGTGACCAGGTAAGGAAAGATGCCGGGCAAAATCAGTGTGGCCCAGCGCTGCGGCCGGCGGAACCGGAACACCATCGCGGCTTCGCGCAACTCCGAGGGAATGGCGGTAGCCCCGGCAATCACGTTGAACAGGATGTACCACTGGGTGCCTAGCAGCATGAGAATGATGGCGGCCAGTCCCATTCCGCCGCCGATCTGAATGAGCGCGAGCAGCACGATCGGGAACAGGGCAGTGGCGGGTACCGACGCCGCCACTTGCGCCACTGGCTGCGCGATCCGCGCCAGGCGCGCATTGAAGCCGATAGCGACTCCTACAGGGATGGTCCAGAGGGAGGCGATTGCCAGCGCAACCATTACGCGTAGAAAAGTAGCGCCGGCAGCCTCGAATGTAGTGAGCAATTCCGCCAATGTCAGGCCGCTGAGCACTGTAACAGCGCGAAATACCGCGTATAAAGCCACCAGCAGCACGATGGCGGCGAACACCGGCAACAGCTTGTTCCTGGTGGATTTTTCCGCCTTGCGCCACAGCGGTGCGGCCGATTTCCGCAGTGCCATGCCTGTACTCAACCGTTCCCATGCGGGCGCAAAGGCGCGCTGCCGCAGCCAGTGGAACGCCCGCGACTGCCGGAACAAGTGCAGAATCGGCGAACTGGGAGCGCCCTTCGATTGCTCCACTTGCTCAAATTTGAAGCGGTCGCTCCAAGCGATGGCAGGCCGCCAGACAAGCTGGTCGAGCAGCACGATGACGGCGATCATGGCGCCGAGACCCCAAAGGATGGCGGCCGTGTTTCCGTTGCTCGCCGCGGTTTGCAAAAACGAACCCAGTCCCGGCAGGCGGAAATCGTTTTTGCCCAGCACGAACATTTCGCATGCCATCAAGAAGAACCACCCTCCGGCTACCGACACCATCGAATTCCAGACCAGGCCGATCGCTCCGAACGGGAGTTCCAGCTCGAAGAAACGCTGCCACGGGCTGAAGCGGTAGATAGCCGCGGCCTCGCGCAATTCCCGTGGGATCGATTTCAAAGAGGAGTAGAAACTGAATGCCATATTCCACACCTGGCCGGTGAAGATCAGAATGATGGAGCCGAGTTCGACTCCCACCTGGCGATCGCGAAAGAGCGAAACCATGGCCAGCATGACGCCCGGCAGAAAGCTCAGCACCGGAATCGACTGGAGGACATCGAGCACGGCAATCATCACGGTTTCGAGGCGCCGGGATCCCCGCGCCGCGACGTATCCATACACGATGGCGAAGATCAGGCTCAGCGCATAAGCCGCGGTGATGCGCACCAGTGAGTAAAAGGCATAGGCCGGCAGTGCGGAGGGCGATTGCGAAATTTCCGCGTGCGGGACGGCTGCTCCGAACCAGGAGCGCGCAATCGTGAGCAGAGCGTAGATGCCCGCCGCGACGACTACGAATACCGCCGTATCGACGACAACTGGCCAAGTGCGCTCACGGATAAGCGGGGAATAAAGGACCGAGGCCATCAGCGCCGCGCCATCTCTTCCGGCGCAGCTTCCTGGTTTTCTTGCGGGATGTAGAAGCGCGCCGCGGTGGCATCGTAATCGAACAGTTCGGCGTAGCGGCCCCAGTGGATAGCGGTATCCAACTGGCGCTTGGTTTCCTCTTCGCTGAAGTGTTCTTCGAGCATGTCGTGAAAGAACTCTTCATCGAGCGAGTGGTTCGCTTTGGCTTCGAGCGAGCGCGTGATCTGGCGAATGAGCGGGACGTTTTGCGCGGCCTTCCGAAACAGTTGCTTGCGTTCGAGGATATCGGCCTCGGCGAATTCGTGCCCGGCCGGGGTGAGTTCGGCGTCGCCTTCCTTCAGGGTGATGAAGCCCAACAGCGCCGCGGCTTCCACGATGGGGAGAAGGTCATCGACTTCAAAAGCCAACTCGTCGGCCAGGCGGTGCATATCCTCGCGGCCATTGCGATCGAGAAGCAATTCCAGAATTCCGGTGACGCCGCCTGGCCGCGCGTGGGGCAGCATCGGATAAGGCTGGCGCTCAGGCGCTGCCCCGGCGGGCGCGGCTTGCGGCATCCCTTCCGGACCGGCAGCCGGAATCACATTGGGCTGCGTAAGGATGGTGTAAATGTAGTCGACAGTGTGCTCGAAGCGGGTGTCCTTATGGTCTCGCGGGCGGGGAACCATCACTTTGAAATCCGAGCGGATCCGGCCCGGATTCTTTCCCAGAACAATGACCCGGTCGGCCAGCAGCACCGCTTCTTCAATGTTGTGAGTCACAATGAAGATCGCCCGCGTGGGCATCTTGTGATCTTCCCAAAGCTCGAGCAATTCGTTCCGCAGGTTTTCAGCAGTGAGCACATCTAGCGCGGAGAATGGTTCATCCATGAAGAGCACTTCCGGCTCCACTACCAAGGCCCGGGCGAAACCCACCCGCTGCTTCATGCCGCCGGAAAGTTCTTTGGGAAAAGCGCCTTCAAAACCGTCGAGTCCGACTGAGTCCAGAATCTTCAAGCTGCGCTTCATGCGCTCCGCCATAGGTACGCCCAAGGCTTTCAGCGGAGCTTGCACGTTATCCAGTACAGTGAGCCAGGGAAACAACGCGAAGCTTTGAAACACAATCGAAACATTGGCGCACGGGCCGCGCAGCGGCTGCCCATGCCAGAGCACTTCGCCGCTCGATGGTTCCGCCAGGCCGGTCAGCATGCGCAACAAGGTGGATTTGCCGGAACCGGAAGGTCCCAGCAGGGCGAGAATCTCTCCCGAATAGACTGACAAGTCAGTGGGCGCGACCACCGGGATGCGAGTTCCTCCAGGCTCTCCGTAAAACTTTTCGACTTTCTTTGCCTCGATAATCGGCGGTTCGCGTGATGTCACGGCTGAAAGCTCTCATGCTACCATTGGGCGGGTTCGCGGAAGATGAATGCATCGGCCAGGCGCGCAGTCACGATGGTTGCGGTAATTGTGGCGCCACTGATTGTTCTAGTATGGCTCGCTGGAAGCAATCCGGTAGCCGGAATTGTGGCTTTGGGTTGGGGCCTCGCGGGGATTGGAGCGGCGTGGATAGCGTGCCGGTCCGTCTCCGGCCGCATCCGTGAGCTCATTGCATTTGCCGATACTCTGCCGGACCTGCGCGCGCCCAGGCCCCGCTTGCGGCTGGGCGATGATGATGTGGGCGACCTGGCGCGCGCACTGACCCGCGCAACGCCGCGTCTGGAAGAGTTGCTGAACGGCCTCGAAACGGAACTGGCCCGGCGCGAGGCGATTCTGGCTTCCATGACAGAGGGTGTGCTCGCAGTCGATTCCAAACTGTACGTTTCCTTCTACAACGAATTCTTCGCTCGGACCGTGGCAAATGCGATTTCCGAAGGCGTGCCTCTGATTAAGGTTCTGCGCGACCCGGCGCTTTTCGAGTTGCTCGAAAACGTGGTCGAATCGGGCGGCACCCTGCGGCAGCGCATCAGCATGGGAGCCGGCGAGGAGCGCACGTTCGAAGTGTATGCCACGCCGCTCGAGAGCCACTCAAACCGCGGCGCCTTGGCCATTCTCCACGACATTACGCCGCTCGAACGGCTGGAGCGGGTGAAACGCGATTTCGTCGCCAACGTTTCGCATGAATTCCGCACGCCCTTAGCCACCATTACGGGCTACGCGGAGACCCTGCTCGATGGCGGTCTGGAAGACGAACATAACCGGCGTAAGTTCGTCGAGGTAATTCAGGCCAACAGCGTGCGGTTGAACAACCTGGCCGCCGATTTGATCACGCTTTCGCAGCTCGAAGCCGGATGGCCGAATGTTCAGGTAGCGCCGATCTCCGTTGCCGAAGTGATTCACAACGCCGTGAGCACGCTGGAGCCGGTGGCGCGCCTGAACGGCATCAGCCTTCGCTTGGAGGAAGTGGAAGATGTGGAAGTGCTCGGTCACCACATTCACTTCGAACAGGCTCTGGTAAACCTGGTGGATAACGCCATCAAGTTCAATAAGCCTCAGGGCGAAGTGACCGTGAAGGCTGTTCGCACAGGCGAGGATCACGTGGAAATCTCGGTAACCGACACGGGTATCGGCATTCCGAAGCAGGACCAGTCGCGCATATTCGAACGCTTTTACCGCGTCGATAAAGCCCGCTCGCGGCAGGTAGGCGGCACCGGCCTGGGTCTTTCCATCGTCCGCCATGCAATCGAGCAGATGCAGGGCGCCGTCACAGTCTCCACCGAGCTGGGGACGGGCTCATGCTTTACCATCAGTCTGCCGCTATACGCCAAGAATCGGTTGGCCGACGAAAGCGCCCGCCCCACTAGAGTCTCTTAACGGGATTGTCATCGTAAATCAATAATCCTCGTCTAGAGTAAGCTTTCACCTCCCTCTGATTGGTGTGAAAGGACCTATGAATAAGCCAGGTTTCGTCATCAGGGCAGTTCTGTGCGTGGCTTTGGGCACTCCGGTGGCTGTGTGCGGAGCGGATGATCCACAATCCGAAGATGGCAGTCAGTCTGCCGAACTGGCGCGCCTGAAAGCGCAATTGGAGCAGCAGCAGAAACAGATTGAAGCTCTTCAACAGGCATTGACCGAGCAGCAGAAGGTGGTAAACAAGGCGGTGGCCACCACGGCGGGCGGCGCGGCGGCCCCTGCACCCCCAGCGGCAACCCAGGACATCCCCGAATCGCCGCTCCAAGTTCACATTGGCGATGCCACTTTCACGCCAGTGGGCTTCGTCGATGTCACCAACACTTTCCGCAGCACGAATTCGGGAGCCAACCTGGCAACCAACTTCGGCAGCATACCGTACAACAACACGGTGGGCGGGCGCCTCACGGAAGACAAGATGAGTCTGCAAAACTCGCGTGTCGGAATGCGGGTGGACGCCAACTTCAAGAGCTATCATCTGCTCGGCTATTGGGAAAGCGATTTCGTTGGCGCGGCTGCAGCCAACAATCTCGCCACCACGAGCAACAGTGTGCTGTTCCGCCTACGCCTGTTTTGGATCGATGTACGGAAGAGCAAATATGAGTTTCTGGCCGGCCAATCGTGGAGCATGATGACTCCGAACCGCCGGCAGATCTCTCCGTTGCCGGGCGACCTGTTCTACGGGCAGGCGTTCGACGTGAATTATCTGAACGGCTTGACTTGGGCTCGCAATCCCGGTTTTCGCTTCGTCTATCATCCGTCGGAGAAGGTCACGTGGGGCATCGCGGCGGAGAATTCCACGCAGTACTTCGGCGGCTCGGGCGGCGGTGGCGTGCCGACTTTACCGGCAGCTTTGGCAAGCCTATCTTCGAATCAGATCGATGCCAACGCCGCCAATGATTATACTCTTCCAAACGTCATGCCAGACATCATCAGCAAGCTGGCTTTCGATCCTACTCCGCGCGTTCACTTCGAGTTTGCCGGAGTCCTCGATCACTCCAAGATATGGAATCCTAATAGCGCGCCGGCACTGGGCGGCGGACAGTATTTCACCACCACCGGCGGCGGCGGCTCGTTCAACGCCAACGTCGCAATTCTCAAGAATTTCCGCCTGATCACCAACAATTTCTGGAGCGATGGCGCGGGCCGGTACCTGTTCGGCGTGGCGCCTAATTTCATCGTCCGTTCCAACGGCAGCTTGTCGAATGTGCATTCCGGTTCCACGCTGGATGGCTTCGAATGGACGCTCGGCAAGTCGTTGTTCTATGTCTATTACGGCACGGTTTTTGTCGGCCGCAACACAGCGCTCGACGCCAATGGAACCACGTCGATCGGTTACGGCTACCGTGGATCTCCCAACAGCCAGAATCGAACCACGGAGGAGATCACAGGCGGTGTCACCCAGACGCTTTTCAGGGACCCCCGGTACGGCCAGGTGTCGTTCTACCTGCAATACGCTTACTTCTGGCGCGCGCCATGGTATGTGGCTCCCAACGCCCCGAAGGACGCATTCCAGAACGCTGCATGGTTTAACTTTCGTTATACCCTTCCGGGCGCCGCTCCGGCGATTGAATATTGATTCGATTGGAAGCGGCATCTGTTCTTAACAGAAACGTAACATTCGGAATGCGAAAATTGAAGGGAGGTTCGAGATGAAGAGTCTCTTGACCGTCTGCGCCGTCGCGCTCCTCGGCGCGGGGGCGGCGCAGGCTCAAAAGATCAATGCGGCCGGGGCCACGTTCCCCGCCCCGATTTACCAGAAGTGGTTCGGCGAATTTCACAACGCTCATCCCGATGTGGAAATCAATTATCAGCCGGTGGGGTCCGGCGCGGGAATCAAACAGCTCACGGATGGCACGGTCGATTTCGGCGCTTCCGACATGCCGATGACCGACAAACAGATCGCCGAAATGAAAGTGAAACCCCTCCATTTTCCGACGGTTCTGGGAGCGGTAGTGCTCACATATAATATCCCCGGTGTCACAACCGATCTGAAACTTGCGCCGGATGTGATCGCCGATATTTATCTGGCTAAGATCACCAGGTGGAACGACCCTCGCATAACGAAGGACAACCCGGGTGTGAAGCTGCCCAAAGATGATATTGTGCCGGTTCGCCGAACGGACGGCAGTGGCACGACTTTTGTCTTCACGGATTTCCTCTCCAAAGCCAGCCCGGAATGGAAATCGAAGGTGGGGGCGAACACGTCCGTGCACTGGCCGGGAGAGACGCTGGGCGGCGCGCAGAATCCGGGTGTGGCCGGATTGGTGAAGCAGACGCCGGATTCCATCGGTTATGTCGAGTTGATCTACGCGGAACAGAACAAGATGCCGTCCGCACTTGTGAAGAACGCGGCCGGGGACTGGGTCAAAGCGAGCCTCGAAACTGTGACTGCTGCCGCGGCGGGTGCTGCGAAGAACATTCCGGCTGATTTTCGCGTATCAATCACTGACGCGGCCGGCAAGGATAGCTATCCCATTTCCTCGTTCACGTGGATGCTCATTCCCACGCAAATTCCGGATGCCGCTAAAGCCAGGGCTGTTAAAGGCTTCCTCCAATGGATGCTGACCGAAGGGCAGAAGAATTGTACTGCGTTGAGCTACGCTCCGCTGCCTAAGGAAATAGTAGCGAAGGAGATGAAGCAGATCGCAATGGTGAAGTAGCCGGCCCCCCATTATGGCCTCTACTGTAGTAGCAGAACAGCGCATCGTAAAGAAAGCGGCTCAGACGGGCGACTCGGTTGCGCGACTGATCGCACTGATTTTCGCCGCGATTGTTCTTCTGATTGTCATTGTGCTGGTGTTCGAACTTTGGCAGGGTTCGGAAGCGTCCCGCCAGAAGTTCGGATGGGGATTTCTCACTTCCAGCGCGTGGAACCCAGTAACCGAGGAGTTCGGGGCGCTGCCGTTCATCTACGGCACGGTGATCACTTCCTTTGTGGCGCTGCTGATTTCGATTCCGCTTGGGGTCGGCGCGGCCATTTTTCTATCGGAACTGGCGCCGGCCGGCATTTCGAACTCGCTCACGTTCATGGTGGAACTGCTGGCGGCGTTTCCCAGCGTCATCTACGGACTCCTCGCCTTTCTCACTCTCGTTCCGCTGATGCGGTCGTACGTAGAGCCCTTCTTAAAATCGACTTTCGGCTTTCTTCCTTTCTTTAGGGGACCGGCATTTGGCGTAGGGTATCTCACAGCCGCGCTGGTGCTGGCCATCATGACTTTCCCGTTCATCATTTCGGTTTCCCGAGAGTCGCTGCTGGCAGTTCCGCGCGAACAGCGGGAGGCCGCATTGGCCTTGGGCGCGACGAAATGGGAGACCACCTGGGACGTCGTGGTGCCTTATGCCAAGATGGGAATTTACGGCTCGATTTTTCTAGGACTGGCGCGTGCGCTGGGCGAAACGATGGCCGTCACCATGGTGATCGGCAACTCCCCGGATATTCACGTCTCGCTGCTTTCCCCGGGTTACTCCATCGCGTCGGTCATCGCCAACGAATTCGCCGAAGCGTCCACCAAAGTGCGGTCGGCTGCGCTGGTGGAACTGGGCTTGGTGCTGTTTTGCCTGACAATC
>DATBID010000140.1:0-10841 GCA_036557125.1 Bryobacteraceae bacterium | reverse complement strand
TACGGAGCCGGTGGCGCGAGTTTAGTTTCGCCTTCGAGCGCGTTTTAGAGGCGATCACGCCGCGTATCCCACTGTCGGCGACCTTGCACCAGTGGAACCAGATCGCGGCAGACTTGGGGGAGCGGAGCCGCCGGCGAACTCCGCAGGTGCAGTCACTGGGAGTTGGCCGATGATGATCGTGACTCCCGAGTCAACGGCGTTCTGTTGGCTTGCCTACGACGACGTCAATCATCGGCTGACTGTAGGGTTTCGCGATCAGACCACCTATGAATACCGAGGAGTGCCGGAAGGCGTCTTCACATTGCTATCATCTGCACCATCTCGCGGCAGGTACTTCAATCTTGCGATCCGGAATGCATACCCAAGCCAAAAGGTGGAGTTCCTCGACGCGCCGGAGCATTTGGATTAACCCTGCTTATCTTAGCGCTTATGGGCTGAAAGCCTGCCCCACTACTTCGAGTCTTTCTGCTTTTCCAGTTCGAAGGCTTTCTTAATGTGCTCGTTATCGGGATTGTTTTCGATGCATTCGTACTCTTCCACGTGCACGTCGACCGGGCGGCGGAGGACGGAGCCGGTGACCCAGGGCTTAGTGAGGGCGCCGGAGTCTTCAACGGTCGCTTCGTAGAGGATCGTGTCGTAGTTGATGGGCTTGAAACGCTCGATGACGTGCAGCTTGTCGGTGTGGATACTGCCTTGCCCGGCGAGCCAAGTCTTGTCATTGAAACCGGTCACGTCGACTACGAGCGTGTCGCCATCCCACTTGCCAACGGAATCGCCCATCCAGGTGGGAGTGAGATCGTCGGAGTGACGCAGCTTGTCATCGAGCGGGATGCGGCGCCAGGCGCGGAAGGATTCATACAAAATTACGACCTCTTTCGGGGTTTGCACGATCTCCAAAGGCATCGGCATGCCGGTGATGCGCGGCACGCCGGGAAGGAAGCATTTGGATGTGGGATCGTCAAGCACGGTGAGGGTCTTTTCCTTCGCTTGGGCCCACGCCTGGTAAGGAATCGGCTGGCGGGCAGGAGGGCGCACCGGCGATGGCGGCAGCGGATGCAAGGGAGGGGCACCGGGCTCGCCGAAGATGCTGACGCCGCCGGCCTGCCAGGTGCCTGTAAGATCGGGCTTCCCGTCCGCTGTGCGCGGCATGGGGTTTGGATTCGGCTGTAACTTGGCGGCCCCATTGGCCGTGCCGGACTGCTGAGCAGCGGCAGCCGGCGGTAATGCCAGCAGGATGGCCGCCGCTCCACTCGAAATGAAACCCGCGATGATCGTTTTCATGCGAACCTCCCGAGTCTCACCGCCCGACCGGGCCCAGGAACTTCTTGCTACCGTCGGGGAACGTAATTTCGCGCGCGGCGCCGGTGAAAGAAGCATCTTTGGCCTTGTACGCGGTGACAGTGATTTCGTCGCCTATCTTCAGCAGATCCCGCGCGAACCCGGTGCGCTTGAGAGTGTTGGGCGGATACCCTTCGAGCGACCATGTGGTGACGTTTCCGCTCTCGTCTTTGACGTCCACATAGATATAGGCGTGGGGATTCGTCCATTCTACTTTGGTAAGTACGCCCTTTAAGGTGACGATTTGCTTGCTGTCGTATTCGGCAGCGAAGGAATGGTGAGCGCGCACGGGGGCTACGGCCACAAAGAGTGCTGAAAATGTTAGAGCAGCGAGAAAACCCGGTCTCATCTTGTCAACTCCAAAGAACTAACCGGCGCCTGATACGCCTGCGGTATGATATCGCGCCCGATTTCCTCAAGTCAAACCAGGGGGTTTGCTGGGTTTGTTGGTTGTTGCATGTCAACCGTACTGCTAAGCTGGAGATTCCCGGCCGCTCCCTTCATCCATGTCCACCGCAGGCGAAAAATTCCAGCAATTGGTCGCGCTTATGGCGCGTTTGCGCGGGCCGGGCGGATGTCCGTGGGATCGCGAGCAAACCTTCGACACCATCAAGCCGTACACGCTGGAAGAGACGTATGAGGTGCTGGATGCCATCGACAGAAAGGACTGGCCGGATGTCGCCGAAGAGCTAGGCGACCTCCTGCTGCAGGTCGTCTTCTACGCGCAGATGGCCGAAGAACAGGGCCTGTTTCAAATCGGCGATTCGCTCGATGCCATCAATGGCAAGCTCATCCGGCGGCATCCTCACGTTTTCGGCGATAAATCGGCGGAATCGGCCGGGGACGTGACGCGCATCTGGGGGGAAATCAAAGCGGTCGAAAAGAAGGACCGGGGGAAACAGAGCGCCGGTCTTCTCGATTCCATCCCGCGCGCCATGCCAGCACTCTTAGAAGCGCAGCAGATTGCCTCCCGTGCAGCCGGCGCCGGCTTCGATTGGGAAACGACCGAGCAGGTGATCGAAAAACTGCACGAGGAATTGGCGGAACTCGGCGAAGCCCGGCGCAGCGCCTCGTCCGCGGAATTGGAAGGGGAAATCGGCGACCTGTTGTTCGTGCTGGTGAACCTGGCCCGCTTCGTGAAGGTCGATCCCGAACAGGCTCTGCGCCGGACCAACGCCAAGTTCCGCGAACGGTTCGCGTACATCGAGCGCAAGCTGACCGAGCGCGGCCGCAAACCCGCCGAATCGAACATGGCCGAACTGGAGGAATTGTGGCAGGAAGCCAAGCAGACCGCCAAACCTTAATCGAGGTTCGCAAGCTTTCGACGCTCACTGAACTCACTGAAGCGGTCGATTTGCAGCAGCGCGTTTGGGGTTTCGAAGACCGGGATGTGGTGCCGTTGCCCCCATTCGTAGTGGCTGCGCATACGGGGGGCCAGGTTTTCGGCGCTTTCGAGAGCGGCCGCATGGTGGGATTCTGCCTGGCGTTTGCAGGCATCAAACCGGAAGGTCGGATTTATCTGCACAGCCACATGCTGGCCGTACTGCCCGAATATCACAACCAGGGAGTGGGCCGGCAGCTCAAACTGGAACAGCGGTCTGATGCCCTCGCCCGGGGCATTGGTCTTATCGAGTGGACCTTCGACCCCCTTCAACTGAAGAATGCGTACTTCAACATCGCTCGATTGGGGGCAATCGCCCGCCGCTATCTGGAAAACATATACGGCTCCAGTTCGAGTAAGCTCCACGTCGGCCTGCCCAGCGATCGCGTAGTTGCGGAATGGTGGCTGGAGCGAGCAGACGGGCCATTGCGGCCGGTTTTAAATGCCGAGGAGCGAATCTCCATCCCTGCGGATATCGAGCGGATTCGGCGGGACGATCCCGGACGCGCGCGGGAAATTCAACTCTCAGTTGCTACCCGCTTCCAGGCGTGTGCCAACCGCGGACTGGCAGCCATCGGATTTGAGCGGGGTGAGGGCGAGGGTGTGTACCTCTTGGGGCGGCCATGAAACTCGAACGAATTATCCTTCACCAGATCCGAATGCCGCTGGTGCGCCCCTTCGAAACCAGCTTCGGCCGCACAACCGAGCGGGATATCGTTCTGGTCGAAGTTGAGGCTGAGGGTGTTGCAGGTTGGGGTGAAGTCACGGCCGGCGAGAACCCGTTCTACAACGAAGAGTGGACCGATTCGGCATGGCTCATGCTGCGCGATTATGTAGCGCCGCAGGTGCTCGGCCGAGCATTCACGAGCGCAGAAGAAATAGCGCCGGTCACCGATCATATACGCGGGCACTTGATGGCTCGAGGAGGCCTCGAAGCCGCAGTTTGGGACCTTCAGGCGCGGATGGAAGGCGTGCCGCTATGGCGCAAAATCGGCGGAGGCGCGCGCCGTGAGATCCCTTGTGGCGTGTCCATCGGCATTCAAAACAGCGTGCCGGAATTGCTGGACACGATCGAGCGCGAACTCGCCGCAGGCTACCAGCGGATCAAAATCAAGATTAAGCCCGGCTGGGATGTGGAAGTGGTGCGCCAGGTGCGCGAGCGCTTCCCCTCGATCAAGCTGATGACCGATGCGAACTCCGCCTACACGCTGGCCGATGCCCCACGCCTGTGCCCCCTCGACGATTTCTACCTGATGATGATCGAGCAGCCGCTCGATCATGACGACATCATCGATCATGCTCAGTTGCAGCAGAGCCTGCGCACGCCACTGTGTCTCGATGAATCGATCCGCGCGGCCCATCATGTCGAGCAGGCCGCGAGGCTCAAAGCGTGCGGGATTATCAATATAAAGCTTGGCCGCGTGGGCGGCTTCGCCGAAGCCCGAAGGGTACACGATTGCGCGCAGGCAGCGGGCATGCCGGTATGGTGCGGCGGCATGCTGGAATCGGGTATCGGGCGCGCGCACAATATCGCACTTTCCACGTTGCCGAATTTCGTTCTGCCCGGCGATGTCTCCGCGAGCCGGCGGTACTGGGCCAAAGACATCATTCACCCGCCGGTCGAAGTCACTCCCCGCGGGACGATCGAGATTCGCGACGCTCCCGGTTTTGGCTACGATCTCGATCTCGATTACGTCCGCCACATCACCGTCAGAGAAGAAGCGCTGGCATGAACCTCGAAGGCCGTGTGGTGCTGGTCACCGGTGCAGCCAAGCGCATCGGCCGCGGCATCGCCCTACGCCTGGCTCAGGAGGGTGCGCATGTCGCGATTCATTATCATCGCTCCGAAGCCGAAGCGCGCCGCACCGCGGAAGAGGCCTGCGGCGCGGAACTGTTCCGCGCGAACCTGGAGAGTGTTCCTGAAATTGTCCGCATGTTTTCGGAGGTGGAGGAGCGCCTCGGCCGGCTCGATGGCCTGGTCAATAACGCGGCCCGCTTCACTCGCTTCGACCCGCTGGCTATCACGGAACGCGACTGGGATTTCATTCACTCGGTGAACCTAAAAGCTGTATTCTTCTGCTGCCAGCAGGGCGCCCGTCTGATGCGGCAAACCGGCGGCGGGCGCATTGTCAATATCAGTTCGCTGGGTGGCATCCGGCCTTGGGCGGAGCACGCGCACTACTGTGCTTCGAAGGCAGGCGCCATCATGCTCACGCGCGCGCTGGCCAAAGCCTTCGCGCCCGAAATCACGGTAAATTCAGTGGCCCCTGGAGTGATCCCTTTCGAGGATATCGACGAGCGCGGCAAGCAACTCATCGAAGTGACACCCGCGCGGCGCGGCGGAACGCCGGCAGAAATCGCCGATGCCGTTGTCTATTTCCTGAAAGCCTCGGAATTCGTTACAGGTCAAGTGCTGGCAGTAGATGGCGGCTTGAGCCAGCGCTGAAGGTACGGCGGTATTGCGGGCAGGCTCAAGCGAGGGCATTGATTCGGAACACCATCTAATCCTCATCCAATTCCGTGAACAACTTCGCAAACGGACACACGATGTCCTGCAGATGAAGTGTAACCGAGTCCCCGGAAAGTAATGTAAGACTTCCGTCTTGAAAGGACCACGCACGATGATGATCTGGGTCCATTACCAGGATATCCGGAACCGCTAATTTATCGTAGTCCAAGCAGCGCTCCACGATATCATCAAAGGTATCGTCTGGCGATTGAATCTCTACAATGACAGCCGGAGAGTCGATTACCACTTTCCCTTTTTGGTACGGTTTCTTCAAAACCGTGACGTCGGGAATCCGATGCCGTCCGCTAGCAGCGTCAACCCGCAAGCGGGTTTCAGCGAAGACGTCAATATTATGAGTTTGCCGGAATTGTCTAAAATACGATCCAACAATTAACTGCAAAAGCCCGTGTCTCTGCGTCCCCACATTGCGGCTCACAAGCACGCCATCTACGAAATCCATGTCGGGTTCGTACGAGGTGTTCAGGTATTCGTCGAGTGAAATCAGCGTTGCCGTGCCGCTCATGCCCTTAATTTTACCTTGACCCCAATTCACGCCGCTGCGTTGATTTGCGAAATCAGTGGCCCCCAGTCTTCGAGGCTGAACACGCTGAACGATGCCGGCTGGATGTCGATGCGCTGGAAGAAATCGATCGGCATACCCAGAAAGAACACCAGCGTGGCGCGGATCGGGTCGGCATGGCTCACAATCGCGACCTTTCCGCGCGGGTGAGCCTGCCGCAGCCGAGTGATTTCGGCCACCATGCGCGTCTGAGTCTCCACCAACAGCTCGCCACCGGGTACGCGCGCGCCGGCGCGATATTGATTGTAGATTCTCCACTCAGGGTCAGCATCCAGTTGGGCGAATGTTTTGCCGGTCCAGTCTCCGGTCCGGATTTCGCCCAACTCTTCACGCGTTTGAACGGAAAGACCGGCTGCCTGCGCCAGGGGCGCCGCGGTTTCGAGTGCGCGGTCGAGCGGGCTCGAATAGATATGCGTGAACCCCACGCCGGCCAGTGCCTTGGCCAGCCGAGCGGCTTGTTCCCGACCTTCCGCGTTTAAATGTACGTCCGGCAACCAACCTGCTAAAGCTTTGCCCACGTAGTCGTTCATCGCGTGTCGAATCAGATAGAACGTGGTCATTTGTTCCAGTATGTACCTTTGTCATCGGCGCTCTGGTTTCGAACCACACCGGATTGGATGCCGATTTTCCAAGGCTTTTGGCATGCTGAATGTGTGAAGTTGGTGGTTTTCGGTTTGGCCGTAAGTTCGTCGTGGGGCAATGGGCACGCGACGAGTTGGCGCGGGTTGATTCGCGCGCTGGCCAGTCTGGGCCACCACGTGATTTTCTTCGAACGCGATCAGCCGTTTTACGCAGCGCATCGCGATCTGTGGGAACTGCCGGACGCGGAACTGATTCTCTACCCAAATTGGCAAGACGTGCGCGACACGGCTCGCCGGCGCCTGGCAGAAGCGGACGTAGCTATGGTGACGTCCTTCTGCCCCGACGCGATCCCGGCGACGGAAGAGGTGCTCGACTCGGCCGCGCGCATCCGCTGCTTCTACGATTTCGATACGGGGACCACGCTTGAAGCGCTGCGCGTAGGGCGGCCGGTCGCCTACATTCCCGAGCGGGGGCTGGGCGATTTTGATCTGGTGCTGAGCTGTACCGGCGGCGCGGCGCTGCAGCAGCTCAAAACGCAACTAGGAGCGCGGCACGTCGCGCCGTTATACGCCTCGGTCGATCCGGAAATCCACCATCCCGCTCAACCGGAAGCGCGCTTTCGCTCTGCTCTCTCGTTCCTCGGAAGCTACTCGGCCGGCCGGCAGGAGACGATGGACGTGTTATTCCTGGAGCCGGCGCGGCGCAGGCCTGATTGGCGATTTGTTATCGGCGGGCCGCAATATCCAAGCGACTTTCCCAGGCTCGAAAACATTGCGTTCATTCCGCACGTGCCCTCGGCGGAGCACCCCGCCTTTTATTGCTCGGCGAAACTGACGCTGAACGCAACGCGCAAAGCCGTGGCCGAGTTGGGCTATTGCCCTTCCGCGCGCCTGTTCGAAGCCGCTGCGTGCGGCGCCCCCATCGTGAGTGACGAGTGGGAAGGCCTGGATTACTTCTTCGAACCGGGCGAGGAGATTCTGGTTGCGCGAACCACCGGGCACGTCATGGATGCGCTCGAAATGGGCGGGGAGGAATTGGCGCGGATGGGGCGGGCAGCCCGCGAGCGGGCGCTGGCGGCTCACACGGCCCGCCACAGAGCGGCCGAACTCGAAAACATTCTGGAAGCCGCGCTGAGCTTACCGGTCGAGATAGCGGGAGGGCAACAGCTCTAGTGCTTTGGCGGCCTGCTTCGCTCTGCCCCCTAAGCCAATGAAAACCTATGTCCATTGAAAAGACGTTGAAAGCCCGGCGGGTGCTCGTGGTGACGGCACATCCCGATGACGAAACCATCGGCTGCGCGGGTCTCCTGGGCCGGTTGCGCGAGCCGCTGATATTGCACGTCACCGATGGCGCTCCGGCGAACCTGGCTTATGCGCGCGCCGCCGGCTTCAAACTGCGCGAGGATTACGCGCAGGCCCGGCGCATGGAGTTGCGGAACGCGCTGGAGCTGGTGGGAATCAGGGAGGAGCAGATGCGATCGCTTGAGATTCCCGATCAGGAAGCCTCGCTGGATCTGACCGGCCTCGCCAGCCGCATCGCAGACGTGATGCGCCAGGCACGCCCGGGGGCGATTTTGACTCACGCCTACGAGGGCGGCCATCCCGACCACGATGCTACGGCGTTTGCCGTGCATGCCGCCTGCGCTCTGGTCGAGGCCGCGCCCGATATTTACGAATTCACTTCGTATCATGCTGCTTACCGCGCGCGCGATGGCGGCATGGAGGTGAGCCAGTTTCTCATCGAGAGCGAGCCCGGCGAAGCGGTGCAGTTGACCAATCCGGAGCGCGAGCGCAAACGGCAGATGGTGGATTGCTTTGCTACCCAGCTCGAAATGCTTCGGCAATTTCCTCTGGATGTGGAACGCTTCCGTGCCGCGCCCGTCTACAGCTTCACCGAACCGCCCCACCCGGGCAAGCTGTTTTACGAAAACTTCGACTGGGGAATGACGGGAGAGCGTTGGCGCGGCCTGGCGGCCGAAGCGTTGCAGCAACTGGTGGCTGCCGGCACATGAGCCTCAGCGTGCTGAGCGTTGGTTATCCCCTGGCGCCTGTGAGCGCGGATGCAGCCGGCGGTTCCGAGCAAATCCTCTCCATGATGGACCGCGCGCTGGTGTGCCGCGGGCACCGCTCCGTAGTAATAGCCTGCCAAGGTTCCTCGGTGGCGGGCACATTGCTGGAGGCGCCCCTTCCGAAGGGCGAACTGGATCATGCGGTCCACAGGGCCGCGCAGGAACTCTATCGCAAGCTGATCCGTTCCGCGCTCGAGCGTTGGCGGTTCGACCTGGTCCACATGCACTCGCTCGATTTTCACACCTACCTGCCGCCTCAAGGAGTGCCCGTATTGGTTACCCTGCATCTGCCGCCCGATTGGTACCCGGAATCGGTTTATCACTTGGGCCGGCCGGATACCTGGCTCAATTGCGTTTCGAAGGCGCAATACCGCAATTGCCCGCCCAGCCCCGTGCTGTGCGAGCCGATTGAAAACGGCGTACCGGTGGAGCGGTTTCCTTTCACCCCGCGGAAGCGCAACTTCGCGTTTGTGTTGGGGCGCGTGTGTCCGGAAAAAGGGTTCCACCTGGCTCTCGATGCGGCGCGCCAGGCGGGCGTACCGGCCGTCATAGCGGGAGAAGTGTTCCGCTATCGCGCGCATCAGGAGTATTTCTCACGCGAATTGGCGCCCCGGCTGAATGGGGAGGATCGCTTCATCGGACCGGTTGGCTTCTTTCGCAAGCGCCTCTGGCTGGCGGCGGCCCGCTGTCTGCTGGTGCCAAGCCTGGTGCCCGAGACCAGTTCTCTGGTTTCGATGGAAGCGTTGGCCTGCGGCACTCCGGTGATTGCCTTTCCTTCCGGGGCGCTGCCGGACATCGTGGAACACGGCCGCACCGGTTTCCTGGTGAACGACGCGCAAGAGATGGCCGAAGCCATTCGCAACGTGGATCGCATTGATCCGGCGGAGTGCCGCCGCGTGGCCGAACAGCGGTTCCATGCGCAGCGCATGATCGGAGAATATTTGCGGCGGTACGAATCGTTGGCTTCCGATCAGCAGACAGGCAGGGAAGCGGCCCGGCTTGCCGGTTGAGACGCAGTGGCCGCGCTTACCGCTTCAATAAAAGGCCGCGCGCATGTCCGGGTGCTATCCTGAGGGGAAAGTTGTGTTTGGCTCCCGTCTACGCCGCGCTGCGATCATTGCCACCGGAAGTTTGCTGACGATTTCCGGGCTTTACGCTATTCAGCCGTGGCGCGAATACCCCGGCGTCGAATACGAAAGCTATCCCATACCCAAGGACTACCAGGAAAAAACGGAATGGGCATTCGCGCGCCTGATGTACCCGCCAATAGGCCCTTATTGGCGGGGCACGCCGACTCAACTCCTGATTCCGACACCAGGTTTCGCGTTCCTGGGCGATTGGCGGCTCGGCGCCTCCAACTGGACCATGGACTATCCAAGGTCCGATCGCCATTTCTCCCAAGCTTTGCGCCGGCTCACGCGCATTCACGTGCGCTCCGCCGAACAAGTCGTCAACCTGGATGATAACGAGGTCTGGGACTGGCCGTGGCTCTACGGGGTAGAAGTGGGCCACTGGAACCTCACCGATTCTCAGGTCCGCGCCATGCGCGAATACCTGCTACGCGGTGGCTTCTTCATGTGTGACGATTTCCACGGCACCGTCGAATGGGAAATCTTCGCCGCCACTATGCAGAAGATTTTCCCGGACCGGCCAATAGTGGAGATTCCTAGCAACGATGCGATCTTCCACATTATTTACGATCTGGACGATCGATACCAAGTCCCCGGCGCGCAATATCTCGAAACCGGCCGGATGTGGGAGCAGGATGGCAAGGTGCCCCACTGGCGCGGCATCTATGACGATAAAGGGCGGGTGATGGTCGCCATGTGCTTCGATATGGATCTCGGCGATTCCTGGGAGCACGCCGATAACCCGCAGTATCCGGAGAAATTCTCAGCACTGGGCATTCGCATTGGCGTGAATTACGTTACCTATGCGATGTCCCACTGAGGGAGCCAACTGATGAATTGGAGCGCTACGGGTGCGGCGGCGCTAGCGGTTGCGGTGATCCTGGGCGCTTTCGGAGCGCATGGCCTGCGTGACCGGCTCGATGCCAATTCCCGGAGCGTGTATGAAACAGCGGTCATGTACCACTTCTTCCACGCCTTGGGACTGTTGATTGTTTCCATAATGCCTAAGTCCGGTTTTCTGACGCAATCGCAAGCTTCCTGGGTTTGCGGCTTGCTAAGCGTGGGAATCGTGCTATTTTCGGGCAGCCTCTACGCGCTGGCGATCACCCGAATTCCCATACTGGGGGCGATCACCCCCTTCGGCGGTCTGGCATTCATTGCCGGGTGGGTGCTGCTGGCTTGGTCGCTGCTGCGCGGCCGGTAGTCGATAAGGTATCGTCGAACCCGCATGGGATTCTCTGTGTACCGCGGAG
>DATBID010000139.1:0-4675 GCA_036557125.1 Bryobacteraceae bacterium | reverse complement strand
CTTCCATAGTTCCTTCTAATGGACCGGAGGGGAAGCGTACCGGGAAATCTTAAGCACCATTTCGCGCTGCCACAGATGAGCAATAGCGTCACCATCGGCGCGCATTTGTTCGTTCCAACGCACGCTCCGGATCAGACAGGCTGTCGGCCTTGACATATCCACTGCCGCCTCGATCTCCACCGCTCCGGTCCATCTAATTGGATGCTGGCGGGATTCAGGCCGGGTTTTCATGAAACTTCGTGGGCCGTAGGCCCATCCTTGACAGAAAGCCCGGCCCCACAACCAGCCGTCCCTTAAACCCTTCCGCTTGCCGGCATGCATCCGCGCAGCCGCCATTGCTCTTCAAAAAACTGGACCACGGCCTGCTGAAATGTTGGCTGATAAGGTGTGGAGCCGTGGTCACCTTCACATTCGCCCGCGCGCGCGGTGGGGATTGCTTTGAGAAGCCCGTCGATCTTCAGGTTCGCGGCATCTGCCTTCCCATTGAGTATGAGGACCGGTATATCGATTCGTTGGAGGGCTTCAGCAGGCAGACTATTCATGAGCGCACCACGGATGACGGCCGCCATCACCTTCGGATCGGTTCCCGTGACGCGAGCGCCTATGAGATTCGCCGAGGCGAGGTGTCCGGGAACGATTTCGCCCTTTTCCAGGATTTTTGCTCCTTCCTCCAACCACACGCGAGCGGTAATCGGACGAGGCACGGAGTCCGGAACCGGCCAATTCTTGGGAAACTCCATTACATGATCTTCGATGGCGTAGTCCCCGATCCCAGCGAGAATCGCAGCCTTCACCTGGGGAGGGCGCAAGAGGAGCAACCTTGCGGCGGTGCCGGCTCCCATGGAGAAACCGATCACATCCACGTCGGCTAGACGCAGGTGGTCAATGAGCGCTACGACGTCTCGGGCCATCGCTGAATTTTCGTAGGCCGTTTTTTCTTGCGGTTTGTCAGAGGCGCCGAAACCGCGCATATCCGGCAAGATGGTGCGCGCACCTGCCGCCAGCAATGCCCGGACCAAGCCGGGCCTTCCCTCGACAGGAGGATTCGGAAGCGGGAGGGCTGTCCCAAACACCTCTCGGAACATCTCTTGCCGCCTCTCCGCTAGCGGAAGAATACGCTCGAAATCTCCGAACTGACCCAGCCCATCGAGATACCCTCCATGCAGGAGAATGACGGCCGGACCTTTACCTTCGTCCTGGTAAGCGATCCGGATTCCATCAAACGATCTGAAAGTGTTCATTCAGCACCTCTCAAGACCTTAGAACATCTCCTCTTGACAACCATCGCAATTTGCAATACTGTAATTACAGATTGCGATATGAAACTGGGCGAAAAACTTCGGTATCTGCGCGAAGTGGAAGGCACGCTGCGCGGCGCCGGGCGGGAGCTTTCGCAGCTCGAGGTTTGCCGACTGGTGGAAAAGGAGCTGGGCAAGTCGATCAGCCAGAGTTATCTTTCGCAGATCGAAAACGGCGCGCGGCCGCATCTGACGAACTCGTCGCGCATGTTGCTGGCGAAGTTTTTCAAAGTCCATCCCGGCTACCTGGTTGACGACCCCGAAGGTTACCAGAATGAGCTGATCTCCGATGTCGGCGCACTGGAGGACAAGGTCGATTTGTGGCTGGTGAGCGGGGCCGAGCGCTTCCGGCGGAACCCGGAATTGCATCACGCTTTGCTGGCGGTGGCGCGGCACGCCGATTCGCGGCTGTGCTTGATTTTGCTGGGCACGATTCTGGAAAACCCAGGTTTGGCGGAGCGGCTGATGGAGGTGCTGAAACCGGGGACGCCGGCGAAACGAAAGGTCGGCGCAAGGAGACAAGCATGACTTGGGCGGATTTCTATCTCGTCTGTTTCCTGGTGGGATTTGGTTTGAGCGCGCTGGCGCTGCTGGCGGGCACCGGCCATCTGAATCTGCACTTGCCACATATGCATCTGCCGCACGGCTTGCACATGCCGCATGGGGGATCGGCCGGCCAGCTTCCCTGGTTTAACTTCGGAACGCTGGCGGCATTTCTGGCCTGGTTCGGCGGCGTGGGTTACCTGCTGGAACGCTACTCGATGTTGTGGTTTGTTACGGCTCTGGCGTTGTCCACGATTACCGGATTGGCGGCGGCGACAGGGGTGTTCTGGTTTCTGGCGAAGGTACTGTTCGCGCACGAGGCCCCGCTCGATCCGGCCGATTACGACATGGTGGGCGTACTCGGGAAACTGAGCATTCCCATCCGCAAGGACGGCACCGGCGAGCTGATTTATTCGCAGGAAGGCACACGGCGGGTTTCTGGCGCGCGGAGCGAGGATGGTTTGGCTATTCCCAAGGGCGCTGAAGTGATGGTCACGCGGTATGAGAAGGGGATTGCTTACGTAAAGCCGTGGGTCGATCCGTAGGGACAGGGGCTAGACCGCTCCCTAACGGTCGCGGCTCTGATATGGGCGCTTTCGGATCATGGTAACGGATTCACTGGTCACAGGTAAATGGAAGGAAGTGGAAGGAAGTAGATTATGGCGTACCCAATCTGGATGATCGTTTCGCTGCTGGTTCTGGTTCTGCTTTTCATTGTCATGGCCTTCGCCAAGATGTTCCGTAAGGCAGGGCCGCATGAAGCCGTGATCGTTTATGGCCTGGGCGGCACGCGCGTGGTGAAGGGGCGCGGGACCTTCATTTTTCCGATGGTCGAAACCTTCCGCTGCCTGTCGCTGGAGCTGATGTCATTCGATGTCGCGCCACAGCAGGATCTGTACACACGCCAGGGCGTAGCGGTCACGGTGGAGGCGGTGGCGCAGATCAAAGTGAAATCCGATCCCGAATCGATCCTTACCGCGGCCGAGCAATTCCTGACGAAGGCTCCGCAAGAGCGCGAAGGGCTGATTCGGCTGGTGATGGAAGGTCACCTACGCGGCATCATCGGCCAGCTCACGGTGGAAGAGATTGTCAAGCAGCCGGAAATGGTGGGCGACCGCATGCGCTCGACCTGCGCTGACGATATGAACAAGATGGGCCTCGAAGTGGTTTCGTTCACCATTAAAGAGGTCCGCGACAAGAACGAGTACATCAGCAACATGGGCCGGCCGGATGTCGCGCGCATCAAGCGCGATGCCGATGTGGCCGCCGCCGAAGCCGAGCGCGATACGGCCATCAAACGGGCCGAAGCATCGCGCGAAGCCGCTATCGCCAAAGCCAAAGCCGACCAGGAGCGGGTGCTGGCCGAAACGCTCTCGCTTGCCAGCCAGGCGGAGGCGCAGCGCAATCTGGAAATCAAAAAGGCTGAGTACGCCGAAATGGTGAAGAAGCAGCAGGCCCAGGCGGATAAAGCTTACGAGATCCAGGCCAACGTGATGCAGCAGCAGGTGCGGGCCGAAGAGGTCACCATTCACCAAGTCGAGAAAGAACACGAGGTGAAGGTGCAGGAGGCGGAAATCCAGCGCCGCGAGCGCGAATTGACCGCCACGGTTTTGAAGCAGGCGGAATTCGAGCGACGCCGCATCGAAACCCTGGCCGAAGCCGAGAAGCAACGCCTGACGATGGAGGCTGAAGGTAAAGCCGCTGCTATCCGCGCGCAGGGCGAAGCCGAAGCTGAAATTATCTTCAAGAAGGGCGAGGCCGAAGCCAAGGCTATGAACGTGAAGGCAGAAGCTTATCAGGAGTTCAACCAGGCGGCCATCGTCGACAAGCTGATTTCCAGCATGCCTGACGTGGTGAAGGCTCTGGCCGCGCCGCTGGCTAACGTTGACCGCATCACCGTGATTTCCACCGGCGATGGCGACTCCGCCGGGATGAACAAGATTACGGGTGATATGACCAAAATGGCGGCGCAGATTCCCGCGCTATTCGAAACGCTCTCGGGAATGCCGCTCCATGAATTACTGTCGAAGGTTCGCCTGATCGGGGACAAGACGCCCCGGCCGGCGGCCAACGGGTCTGAAAACACATTATCCAAAGGCGCGCAAGCGTAAAGAGAGGAGTACTTATCATGGCACTTTTAGAACGGGTTTCCACGCTGATCCGGGCCAATCTCAACGACCTGATCGATAAAGCCGAAAACCCCGAAGTGATGATCAAGCAAGTGATTCTCGACATGGAGAACCAGTTGCTGCAGGTGAAAACGCAAGTCGCGGTGGCTATTGCCGACCAGCACGTGCTGGAAAAGAAACAGCAGGAAAACGAGGAGAACGAGCGGCAGTGGCGCCGCCGGGCCGAAATGGCCGTCGACAAAAATGACGACACACTGGCGCGAACCGCGATCGAACGCTCGATGAGCTACAAGCAAATGGCCGAAAGCTTCCGCCAGCAGGTGGAAGACCAGAAGACGCAGGTCGAGAACCTAAAGAGCGCGCTGCTCAAACTGCAGCAGAAACTGGAAGAGGCACGGGCCAAAAGCGAGGTTCTGATCGCCCAGCACCGCCGCACTCGCGCGGTGCACAGAGCGGGCGAGGCCGGCAGGACGGTGGGCGCTGATACCCACGCCGCGGCCTTCGACCGAATGAAAGACAAAGTGGCGCAAAAGGAAGCCGTTGCCGAAGCCACCTCCGAACTGCTCGAGGACGATGTGGAGGGCCGCTTTGCGCAAATGGAGAAGCAGGGCGAGATCGATCGCCTGCTTCAAGAATTGAAAGCCAGGCGGCGGGCGGGTTGAATCTGATACGCCGAACCTATTCGTCGGGCTCTTCGTAAATCCA